>NZ_JBMPZU010000078.1:0-49622 GCF_049463095.1 Neobacillus sp. 19 | reverse complement strand
GTCCTGTACTTGGTTCAGTAAGCCAATATAACCACAAACCCAACAAACCTAGATAGGCGTTTTCGCATTTATCGTGAAACGCTTTCGCGTTTTCATGCACCGCTCATCCAGAATCTCATAGTAGTCTGTAGTATCTATTTCAATAGTAGTGGAAGAAATAGGCTGACCTAGAAGATTAGATAGGGTAAAAGATAAGTTGACCATAATCCAAGTCAATTCCAAGTGCATACCCAGCTTGTCCGTTTAAAGATAGCATGATTGGCTTCCGGCCGACATGATTATGCTCTAGTTGTGTTTCGACAATTAATCCTTCATCTAGTAAGTCTGCTACTTGTGCTGAGATCGTTGCTCGTGTTAGAGCAGTAACCTTCGATAAGTCTGCTCTTGAAATCATTCCTTCTTTTACAATTTCTCGGATAATTAAGGAGCGATTAATTTTTTTTATATAAGCCGCATCACCGGTAACCATTCTTATCCTCCATTTCTAAACGGATAGGAAAGGATACTATCCTATCCCAGGGACACGCCAATCGGCGTTTCCCTTTCAAACAATCTACTACTATTATAACAGCTAATGGCAAGCATGGTTTAGCATATTTAAATTAATTCATAAATTGTCAATTGACGAAGCAAACTAATCATGATATGGTAATTGTATTATTAATTTGTTTAATAAACAAATTAAATAAAATTAAATTTAAAAAATATTTTATCCTGTTTCTGTAAGGGGTTACAGTCACTGCTGTAAATAATAATTAACGAAGAAAAAGGAGAGGAATACTTTGAAAGCATTTATGGACCAACACTTTTTGTTAAATTCGGAGACAGCCGTAAAACTATATGAAAATGCAGCATCAAAAGCACCAATCTTTGATTTCCATTGTCACTTAAATCCTCAAGAAGTATGGGAAAATAAGTCATATGAAAATATTACTCAAATATGGCTTGGGGGAGACCATTATAAATGGCGGACAATGCGGATGCATGGCGTATCGGAAAAATACATTACCGGTGATGCTTCTGATTGGGAGAAATTCGAAGCTTGGGCAGAAACAATGCCTCATTTAATCGGAAATCCTGTTTATCATTGGGCACAATTCAGAATTGAAAATGTATTTCGGCATTGATACATTGCTAAGTCCGGAAACTGCGCGTGAGATTTGGGATAAATGTAATGAAAAGTTACAGAAACCAGAATATAGCGCAAGAGCGTTCATTGAAAAGTCTAATGTAAAGTTTATTGGCACAACAGATGATCCGATTTCAAGCCTTGAATATCATCAACTTTTAAAAAATGACGATTCTTTTAAAACGATTATTGCTCCAACGTTCCGTCCTGATGGTGCGCTATTCATTGATCGTCCTACTTTCACTAGCTGGATTGAAAAATTAGCTGAGGTTTCAGGTATTAAGGCAGATTCATTCGATGGATTTTTAGCGGCACTTAAACAGCGGGTTGAATATTTCCATGAAAACGGTGGCCGTGCTTCCGATCATGATATTCAAAAAATGGAGTATGTGGAAACAACCAAGGATCAGGTTGAAGCCATTTTCAATAAACGTATAAGCGGGGAGCAACTTACAAACGAAGAAATCGTTGCTTATCGAATTTTCGTTTTAAAAGAATTAGGAAAAATGTATGCTGAAAAACAATGGGTCATGCAGCTCCATATGGGCGCAATGAGAAACAACAACACAAAAATGAAAGAGCTTATTGGACCGGACACAGGATTTGATTCTGTTGGTGAAGCGAATATGGCGGAAGGCTTGTCCCGCTTCCTAGATGCGCTTGATAAGGAAAATGCCTTACCAAGAACAGTTTTGTTTAACCTAAATCAAAAAGATAATGTTGTATTAGCTGGTATGATGGGGAACTTCTATGAAGAAGGTATTCCTGGAAAAGTTCAACTAGGTTCTGGCTGGTGGTTCCTAGATCATATCGATGGAATGGAAAGACAAATGAAGGACTATGCTAACGTTGGCGTACTTAGCCATTTTATTGGTATGCTGACGGACTCCCGCAGTTTCCTGTCCTACGCCCGTCATGACTATTTCCGCCGTATACTTTGTAATATTCTAGGCGACTGGGTTGAGCATGGCTTGGCTCCGAACAACATGAAGCATATGGAACAAATGGTACGGAATATTTGCTATTCTAATGCTGAAAAATTCTTTTTAGAAAGATAATTGATTCGCAAAGGGAGAGCTCACCTGAGGTCTCTTCCTTGATTACATATGTAAAATAAGTGTTTAATTATAGGAGTTAGGAACAAAAATAGGATAGAATAGGATCATACTGATTTTTAGAAAGGAAAGGGATTTAATATGTCAAAACAACAAATTGGTGTAGTTGGTCTAGCGGTAATGGGGAAAAACCTTGCTTTAAATATTGAAAGCCGCGGCTATTCGGTTGCAGTCTTTAACCGTTCATATGATAAAACAGAAGCGTTTTTGAAGAATGAGGCAGAAGGTAAAAACTTTGTCGGTGCTCGTACCGTTGAAGAATTTGTTAATTCATTAGAAAAACCACGCAAAATCTTATTAATGGTTAAAGCTGGTAATGCAACAGATGGAACGATCGATTCATTAAAACCATTTCTTGAAGAAGGAGATATCCTAATAGATGGAGGGAATACCTTCTTCCAAGATACAATTAGACGTAATAAAGAACTAGCAAATGCTGGTTTCCATTTTATCGGCACTGGTGTTTCCGGCGGGGAAGAAGGGGCATTAAAAGGGCCATCCATTATGCCTGGCGGTAACAAAGAAGCATATGATTTAGTAAAGCCAATTTTAGAGGCGATTTCTGCAAAAGTTGAAGGAGATCCATGTTGTACATATATTGGACCAAACGGTGCAGGTCATTATGTGAAAATGGTTCATAACGGAATTGAATATGGGGATATGCAATTAATTTGTGAAGCTTACTTTATTTTGAAGAATGTCCTTGGTTTAAGCACAGAAGAACTTCATGATGTGTTTGCTGAGTGGAATAAGGGAGAGCTAGACAGCTATTTAATTGAAATTACTGCAGATATTTTTACAAAAGTGGATGAAGAAACAGGTAAACCAATGGTTGACTTGATTCTCGATACTGCCGGACAAAAGGGTACCGGTAAATGGACAAGCCAAAACGCTTTAGATTTAGGTGTGCCGCTTCCAATTATCACAGAATCGGTTTTTGCCCGTTTTATCTCAGCAATGAAAGAAGAACGTGTTAAAGCTAGTCAAGTGTTAAATGGTCCAGCTGTAAAACCATTTGATGGGAATAAAGAAGAGTTAATTGAAGCCGTTCGAAAAGCATTATATATGAGCAAAATTTGTTCTTATGCACAAGGTTTTGCCCAAATGCGTGCAGCATCTGAAGAATATGATTGGAATCTTCGCTACGGAGATATCGCAATGATTTTCCGCGGCGGGTGTATCATTCGCGCACAATTCTTACAAAAAATTAAAGAGGCATACGACCGCGATTCAGAATTAGCGAATCTATTATTAGATCCATACTTTAAGGAAATCGTTGAAGGCTATCAATCTGCACTGCGTCAAGTTCTTGCAGTGGCCATTGAGCGTGGGATTCCAGTTCCATCGTTTGCAAGTGCAATCGCATATTATGACAGTTATCGTACGGAAACACTTCCTGCAAACCTTTTGCAAGCACAGCGTGACTATTTCGGTGCACATACGTACCAACGTGTTGACAAGGAAGGGGTATTCCATACTAACTGGATGGAGTAAGCTTCACATGTTTTTCCTTATTAGAGACAAAACTTTCCATGAATGGACTGGTTTTGTCTCTTTTTTTTGAAAAAGTTGTCTTAGATTTCATTGTAAAAAGCAATATCAGTCAAATTTATTTATAAAATAAGCATTTAGGGAGAATGCTTTTTAAGTATAGAGGGATTAAAATTATATTAAGATTTGATAACGCTTACTTAGAAGGGGTGGTGTTATGAATCAAGTAATGATGAATAACTGGATCACAGCATTGTACAGGGTCCAAGGCGTAGATTCCTATTCCATTCAATTTCATTCCCATCATGAATATGAAATTTATTTCTTTTGCGGAGGGGATTGTAAGTATTTAATCAGTAATCGGATTTATGAATTGCATCCTGGTGATATTATCCTTTTAGATGGCATGACATTGCATAAACCGAACCCGAACATAGAGAGCACTTATACAAGGAGTATGCTGCACTTTTCACCAGCATGGATGGCTGAAATCGCCTCTGTACTTGGTATCCCTGATTTATTGGATCCATTTAAAAAGCTCAACAATTTTCTATTACGAACAGGATACAATGAATCAGGCCAGTATATTGACGGCCAGATGAAAAAAATTGCCGGATTGCTGGCACATGAGGATGAAGAAATGCAGCGGACAGGCATAAAGAATGACCTGTTAGAGGCTGAAGTCAAGCTTGAGTTAGTACAATTGCTCTTGAGAATTTATAAAATGAGCCAACAAGAATTAGCTCATGTAACCAGTAAAAAGACTGAAAAGGAAGTTCATGCCGAGGCGATTGCCTCATGGATAAAAGACCATTATGCTGAAAAAGTTAATTTAGACCGGATTTCGACTGAGCTTAATTTAAGCAAATATTATACTTCACATGTTTTTAAAGAGGTAACAGGTTTTACTGTGATGGAATATGTAATGGGCTGCCGGCTAAATCAGGTAAAGTTTTTGTTAGAAATGGAACCAAATCTTACCTTGTCTGAAGTATCAAGTGCAGCAGGATTTGAAAGTATTGCCCATTTCAGCCGTTATTTTAAGGAAAAAGTAGGAGTAACACCATCTCGTTACCGAAAAAATAAACTTTCATCCAGCATGTCTAAACAGAAGGAGGATTCCCTATAAATGAATCAAGATTTATTGATTTCTGGTTTTTCAGATGAAATCTCGTCTGATTTTGATATACAGCTTGAGGTTGTTTCGAACCTCGGCATGCGGTATCTATCATTACGCGGCATAGATGGGAAAAACATTGGAGACTTTACAGTTGAGGATATAAGAGAAAATGTTCAGCCGCGTTTGCAAAAAGCGGGTATTGGTGTTTCCTCAATTGGCTCGCCAATTGGTAAGGTATTTATCAATGATGAAGAGGGATTCTCAAAACAAAAGGAAATGCTTGAAACCCTATGCCAAATTAGCAACCTGTTAGATTGTAAATATATTCGTATTTTCAGCTTCTATATTCCAAAGGGTGACAACCCTGATATGTATCGTGATGATGTCATTCGCAAGATCAAGGAATATGCCGCGATTGCTGAAAAATACAATATCATTTTATTGCATGAAAACGAAAAGGATATATATGGCGATATTGCTAGACGCTGTCACGAGATTTTAACAGAGGTAAAATCACCGTCCTTTAAAGCAATTTTTGACTTTGCGAACTTTGTACAATGTGGTGAGGATACCCAGGAATGCTACGATTTACTAAAAGATGAAGTAGTGTATATCCACATTAAAGATGCTGTAACGACTGATAATCAAAATGTTGTTTGCGGAACCGGGGAAGGGAAAATTCCCGAACTTCTCTCTCAATTTATTACTGCAGGCTATAAAGGCTTTTTAACACTTGAGCCACATTTGGTCCTTTTTGATTCATTAAAGGATTTAGAGCTTGAAAATGCAACAGACATTATTAAGGACAACAAAGGGCTAGACGGAGCCGGCGGCTACAAGCTTCAATATGAAGCATTATTAGAAATTCTTAACAAAATTGAAAGCGAGGGAATTTAATTATGGCAGATGTAAGATTAGGGATTATTGGATTAGGTGCAGAAGGTGGTATGTACGCTAATTTCATCGCTGAAGGCAAAGTTAAAAACATGGTGATTGGTGCGATTTGTGATAATGATCCTGCTAAAAAACAAGTAGCAGAAGAGAAATATCCTGGTGTTCCTTTCTACGAAAATTATATCGATATGCTTGAAAGTGGTGATGTTGATGCAGTTGTTACAACTGTTCCGCATTATCTGCATCCTGAAATGGGAATCGAATCACTAAAAAGAAACATTCATGCATTAGTGGAAAAACCAGCTGGTGTTTATACAAAACAAGTGAAAGAGTTAAACGACTTTGCAGCAACAAAACCTGAACTTAAGTTTGCCATCTTCTTTAACCAGCGTACAAATCCACTTTATAAAAAACTAAAAGAACTTATTGATAATGGTGAGATTGGCAGCATTCGCAGTACCAACTGGATTATTACTACTTGGTGGAGACCTCAAGGCTACTACAATCAAAGTGAATGGAGAGCAACTTGGGGCGGAGAAGGGGGCGGTGTCCTTGTAAACCAAGCGCCACACCAAATTGATCTGCTTCAATGGATCTGCGGCATGCCGAAAAAGGTTTATGCAAAATTAAACTTTGGCTATCAAAGAGATATTGTGGTTGAGGACGATGTAACGGCTGTTTTTGATTATGGAAATGGTGCTACTGGTGTATTTGTAACTAAGACACACGATGTAGTAGGGACAGACCGTTTAGAAATCCATGGCGATAAAGGAAAAATCGTGGTTGATGATAGTAAGAAAATCACTATCAAACGCCTAAATAAGCCTGAAAATGAAATGAGCGCAACCATGAGCATGCAAGATGTGATGAGTATCTTTATGGGCGGCGGGCAAGGTGATATTTTCACTGAGGAAGTAATTGAATTTGAAAGCGTTTGGGGCGGTCAGCACATTGCTGTATTAGAAGATTTTGCTTCTGCGATTGTGGAAGGCACACCATTATTAGCTCCTGGCAGCGACGGCATTAATGGGGTTAGACTAGCAAATGCCATGCACCTGTCAAGCTGGTTAGGAAAAGAAGTTGAAGTACCATTTGATGAGGAATTATTCTTAGAAGAATTAAATAAACGTATTGTAGAAGAAGGTAAATATCCGGTTAGAAAGTAATCAAACACATGAAACGAACTCTGGGCGCTAAATAAGGCGCCTGAGTTCGTTTTAAAAAGGGGACAAGCTTATGTTAAAAGCAGCATTAATTGGTCTCGGAGATATTTCAGCCATCCATCTGCCAGCCATAAAAGCAAACCCGAATGTGGAACTGACTGCAGTTTGTGATTTGGACAAAGGTGCACGAGACATTGTTCCGGAAGCACGCTTTTATACCGACTATCAAGAAATGTTGGAATCAGAAGCATTAAATGTCGTTCATATCTGTCTGCCGCATTAT
Organism: Neobacillus sp. 19; assembly: GCF_049463095.1. Taxonomy (NCBI): domain Bacteria; kingdom Bacillati; phylum Bacillota; class Bacilli; order Caryophanales; family Bacillaceae; genus Neobacillus; species Neobacillus sp. 19. The sequence continues at coordinate 42,427 of NZ_JBMPZU010000078.1, read as the reverse complement.
CTGCACAATCCTGTAACAAAGGCATGTGTCGAAAAAGGTATCCATGTATTTCTTGAAAAGCCGCTTGGGTTAAATACGAAAGAAGCACTGGAGCTTGTGGAATTGGAGCAAAAACATCCCGATATAAAGATTTGTGTTTGCTTTCAAAATAGATATAATGAGTCGTTTGAAATGCTGCAAGAAATCGTTGAGAGCGGCGAGTATGGCAGGATTGTGGGAATTAAGGGGCTTGTTGCATGGTATCGGCCAAAATCCTATTATGACGCGAAGCCTTGGCGCGGGCAAATGAAATATGCCGGCGGCGGTGTGATGATCAATCAAGCCCTTCATACAATAGATTTAATGCAATTGCTAGGCGGAAAGATTGAATCAATCCGAGGTAATGTGGATCAGTTGCTTGACTACGGAATTGAAGTGGAAGACACAGCGTCTGCACGAATGCAATTTGAAAGCGGTGCCACTGGTTTATTCTTTGCTACAAATGCAAATGCCGTGAATTCAAGTGTGGAACTTCAAGTAATTTTAGAAAATGGTAAATTTACCATTAAGGATAGTATATTAACTAGGGTAAATGAAGATGGAAAGAAAGAAGAATTAGTTGAGGATGCAAAAGTTCCTGGTACTAAATTTTATTATGGAGCAAGCCATAAAAAGCTAATTCACCTATTCCATCAATGTATTGAAGAGGATACTGACAACTATGTTCATGCTAGAGAAGCAGCAGTAGCGATTCAAATGATTGATGTTATACGTAAATCTTCTGAAACAAGACAATCAATTCAAATGGAGGGATAAGCAGTGAAAAAAGGTAAAATTGGTGTCCAAATGATGATGTTAAAAGGCAAAGTGGAAGAACTAGGTGCCTATGAAACAATGAGAAAAGTAAGTGAACTTGGCTATCATGCGGTAGAAGTTTCGCAAATTCCGATGACTCCAGAAAATGTGGCAGAATTAAGAAGAGCAAGTGTAGATTTTGATATTAAAATTGCTGCTATGTCTGCCGCTTTAGAGCCAATGCTTCCTGGTGCACCTGGTGAGACCTTAACGAATGATTTTGATAAAATTGTGAGTGATTGTAAGACGCTTGATTGTAACTTCCTGCGTATCGGGATGCTGCCATTAACCGTTATGGGCCATAAAGATAAAATCATGGAATTTATTGAAAAAGCAGAAGCTATGGCACATAAATTAGCTGATCACGGTATCGAATTATACTACCATACTCATCACCTTGAATTCCAAAAATACGATGGTGTCTATCTTTTGGACCTCATTAAAAATAACACATCTAAGCTTGGCTTTGAACTTGATGTTCACTGGATCCAAAGAGCTGGTGAAAATCCAGTCGAGTTTGTTAAACAATATGCAGGCCGGATTTCATTATTGCACTTAAAAGATTATCGTATCGGACAGATGGATTTAAGTAACGTTGACTTTAAAGACATGTCTAAATTCTTTGATATCTTTACGAATACAATTGAATTTGCTGAGCTTGGAGAAGGTAATCTTAATATCAAAGCAATTGTAGAAGCTGGACTTGAAAGCGGGGCGCAGTATTTCTTAGTTGAACAAGATGACACATATGGACGCGACCCATTTGATTGCCTAGACATCTCTGCTAAGCATTTAAGAGAATTAGGATATTCTGAGTGGTTTTAAAGAAGAGGCAGCTGTTGAAACAGCTGCCTCTTCTCTTCCATCTACTCATTAATAGTTAAACAGATCTTTGAAACTTCCAAAAAGTTTTTAATCCCAAAGGAACAAGCTCCCATAGCACATGCCCGGGTTCCAAGGTCTGAGACAAGCAACTCGCAATAATGGCTAATAGTGGAATTCAGATTGGATTTTATTAATGATACAGCATTGGGATAGAGTTGTAACAATTCACTGTTAATGACTAAAATCTCTGGATTATACAGATTGATAATATTATTAAGTCCAATGGATAAATACTTTATATACTGCTGCATTTGCTGAGATATCACAGGGTCTTGCTCCAAGATTAATTGTTGAATATCATGATAGCTTAAATTGGGTTTGTTCAGATTTTGAGCTAATTGTTTGATAAAGTTTGACTCCGATGCATATTGCTCCCAGCAGCCGAGATTTCCACAGCTGCAAGGTACTCCATCAGGTACGACAATCATATGGCCAATCTCACCTGCATAGCCGTGATACCCTTTCATAGCTTCACCATTCACCATGATCCCAAGCCCAATTCCGGAATACAAACTAATCGATAACAAGTTTTCACATTGATGATGTTTGTACACCTTTTCAGCAAAAGAGCATAAATTAGCATTATTTTCGATATAAACATGGATTCCAATATCATTTTGTAAATCATCTTTTAAGTTTTTGTTATGCCAGTGGTGCTGCGGAACAAAATAAATCATCTCATCATTATTTACAATACCATGAATTCCAATCACCACAGCCGCAAGGCCATACCGGGTGCGGGAACATTGCCGTTTGTAACCCTTAATATGGTTAATCAGTAATGCTAAAATAGCATTATAATCAACAGTCTCGAGTTCAATCGTATCGATCTGAATAAGAGATCCGCTTATACTAGATAGGGCAAAGGTAATCGAATTCTTATCGAGGTCAATTCCTAAAACAAAACCGGCTTGTTGATTGATCGAAAGCATGATGGGCCTTCTTCCAAGGTTTTTATGATCCTGCTGTGTTTCAATAAGTAAATCTTCCGCTAATAAATCAGCAGCTTGAACAGAGATGGTTGCTTTGTTTAACCCAGTAATTTTCGCTAAATCGGCTCTGGATATCATCCCGTGCTCAATAATTTTGCTTACGATTAACGAACGGTTGATTTTTTTAATGTATGCAGCATCGCCAGTAATCATTAAATCGCTCCTTTTTTAAAATTTCGTAGATAATGCTACATATTTATTGACGGAAAGTAAGCATAATGATATTATACATGTAATTAGTTTGTTTGGTAAACAAATTAATTTAAAATAACTTCACAACCTTTTTTAAGCTTGAATATTGAGAGGGATTACAAGTGAGAATGTTTTTAGGTAATCTTCTTATTTCTTACATGGAATTTTTCCAATGAGGAACACTTACATAATGAAAAGGAGTGTGTTGTCCGTGGGTATACTTCAAGAATTACTAAAAGATATTCCAGTACCAAAAATGGCAAAGATTAGAGTAAAGTTTGATGACAAGGAAATAGCGGACCTTGGTGCAGTTTTAAAGGAGAAATTGCAGCAAGAACATATTAGGAAAACAGTTAAGCCTGGCATGGAGATCGCCATCGCTGTTGGCAGCAGGGGACTTGACCGTATCGTAGAATTAACGGCTGAAACTGTACAGTTTTTAAAAGAGTTAGGTGCAAAGCCATTTATCGTCCCAAGCATGGGGAGTCATGGAGGAGCAACAGCGGAAGGTCAGCGTGAGGTGTTAGCACATCTTGGTGTTACAGAGGAAAGTGCTGGTTGTGAGATTCGCTCATCAATGGAAGTAGTAAAGATTAGTGAACTGCCTAATGGGTTACCGGTTTATGTCGATAAATATGCTTCAGATGCAGACGGCATTGTCGTCATCAATCGGGTGAAGCCCCATACAGCTTTTCGGGGACCTGTAGAAAGCGGCATTATGAAGATGATTAGTATTGGCCTGGGGAAACAAAAAGGAGCCGAGGCATGCCATCAAATGGGTTTTAAATATATGGCAGAAAATGTACCGGCAATGGCAAAAATCATTATGGAAAAAACACCATTCCTTTTCGGGGTTGCTACGGTTGAGAATGCATTTGATAAAGTGGCGATTGTAGATGTATTAACCCCAGAAGAGATTATTGAAAAAGAACCTGATTTACAAATAAAAGCCAAAGCATTATTACCAAAGTTATTTTTCGATCAATTGGATGTCTTAGTGATTGACGAAATTGGGAAAAATATCAGCGGGGATGGGATGGACCCAAATATTACCGGTCGTTATCCAACCCCATACGCTACTGGCGGTCCGGATGTAAACAAAATGGTGGTGCTTGATGTAACACTTGCTTCTGAGGGGAATGCCAATGGAGTTGGAACGGCTGATTTTACCACGAAGAGACTCTTGGACAAAATGGACTTAGAAGGAACCTATGCAAATGGTTTAACTTCAACCGTAGTAGCTCCAACCAAAATTGCAACAACATTACCCAACGATAAACAGGCGCTTCAAGCGGCCATAAAAACATGCAATATTTTAGATTTTAGAAATGTTAAATTGGTTCGGATAAAAAACACTTTAAAGTTAAGTGAGATTGAAGTTTCCGAGCCGCTGTTAAGATTTATAAAAAACCATCCAAATATGGAGCAGATCTCAGATCTTTACGATTTTCCATTCGATGAAAACGGCAATTTATTTTAATAGGGGAGTGCAGAGAAATGAAACAATTATTTGATTTAGCAGGAAAAACTGCAGTGGCGATTGGCGGGAATGGTGTATTAGGTTCAGCAATGGCAAAGGGATTGGCAGATCACGGGGCTAAAGTTGCTATTGTCGGCCGCAATTTAGAAAAAGCAGAAGAAGTGGTAAATGAAATAGTGAAAACGGGCGGAGAGGCCAAAGCGTTTCAAGCGGATGTAAGTTCTGAGGACTCTTTAAACCGACTTGCTGATGAAATTGAACAATGGTCTGGCGGGTGTGATATTCTGTTAAATGCACCTGGAACAAATAGCTCTACACCATTTTTTGAACTAGGCATGGATGAATATGATAAAATTATGGAAATTAACCTAAAAGGAATCGTCTTAGCGTGCCAGATTTTTGGAAAGAGAATGATCGATCAGGAACGTAAAGGAAGCATTATTAATATTTCTTCTGTTTCATCAACAACACCGCTTTCACGTGTATTTACGTATTCTGTATCAAAAGCCGGAATCAATAGCGTGACACAATTTTTAGCTCGGGAATTTGCACCAAATGGTATTCGTGTCAATGCGATTATCCCAGGATTCTTCCCAGCTGAACAAAATCGCAAAATATTAGATAAAGAGAGAATTGAAAGTATTATGAGACATACACCTATGAACCGTTTTGGGGAAGCGGAGGAGCTTCAAGGGGCAACGGTTTGGCTCGCTTCAGAAAAGGCATCAAGCTTTGTAACCGGAGCCTTGATCCGTGTTGACGGCGGTTTCGGCAGCATGACAATTTAAAAAGAAAAGTTCCAGCAACCGCGTGCTGAAGCGGGATATTAATAAAAAGGATTCACATAATTCCTAGCCCTATGAAATATGTTAAAATGGCGGCTTAGATTTGATTTTGTTGGTGGAGGGGAAAAAGGACAATGCTGACAGAGAAATATGAAAAATTACAGTCTATTCTCCGTGACATGGACTCGGTCGTTGTGGCATTCTCAGGAGGAGTAGACAGTACGTTTTTGCTTAAGGCTGCATTGGACACACTAGGGAAAGATCATGTGTTGGCAATAACAGCGGACTCTGAAAGTTATCCCTCAAGTGAGCTTAAAGAGGCCAAAATCCTTGCGGAACAAATAGGTGCCAGGCACCAGGTTATTGAAACATCAGAACTGGCCATTCCTGGATATTCAGAGAATAATAAAAACAGATGCTATTTCTGTAAAAGCAGTTTGTTTGATCATTTAATCCCAGTTATGGAAGAGCTGGGCTTTCAAAATGTCATATATGGTGTGATTGCCGATGATATGAATGAATTTCGTCCCGGAATGCAGGCCGCAAAGGAAAAGGGGATCCGAGGTCCTCTGCAGGAGGCGGATTTGTTTAAAAATGAAATCAGGGAACTCTCTCGAACAATGGGTTTGCCAACTTGGGATAAACCATCATTAGCCTGTCTTTCATCTCGGATTGCATACGGTGAGTTTATTACAAAAGAAAAACTATCAAAAGTTGAAAGAGCTGAGGATTATTTAAAATCGCTTCATATTCGCCAAGTTCGAGTCAGAACACATGAGGAAATTGCCCGAATTGAAGTTGAACCATGTGATATGGGGATTATTTTAGAAAATCATGATTCGATAGTAAAAGAGCTTCAAGAATATGGATATAAATATATAACACTAGATTTAATAGGATATCAGAGCGGCAGTATGAATAAGGTACTATCAAAATAGATAATAATTTAGTCCTTGATAAACGAAAAGGCTTTGGAATGCTCCAAAGCCTTTTTGTTTAAAGATTAGAAAACGCAAAAAAAGATAATCATAATGACAACATTACATATAGTTATCTGAAAAGGAAGATGAAGGATGGCAAGAGAGTTAGTAATCGGGCTTGATGTTGGTACAACAAGCGTTAAAGCATGCATATTTGATTTACATGGGAAATTAGTAGCAGACGTAGAGAAGATGATTACTTCAGAATACCCGCAGCAGGGGTGGGTGGAGCAGAATCCTATGGAAATTGAACAGTCTGCAATCATAGCGATTAGGGAAGCCATAGACAATGCAGCTGCTGGAAAGGATGAAATAGTTTCACTTGGTTTTTCTGCTGCGATGCATTCCCTTCTATGTGTTAATGAAGAGGGTATGCCAATTTCCCCTGCACTTATTTGGGCTGACGGGCGAAGCTTTAAACAGTCTGAAGAAATCATAAATACAATCGGAACCAGAGTTTACAGCAAGACAGGAACACCGATCCACCCCATGACACCGTTTGTTAAACTTTTGTGGATGAAAGAGGTTGAGTATGAACCTTATAAACGGGCAGCCTATTTTATGTCCATTAAGGAGTATTTAATCCATTGCTGGTTTAACCAAAGAGTCATTGATTATTCGATGGCATCTGCAACAGGATTATTTAATCCAACAACACACAAGTGGGAGCAAGAATTGTTAGAACTTACGGGTATAACAGAAAATCAGCTTTCCGAAATTGTTCCTCCTACAAAAATATTAACAGGAATTAACCATGAGATAGCGGAAGCAATGGGTATTAACCCGGACATGCCAGTAGTGATTGGTGCGGCAGATGGCCAATTGGCGAATTTGGGAAATGGAGCGATTCTTCCCGGTGAAGTGGCTGTTTCAGTAGGGACAAGCGGTGCCATAAGGCAAGTTACACAGGGTGTTAAGATAAGCGAGAAACAGGAAACGTTTTGTTATTCCTTTACCGAGGAATCTTCCATTATTGGAGGACCGACAAATAATGGTGGCATTGCCCTGCAATGGTTAAAGGATCTTCTGAACGACCAAAGAAGTTTTACAGAATTTCTTTCTGACGCAGACCAGGCTGCTCCAGGTTCAGATGGGTTGCTTTTTCTTCCGTATATAAATGGAGAAAGAGCTCCAATTTGGAACCAAAAAGCAAAAGGAAATTTTTATGGTGTGTCCATTACACATAAAAAAGAACATTTTATTCGTGCTGTACTTGAAGGAGTTACATTTAATCTCTATCAAATTGGAAAGGCTTTGGAGCAGTTAGCTGGCGAGCCGCAAAAAGTTTATGTAAACGGCGGTTTGGCAAGATCGCCAATATGGCTGCAAATGATGGCAGATGTTTTTGAAGCAGAAATTTATGTTTCAGAAAGTCACCATAGTGCAGCATGGGGAGCGGCTTGGACTGCATTAGTGGCCATCAAAAAGGTTGATTCATTTGAAGAAATTAAAAAGAATATCCCGATGGGAAAAGCTACTATTCCGAATAAGGAAAACAGTGAAAAATATAAGAAAATTTATGCGAACTATGAAAGCTTAGCTGCTGATATGGTGAAGTATTTTATTTAATAGGAAAAGCGCAAGCGCCATGGTCATCGGCGTATGGCCTGGAGCTGGACATTTCTTAAGGTCAAAATTTATACTTTCTTATTTCTAAATAAAGGGGGAGAGCGAATGCTTGAGGAAATTTTGAAGCAAGTTCAAAATGGAACCCTTAGTATAACTGAAGCGAAAGAACAATTGGCAACGTTTGAAAATTTGGGGTTTGCAAAAGTTGACCACCATCGAAAAAAAAGGCAAGGCTTCGCAGAGGTGGTGTATGGGGAAGGCAAGACAGCTCCGCAAATCATTTCGATTGTTCAGGCTATAAGGGCACGAAATAACGAGATCCTTGTTACTAGAGTCACGAAAGAAAAAGCTGAAAATATCCTGAATACTCTTCCTGACCTAACGTATAGTGAAACGGCAAGGATTCTTTTTTGGAAGAAGGAGAACGCAGTTAGGAAAACCTCAGAAGGATACATTGCCGTTGTTGCTGCAGGTACCTCTGATTTACCTGTTGCAGAAGAAGCGGCAGTGACTGCAGAAGTTTTGGGCAGCAAGGTGCATCGTATCTATGACGTTGGTGTTGCTGGGATTCATCGCTTACTAAGTCATGCCGAGGAAATTCAAAATGCAACTGTGTCTGTTGTTGTAGCAGGAATGGAGGGAGCTCTTCCAAGTGTAGTGGGTGGGCTTGTTTCCCATCCAGTTATCGCTGTTCCAACAAGCATTGGTTATGGCGCGAATTTTAATGGCTTATCTGCGTTGCTTACGATGTTAAACTCTTGTGCATCCGGAATTAGTGTTGTTAATATCGACAATGGTTTTGGCGGGGGGTATAACGCGGTCTTAATTCATCAACTAGCACAAAAAGGGGCGGGGGAAAATAATGAGGACACTTTATTTTGATTGTTTTTCCGGTATTAGCGGAGATATGGTCATTGGGGCGCTAATCGATGCAGGAGCCGATCCGAATCGGTTAGTAGAAGAACTAAAAAAGCTCCAAATTGAAGACGAATATGAATTGAAATGGAAAAAGCTTGTAAAGAATGGTATTACCAGTACGAAGTTTGATGTCGATCTGCTTAATGATTCTATTCATATACATAGCCATCATGACCACGAACAGATGCATGAACATGAGCATAAACACCAGCATAGTCATACCCATGAACATGAGCATAGTCACCATCATGAACATAACCAAGGACATAGCCATGATCATATCCACAATCACGGCCATCACCATCATCACGATCATCGTGCCTATAAAGATATCGTTGCGTTGATTGAGGAGGCCGGTTTTTCTGAATCAGTAAAGGAAACAGCCTTAAAAATATTTAAACGAATTGGTGAAGCTGAAGGGCATATTCACGGTATTCCGTTAGAAAAGGTCCATTTTCATGAAGTAGGTGCTGTTGATTCAATCATAGATATTATTGGTGCGGCTATCTTGATTGATCAATTAGGTGTCGAGGTCATCAAATCATCGCCGATTCCTCTTGGAAAAGGGAAAATTCAAATTGACCATGGTCTCTATCCGGTACCTGCACCAGCAACCCTAGAAATATTAAAAGGGGTACCGATAGAACAATCCGATGTTAAAGCAGAGCTGACAACACCAACTGGTGCAGCAATCGTCGCTGTACTCGCAGAAGAATTTTGTTCCATACCATCTATGAGAATTAAGTCAATTGGCTACGGGGCAGGAACAAAAACGTTTAAAAATCATCCAAATGTCCTTCGTGTTATCATCGGTGAATAAGTATTCCCTCCATAAAATATATGAAAGGGGCCTTACAAGTGGTGTCACATCCTCCTAATCATGAACATTTCGATGACCAAATGGTCAAAATGGAAGTGAATTTAGATGATATACCAGGTGAATGGCTTGGCTACGTCATGGATTTGCTATTTGATGCAGGGGCAAATGATGTATTTTATACGCCCATTTTTATGAAAAAAAATAGACCGGCTGTATTACTTCAATTGCTTTGCTCTCAGAAAAATATTAATAGAATAAAAGAGATTCTCTTTAAGGAAACCACGACACTTGGTGTTCGCTATTATCCGATAACTGTTCATCGTTTAGAAAGAATATTTCGAAGAGTCCCTACTGAATGGGGAATGGTAACCATAAAAGAGGGGATTTTTGAAGGGCAAGTTGTGCAAAGAGCCCCCGAGTATGAGGAATGTAAAAAGATTGCCGAGTATCATAAAATCCCTTTAAAGCAAGTCTATGCACAGGTTTGGAAGGCAATGGGACAAGATAACCAGACAGATGATAAAAGATGATAAAAAAATGAGCTGCTTAGCATTATGCTATGCAGCTCATTCTTTTATACCCAAGCTATTTCTGTTAAAAGCTGCTGCTTAAATAATTGGATTAAAAATTCATTATAAAAATCGCTTCTGACAATCACCTGGTACTTGTTATTAGGGTGAAGGTAGTAATGGATATCGGTTAGGACCTTATTTTCATCAAAAAAATCACGAACTTTTTTCATGTTTTTCTTTAACTCACTATTTAATAATGTAATCGAGAATTCAATATCATCCCCGTTGGCTGATTCCTTAATCCCTAGAACATTTTCGTCATATTTATAAGTGACCTTCATCATAGCCCCCCTAGATTAAATATCTTAAATAAATATAAACCGTACAGATGATGATCGAAAGAATCATTAATGGAAAGGCGATTAACAAGAATTTTCCAAATGAAATATGATGTCCTTCTTTTGCGGCAAGCCCTGCAACGATGACATTGGCACTAGCACCTATTAAAGTTCCATTGCCGCCAAGACAGGCACCAAGAGAGAGACTCCACCAAAGCGGTTCTAAATTATTTATGCCTAGTTCACCCATATCTTTGATCATTGGGATCATAGTGGCAACAAACGGTATATTATCAATAAATGCAGATGCAATGGCGCTCACCCAAAGAATGAGAAGCGATGTAGAAGTCACATCTCCACCAGTTAAATGGACGGAATAATCGGCTAATAACGAAATGACACCGGTTTCAATCAATCCGGATACGAGTACAAATAGCCCAATGAAGAAGAAAATGGTTGTCCATTCCACTTTTAAAAAGGCTTTATCCAAATATTCTTCGCCTGTTAATAGAAGTAACAGAAATGCTCCAGTTAATGCGACAGTCGCCGATTCAATATGTAGCAGCTGATGCAGGAAGAACCCTGCTATGGTAATAGTAAGAGCAATTAATGACTTAGTTAAGAGAGTTTTGTCTGTAATTTCTTCCTTTTCATCCATGTCCATTAATGCTGCTTTTAATTCGGAAGATGTCCGGAGCTGCTTCCGATAGATGAAAGCCAGGATTGCGATATTAACAAATAAGATAAAAAATGAAATAGCAGTAAGGTTATTGATAAATGCCATAAAGGTTAGTTCTTTAACAGCACTTCCAAGCATGATATTAGGTGGGTCACCGATAAGTGTAGAGGTTCCTCCAATATTCGATGCAATGATTTCAGTGATTAAAAATGGTATTGGGTTTACTCGTAATTGCCTTGTAATACTGAAGGTTACAGGCACCATTAATAGAACAGTTGTGACATTATCTAAAAAAGCTGATCCTAGTGCGGTAATAACTCCAAGGACGAGTAAAATTTTTAAGGGATCACCTTTCACTTTTTTTGCAGCCCAAATGGCTATGAATTTAAACAAGCCTGTTTCAGCTGTGATGGCAACTATAATCATCATTCCAGTCAGCAAACCCAGTGTATTAAAATCGATATGGTGTAATGCTTTTTCTTGACCGACAATTCCGAGGATTACCATCATGATTCCGCCGGCCATTGCGATGATAGTACGGTGTATCTTTTCCGTGACAATAAAAGCGTAGGTAACGAGAAATACACCAATTGCGATGATTGCTTGTGTTGACATATATCGACCTCTTCTCCCAAGTTTTTATACATATCATCGAAAAAAGGAGCCCGATTGACAGACTCCGCCTATGTTCAGCATATGTATTTTATACTTAATTTTATAAGACTATTCTTGAGATGTAAAGTGGAAATCTGAAAATTGTGTCGATAAATAAACAGAGGAGAGCTTTAGCCCATCATAATCCTAATTTTTTTATAAAATCCACTGTTTCCTCGTGCTCGGGTTTAATCAGGTTATATAATTTCTTGTCTTTTTTTACAAGTGAATGGCCATTCTCATCTACGATTGGCCTTGTAAATGAAGTGCTTCTTAAAACCTTCCATTCTCCTTCCGTTACCGAAAGCTGAAGGTCAATAATTCCGAGATGGTTACCAAAGGCACCTGCCATCACAACCGGCTTGCCATTGATTTGTCCCGTTTCCATTTTTGTATTTGGTAAGTTAGTGTAAACTGGGCCGGGGAAGACACTATGAGAATGTCCGGCCAAAATAGCATCAATCTCAGGTATTTTTGTCAAATAATAGACCGCATTTTCGGTATCAGGGTTATACGTTTCGCTGCTAATGCCTGTATGGGCAAGGGCAATAATAATATCCGCTCCTTCTTTCTTCATCAACGGTACAAATTCCTTCGCAGTTTCTACCATAGGTTTAGCTATCACTTTACCTTCAAGATTTGCTTTATCCCATTTCATTATTTGGGTTGGCATGAGCGCAATTACACCAATTTTTAGTTCGTGCAGTCTGCCGCTTTGATCCACCAGATTTCTTCTCAAAATGACATAAGGAGTAAAATACGGTTTATTTTTTTTGACCGAATATACATTGGCATTTAATGCCGGCATCTTTAAACCCTTCAAAGCTGCATTTAAAAACTCTAACCCATAGTTAAACTCATGATTTCCAATGGCAATGGCATCATATCGTAAGTAGTTGAAGGCACGATATACCGGGTGTGTTTTTCCTTTATGCATGCCCCTAATTCTGGCTAGATATTCCCCGAGTGGATTTCCCTTTAAATGATCACCATCATCAAACAATAAGGAATTTTTCACTTCTTTCCTAGCCTCACGTATAAGTTCCGCGGTTTTGACAAGGCCAATTCGGTTGTCTGTTTTTGTTTGATAATAATCATAATTGACTAAATCTGCATGTAAATCGGTTGTTTCAAGAATGCGTAAATCAACCAATCCTTCGTATTTAGGAATGGTTTCTGCTGCATTTGAAAAGAAAGAACTAGAAAGCCAAAATAGTGTGAGAAGGATTAGTAATAAAGGAATTCTTTTTTTGTCCACTAAGATTACCCCCCAACCTATTCTTAAACCAAGGTAAGCTTAGTGTTTGTTATTCTTGATAATTTATTACAATTCAGTGAAGTGTGACTTTATTCAAGGCGGTATAGACACATTGTGTTTTATAATAGAGGTGGAATAATTTTCAAGCGCGTCATGGAAACTCATACATAACAAGGGGGAAGTGACAAAATTTTGAATTCGAAAAATAAGATAACCATCATGACCGGTCACTTCGGAAGTGGAAAAACGGAAGTTGCCATTAATCTTGCATTAACTGAAAGATTAACACACGAAAAGGTAGCCATAAATGATTTAGATATTGTAAACCCATATTTTCGTACACGGGATATTGCGAGGATTCTGCAGCAACATGATGTTGAATTAATTGCACCAAAGGATCATTTGGCGGCAGCGGATCTGCCGATCGTGTCCGGTGAAATCTATCGTATCCTGCATGACCGTAGATATCGATTCATTATTGATGCCGGTGGAGATCAAGACGGGGCAACGGCTCTAGGACAATACTATCATGAATGGAAGGATTTAAGACCGGAATTACTTTTTGTTCTAAATGGGAACCGGCCATATGTCAGCACATTGGAGGGAGCTCTTGACACGGTCGGACAGATTGAAAAGGTCTCTCGTCTAAAGGTAAACGGCATTATTAATAACGCAAATATTGGCTTGGAGACAACCATAAGAGATATTGAAAAAGGGTATGAATTGAGCTGCCGCTTGGCAGAAAAGCTGGAAGTTCCTGTTTTGTATACCACCATTTCAAGCCATTTGAAGAGAGTTGCAGAAAACTTTTCTAGCCGCCATGAAGTTGTTTTTATTCAACGGTATATGAAACTACCTTGGGAAAAGGAGCATTCACATGGAGAAAAGAGTAATTTTTAATGAAGAGATTTGTAAGTCATGCAGTTTATGTGTTCATGTATGCCCAACTAACATAATTTATCTGGCAGATTATTTAAATGGGAAGGGCTACCGGCCGGCAACTGTTATAAATCAAGAAAATTGTATAAGTTGTGCAAAGTGTGCCCAAGTTTGCCCGGATGCTGTAATTGCCGTATATAGGCCGGTAAAAATTTTGCAAACAGTGTAATGTGAAGGGAGTTATTCTCATGGTGAAAGTATTAATGAAAGGAAATGAAGTCATTGCAGAGGCTGCAGTACATGCAGGGTGTAAGTATTTTTTTGGCTACCCGATTACACCACAAAGTGAACTTGTCGCCTATATGGCAAGAAGACTTCCTGAAGCTGGAGGATTATTTTTACAGGCTGAGAGTGAAATAGCGGCAATTAATATGGTGTATGGTGCAGCAAGTACCGGAGTAAGGGTCATGACTTCCTCCTCAAGCCCTGGGTTCAGCTTGAAGCAAGAGGGGATTTCCTATCTAGTCGGGTCAGAGCTTCCGGCTGTGATTTGTAATATTGTTCGCGGGGGACCGGGACTTGGGAATATTCAGCCTGCCCAATCAGATTATTTCCAAGCCACCAAAGGCGGCGGACATGGGGATTACAATATCCCTGTTTTAGCGCCGGCAAGTTTACAAGAAATTGTGGAATTGACACAGGATGCTTTTGACATTGCAGACCGTTACAGAACGCCAGTGATTTTAATGGGAGATGGCATGCTGGGGCAAATGATGGAGCCGGTGGAATTTGGAGTATGTCGGGAAACGGAATGGTTGAAGAAGGAATGGGCGACAACAGGCACTCGCGGCGACGGCGGTCCCAAAATTATTACCTCACTTGAACTCGATGCAGAAAGTTTAGAAAAGCGAAACATTCATCTGCAGCAGAAATTTGCTTTGATGAAAGAAAAAGAAGTTCGATATGAAACATATCAAATCGATGATGCAGATTACATAATGGTTGCTTTCGGCACGGTTGCTCGGATCACTATGAATGCCATTACTAAAGCAAGACAGAATGGGATCAAGGTTGGAATGATTAGACCTATTTCCCTTTGGCCATTTCCTGAAAAGCCCTTTATTGAAACAAGAGACCAAGTTAAGTCCTATATATCTGTTGAAATGAGCGCAGGCCAAATGGTAGAAGATGTTAGACTTGCTGTGAATGGGCACGCACCTGTAGACTTCTATGGCAGAACAGGCGGGGTTGTTCCTGCACAAGAGGAAATCTACGATAAGATTATGTCTGCCGCCGGGGGTGCAACGGTATGACAATGAAGACAGTCTTTAAAAAAGCTAGCGGTCTGACCGACAAACCAACACATTATTGTCCAGGCTGTACGCACGGCGTGATTCACCGTCTTGTTGGTGAAGTATTAGAAGAAATGGATATTTTAGAAGATTCGATTGGGGTCGCATCGGTAGGATGTTCGGTGTTATCGTATGAGTATTTTAATTGTGATATGACACAGGCAGCACATGGGCGTGCTCCTGCAGTCGCAACAGGAGTGAAACGGGTGTTGCCTGATCGCTTTGTTTTTACGTACCAAGGGGACGGGGACCTCGCTTCAATCGGAATCAGTGAAGTCATTCATGCTGCGGCAAGAGGGGAGAATATCACCGTTATCTTTGTTAATAATGCCATTTATGGGATGACAGGTGGACAAATGGCCCCTACGACACTGATTGGTCAAAAAACGGCAACCACCCCATTCGGCAGGGATGCCGGTATACAAGGTTCACCCATTAAAGTATGTGAAATGATCGCAACACTTGATGGTGCTGCCTATATTGAGCGGGTTTCCACCCATGATGTTCAGCATGTTCAAAAAGCAAAGAAAGCGATCAGAAAGGCATTTGAAACACAGAAAAAAGGATTAGGCTTTTCCTTGATTGAAGTCCTCTCGACATGTCCAACAAACTGGGGACTAGACCCGGCGGAGTCGCTTGAATGGATAAAGGACAATATGGTCCCTGTCTATCCTCTTGGTATTTATAAAAACAAAGAGGGGGTGAACTAGCTGATGCATGAAGAGATAATCATTGCCGGTTTCGGCGGGCAAGGTGTCATGTCGATGGGACAATTGATTGCCTATGCAGGGATGCTTGAAGGAAAGGGTGTTTCATGGCTTCCCTCCTATGGTCCGGAACAACGGGGAGGTACAGCCAATTGTGCTGTTGTTGTCAGTGATGGGCCTGTTGGCTCTCCGCTTGTATCAAGACCATCAACAGCAATTGTATTGAATAATCCTTCATTTGATAAGTTCGAGCCGCGTGTTCAACCAGGAGGAATATTAATTCTCAATTCTTCATTGGTTGTCAAAGCAACCGGGCGGAAGGACATCAAGGTAATCGAAATACGTGCAACCGACATAGCCAATGACTTAGGAAATCCCCGTGTTGCCAATATGATTTTATTAGGTGCATTTCTAGAGTCCAGAAAAATTGTTTCAAATGAGTCCATTATTGAGTCATTAAAGAAAGTTCTATCAGCTGATAAACATCATTTATTAGAGATTAATAAGCAGGCACTGGAAAAGGGTGCATCTTTAATTGGGGTATGTAAATCATAATAATAAAAAAGGAGGAATGTAGAGTGGAAAAAAATTCAGTCAAAGCATATATGGAATATAGTGAAGAGAAATTTACAAAAAGAGTTATTTATAAAAAAGGTGAAACAACTGCATTTGTCTTAAACTTCTTACCGGGGCAGCAGCTTCCAACACATAAACATCCGGGTACAGAGGTGTACCTATATGTTGTGACAGGAAACGGAACGATTATGATTGATGGTTTAGAGACAGAAGTTTCTGAAGCAGATCTTATACATGTTAACAGTGAAGAAGAAATGGCCTTTAAAAATAGCGGAAGTGAACCGCTAAGCTTGTATGTAGTGTTAAGTAAAATCCCAAGCGAACAATATGCAAAAAATATATAACCACTTAAGAAAGAAGCCAGCCTGATATGAATTAGGCCGGCTTCTTTCTTTTATCCTGCTGATGTTTATTCTTATAGCCAAAAAACCACCAATTCCAATCACCAAGCAGTTTCATTAAAGCAGGAACCAAAACCATCCTCACGATCGTTGCATCAATGAAAATGGCGATGGCAATTCCTACGCCCAGCTGTTTGACAGGCATTACTCCTGTGAAGGCAAACGCCCCTGTAACCACAATCATGATGGCCGCCGCAGAGGTAATTATTTTACTCGTGTAAGTTAAACCAGAAATGGTCGCTTCACTATTATTACCGGTCCTTATATAAAACTCCTGAATCCTTGAAATAAGAAATACCTCATAATCCATAGAGAGTCCAAACACGAGAGTGAACACAAATACAGGCAAAATTAAGGCGATATCGACAGGTGTTATACCGAGATGACCCTGTTGGAATATCCAAACGACAATCCCGAATGTGCAGCCGAGGCTTAAAACATTCATTAATATAGCTTTTATTGGGATAAGAATGGACCGGAATGCTGCCATGAGAATGATAAAGGTAGAAACCATAATTAATAATAATCCGTAGGGGGCTTTTTGATAAATTTCTGCAAAAATTTCTTGCTCGAATTTAATTGGACCTCCAAATGATGCCTTTACTCCGATATCCTTTTCTGACCATTCACTAACCCACTGTCTTGCTTTTGCGGAATGTTCGTCCGTATTTAAATACACTTCGAGAAGCATTTGATTGTCCCTGATAAAATAGTCAGTAATTGGAGCAGTCATCGTCATGTTGCCATGATTAAGCAACTGATAAAGCTGTTCAACATTCGTTATCCCTGTTGCTGAAAAGGGTGAGTCAACTGTATTCACAAGCTGATCGTTCTCAAGTTTATCAATTACCTTAGACACTTTTTCTAAGTTGTTTTTTTCAATAACCTTACCATTCGTTTGGAGGACAACCGTCACTTTTTTCGCATCGCGCTTTTCCTCCGCAATAAAATGTTCTTGAAAGGTTTCTAATGCCACTCTTGAAGGATATTTAGCAGGTAGGGAATCTGTTCCGGGAATTGCTAACACCATTTGCTTCACCGGTATGAGCCCAACTAACAGAATGGCAAGTGCCGCGGCAGCCATTATGACTGGACGGCGCATCACAAGCTTAGCAAATTTATGCCATATGCTCGTTTGCTTATCAGATATTCTAAGGACACTTAGCTTGTTAATCTTCTTTCCAAGAATGGCAAGTAAGGCAGGAAGGAAGGTTAAAGCACATAAGGCAGAAATCAATACTACTATCATCCCGCCAAGAGCAACATTTTGAAAAATATCAATTTTGATAAACCAAAGCCCTGATAATCCAATAAATACGCAAAGTCCTGAAAAAATAATGGACCGTCCTGCGGTTGCCACTGTAATTTCAAGGGATTCCCGGATTGATTTTGATTGTAACTCCTCTTTGTAACGATTGATAAATAACAAAGCAAAATCAATGCTTAGCGCAAGGCCAATCATCGGGACTATATTTAAAATAAAGATGGTCAAATCAGCGCTATAACTAAAAAAATATACCGTCCCCATTGTTGCTAGTATGGAGACCACCCCAATAACAAGCGGCAGAGATGCCGCGACAAGACTGCCAAAAGCCAGGACGAGAACTAGTAAGGCAATTGGCAGACCAATCATCTCCGCTTTGGCTAAATCTTCTTGACTTGCCACATTTAAGTCCTGAACAATAATGGGCTCTCCGGTCATAGTGACTTTTAAGCCAGGTTTATTTTTGAGAAGAGTCTTTAATTTTTCAATTTCTTTGCTAAGGTTTTCTGCCTTTTTATCAAAAGTAATGAGTCCATAAGCATTTTGATCTTTAATCATTCCTTCCCGTTCGAAAGGGGAGGTGATTTTTTTTGCACCATCAAAGTCATCTAATTTTTCAATGGTAACCTTAATGAATTTCCTGAAATCAGTGTTACTAACTGATTGATCTTTTTCGAAGACGAGGATAATTGATGATTTAGCATGTCCAAAGTTTTCTTCCAGAAGTTTTCTTGTCTCGTTGTATTCCCCTTTATATTCGAAGCCATTACCGCTTAAAACAGAGGGTAATTTCAGTGCGAAAAACCCGCATAAACAAATGATGATAACCCAAATCATCAGCACCCATTTCCGATTTCGGTAAATGTATCCTCCAAATTTCTCCAAAAATATCCCCTCCTTTAAGAAATCAGATTCCCTTCCTTCAGTATACAGAAGAATGCAAGTGATTCGGATAACTTTTTCGTGACTATTTCATTTTTGAGGCTAAATTGAGGTATCATTCGTTAAATTTTCCCCCTAATCCAACACGAAAATTCACTTCACTTTAACGGAAGGAATGGAAAGAAGGTAAAAATGTTCAAATTAGATTTTACAAATGTAAAGATATTGTGAATTGGTGCTCCTTTTTTGATACAATGTAGAAAAATAAACGTATGTCAGGTGAGATTAAGTGGATCGAGAAAAATTAAACAAGGTGATTGAAGCGGCTAAATTATATTATTTATTGGATTATAACCAAAATGAGATTGCTAAGATGCTGGGGGTTTCCCGCCCAACTGTATCAAGATTATTACAGCAGGCGAAAAGTGACGGCATCGTCCAGATTAATATCATGGATCCGACAGAAGATGCTGAAAATTTGGCTGTGCAATTAGAAGAAAAATTCAATTTAAAAAAAGCGGTGATCGCTTCCATCCCTCAATATGAAAATCATATTATTAAAAATTACTTGGGAGAAAAGGCTGCCCATTACCTTAATGACATTGTGAAAGATGATGATATTATCGGAGTGACATGGGGAACGACTCTCTATCATATTGCGATTGAGTTACAACAGAAATTTGTGAAAAACGTGAAGGTGGTTCAATTAAAGGGAGGCGTAAGTTATGCCGAAACGAACACATATGCTTCCGAAATATTGTACCTGTTTGGCAAGGCCTATAACACTACTCCAAACCACCTTCCATTACCGGCTATTGTCGACCATGTTGTCGTCAAGCAGGCGATGGAGGTGGACCGCCATATTCGAAACATATTAGAGCTGGGAAGACAAGCAAATATTGCCTTGTTTACCATTGGTTCAATTAAAACAGACTCTTTATTATTTCAGTTAGGCTATTTTACTGAGAGTGATTTGGAATCCCTTAAGGGAAAAGCAGTAGGTGATATTTGTTCCCGTTTTTTTGATAAGAATGGTGAAATATGTAATGAAAGCTTGAATGAAAGAACCCTTGGTGTCAATCTTGATGAATTGAGAAAGAAGGAATATTCGATAGTTGTTGCAGGCGGACCCAATAAAATTGACGGAATTTATGGGGCATTAAAAGGTAAATATGCGAATGTGCTAATCACAGATCAATTTACAGCAAAATTTTTACTTGATAAAAAGGAATAGCCGGCATCACAGCAGTGAGCACTTTTTAAATTAGTTTTTTACATTTGTTCATAAATGTATTTACAAATGTTCAAGTTATTTGATATAGTTACATTGGATAAAGGAAGCTTGAATCTAATTTATAAATTTGTATTATATGGGGAGGATATTAAAAATGACACAAAACATTGTCAGAATGATTGACCATACATTATTAAAGGCTGATGCTACTCGTGAAGAAGTTGTAAAAATTGTTGAGGAAGCAAAGCAATATTTATTTGCATCTGTTTGTGTTAATCCAACTTGGGTTAAGACAGCTGCAGAAATGCTGAAAGACACTGAAGAAGTAAAAGTGTGTACTGTTATTGGGTTTCCATTGGGTGCATCTACACCGGAAACGAAGGCATTTGAAACTAGCAATGCGATTGAAAACGGCGCAGATGAGATCGATATGGTTATTAATATTGCGGCATTAAAGGATCAGCAGGATGATTTAGTTGAAAAAGATATCCGTGCTGTTGTCGAAGCCGCAAAGGGCAAGGCAATAGTAAAGGTCATCATCGAAACCTGCTTGTTAACGAATGAAGAAAAGGTTAGAGCGTGTGAGCTTTCTGTAAAAGCAGGAGCAGATTTTGTGAAAACATCAACCGGATTTTCAACAGGTGGAGCAACTGTGGAGGATATCCGTTTAATGCGTCAGACAGTCGGCCCTGAAATTGGTGTGAAGGCATCGGGTGGTGTTCGCAGCCGTGAAGATGCATTGGCAATGGCCGAAGCAGGAGCAACCCGAATTGGTGCAAGTTCTGGTGTTTCGATTGCAAATGGAGAGCTTTCATTAAGTAACTATTAATTATCTAAATGTGAGGGAACTCGAATGAAAGAAGTTTTACTGGCATTAGTGGCTGGATTAGTTGTTGGTATGCTGTTTAAATTCTTAAAATTGCCATTGCCTGCACCCCCGGTTTTTTCGGCAGTAGTAGGTGTGTTCGGTGTGTATTTCGGCGGAGTCGTACTTGATTGGATTATGAAGTTAATCCAGCATTAATACTTAGGCGAAGCGTTCCTTATGAGTTTTTTTCCTAAAGATTTAATTAAATATATGAATGAAAAAGAGAAGCTATCAACATTGTAGCTTCTCTTTTATTGTCTTTTGCTGCTCGAGATTATCTTAAGAATTGAAGGAAGGATATACGAACATAATATACTAAGATCTTTAAAAAGGAATGATACTATGATTTATATTTATAATGATTATGGCGGGACACATACTACTTCATTAGCAGCGGCGTATCATTTGAAACAGCTTCCACAATCTGAACGGAAACTTACACGAGAAGAAATATTGAATGTGAAATACTTCAATAAATTAGCAAAAGAAGACTTTGGGAAGTTGATTTTTCACGGAGTTGATGACAAAGGAAATTCTGTTTACACCATCGGACGAAAACGAAATAAATATGTCATTCCAGCATTAAAAGAAATGGTTTTATTACTGCAAGAAAAACATCAGTTCAATGAAAAAATTGTTTTTTCCAATACCTCACCGACTGTTCCATTTGCCATGTCAATGGGGGGATTTTTCTCTAGAGGGTTAAAAATTGATGTGATTGGTGTACCGTTATTAGTGAAAGGTGCCAAACGCTGCTGTGATAATATTTATCGTTTAGTTGAAAATACGAAAGAAATAGGGGGGACAACCTTTGCGGAAAATGTCATTATATTAGAAAATGAAATGTATAAGTAGAAAAGGTAGGGTGTTGAGCAAAAATGAATAAAAAAATAGGTTTTATTGGAGCGGGGAAAATGGCTCAAGCCATGATTGAAGGGATTGTAACATCTAATATGATTCCGAAAGAAAAGATTATGGCAAGTGCTGCAACAGAGGAAACAATTAATAAAATTGATCGGATCCACGGGATTTTTACAACTTTACATAACAAAGATGTTGTTAGGTTTGCAGACATTTTAATCCTGGCGGTGAAACCGGAGCTTTATCTATCGGTCATTGAAGAAATAAAAGAGGATATGAAACAAAGTGCAATCCTTGTTACTATTGCAGCAGGAATTACCTTACTGGATATTGAACAAGCATTTGGCTTTCAAGTAAAGGCTGTCCGGACTATGCCAAATACCCCTTCATTGGTTGGCGAAGGGATGAGTGCAATTTGTGCAAATGATTATCTTAGCGAAGCGGAGATAGCTGAAGTGGAGACTTTATTCAGTTGCTTCGGAAAAACCGAACGTTTGCAGGAAAAATTAATGGATGCCATACCCTCTATAAGCGGTTCCTCTCCGGCATACGTTTACATGTTAATAGAGGCAATGGCTGATGGGGGCGTACGTCAGGGAATACCCAGAGCCAAGGCTTACCGGCTTGCTGCGCAGGCGGTTTTAGGTGCAGCGAAAATGGTTCTTGAGACAGGTGTACATCCGGGAGAACTGAAAGATCATGTTTGCACGCCTGGAGGCGCAACTATAGAGGCAGTGGCAACTCTTGAGGAGAAGCAATTTCGGGGGGCAATTATGGCCGCAATGGAGAGCTGTACTAGGAAGGTAAAACATATTGAAAAATGAGTTATTTAGCCTTTCCGTCTTAACTATTACTATTTTATGTATTTTGGTTATTTTATTAAAATATTTAATCATACGGAAAACACTCGATTTAAGGAATAGAGAAAAAATTGAAAACTATAAAGAAACCTACAATCCTCATATTTATCGCATGTTGACAGAAGGCACCTATTCCAGAAAACTGAAGCCGGAGACTGGCCTTCAGCAGAAGGCATTTGAAGAGCTTCTCAGCCGCTATATCAAAGTAATAGAAGGGGTAGAAGAAAAGGAACGATTATCCGAATTAGCTTCAATGTATTTATCTGATTACTATCGGAAGAGACTGAATAGCATAAAATGGAGTACACGAATGAATACCCTTTATCATATTGAGGATTTCCATATGATTTCTTTATTAGATGATGTGTATTTGTTAACGAAAAAGAAGCAGCTTTCCCATGAAGAGCTTGTACATAGTTTGAGAATTTTGGCTTTATTTAAATTTGAATCAATATTGAACTTGCTTACGACTAAATATCGGCATCTAACTGAATATGATTACCGTCATATTTTACTCCGTTTACATGAGCATCAATTTGATCAATTTGATCAATTAGTTCTTTATTTCCATAAAGCGGAGCTCTCATTACAGAAAGCCGTTCTTGAAGTAATCTCTATTAAAAGAGAGCTAACCTATCTACCGTTCATTGAAAATATTATTTCCAGCTATTTAGGAGAAATCAAGCTAAGGGCTTTAAAAGCAGTTGCGCAAATTGGTTATGTAAAAAATATTGATCCGTATTTAGACCTCCTATATTCTACTAAATGGGAGGAACGACTGGTTGCAGCAAAATTAGTTGGATCATTAAAGGAAGAAAAAGCTTTGGCAAGATTAATTGAGCTCCTGCATGATCAGGCGTGGTGGGTTCGTTCCCAAGCAGGACAGTCTATTAGCCAATTTGCTAATGGGAAAGATGTTTTACGGAAGGTATTAGAAACATCTAAGGATGCTTTCGCAAAAGATATGGCCTGGGAATGGCTGCATAAAGGGGTTTAAGAGATGCCATTTTTTCAGTGGGGTGACATTGTAACGGCTTTTGCTTCTTTCATTGCGGTTTATATGGTGATTGTTATTTTGTTTTACACAGTTATTTTGGTTATCTCCATGTTTCAGCTCCGAAAGGAATACCAGCTCGATCGGGTTCAAGTCTACGAAGATTACATGGAGGAGGTCTTTACAAAGCCGGTTTCAATAATTGTTCCGGCTTTTAATGAAGAAGCGGGAATTATTCATAGTGTTCGTTCTCTTTTAAGTGTTAATTATCCTGTATTTGAAGTGATTGTTGTAAATGACGGTTCAACGGATCAAACCTTCAATAAAATGATAGACCATTATGATATGAAAGAAATAAAAAAAGTAGTTCGAAAACAAATTCACACAAAACCAATCAAAAAAATTTATCAATCAGCTATTTTCTCACAGCTCTTTCTTATTGATAAGGAGAATGGTGGAAAGGCAGATGCACTAAATGTAGGGCTTAACTTTTCTCATTATCCTTATTTTTGTTCACTCGATGGAGATTCAGTTTTGGAACAGGATGCTTTTTTAAAGGTAATGAAACCGATTATCGATTCGAATGAGGAAGTGATTGCCTCAGGCGGCAGTGTGCGAATTGCGAATGGCTGTCAAATTCAAAATGGACGTATTTTAAAAGTAGGCTTATCAGATAAACCTTTAGTGGTCATGCAAATTATTGAATATTTACGAGCCTTTTTGATGGGAAGAATTGGCCTAAGCAGACATAACCTCTTGTTGATTATCTCCGGTGCCTTTGGTGTTTTTTCAAAGTATTGGGTAGTTGCTGCAGGAGGGTACCGAACCGATACGGTCGGTGAAGATATGGAATTAGTGGTGAGAATGCACCGCCTATTAAAGGAAGAAGGCCAAAAGAAGAAAATTGTCTATGTCCCTGATCCGGTATGTTGGACTGAGGTCCCGGAAGATATGAAGTTTTTAAGAAGACAGAGAAGACGATGGCATCGAGGGCTATTCGAAAGCCTATGGATTCATAAAAAAATTACTTTTAATCCTAAATACGGTTCAATTGGACTCCTCGCATTTCCCTATTTTTGGATTGTTGAATTTCTTGGCCCGATTATCGAATTATCTGGTTACATATTTATGATTCTCTGTTTATTTCTCGGTGGAATTTATATTGAATTTGCTATTTTATTATTTTTATTATCCTGTTTATATGGATCAATTTTTTCGATGGCCGCTGTGCTTCTAGAAGAATGGAGTTTAACCAAGTATCCAAAGGTTTCAGATATCATTAAGCTTTTCTTATACTCTTTAACAGAAACGATATGGTACAGGCCGATGACTGTTCTTTGGCGATGTGAGGGAGTATGGCAAATGTTAAAAGGGGATACAAGCTGGGGAGAAATGAAGAGAAAAGGTGTATCAGAATGAAGAAACAAACCAACTTAATCATCTATGCTTGTTTATTCATCCTATTTTTGACCAGTCCTTTTTGGTTATGGACGTTTCAGCCTTCCAAAAAATTAAACATGCTAATTGTAGATAAAACGGTGCCTACACAAACCTACCGTGAACATAAAGGGCTGGTATGGGTATTAAACAATGAAAAATACTTTAAAAATGGAACAATCCCTTATTCGGCGAAACAAGATTATAAGGGGTTTGCACCTCAAAAAGGACAGAAATATTCGATTAACCCCTTACCAAAGGATTTAAAACAGTATGATGTCATTTATTTAACCGACCAATATGGTGTATATAAAAAGGATTTTAATAGTAAGAATTCTTCTAGTAAACAGTCAGCTAAAATTTATGGCGGCCTTACATCCCAAGAGGTTAAGCAAATGGAAAAAGCACTTATAGAATCCAAGGGAAAAACGCTGATTGCGGAATTTAATACGTTTGCAAGCCCAACGACAGAGACGGCAAAGGCGGCTATCTCAAATTTACTAAATGTTGAATGGACAGGCTGGATCGGCCGATATTTTTCTGATCTTAACAGTCTTGAGGTACCAGAATGGGTAAAGGAAAAATATCTGGAGCAAAACAAGAAATGGACTTTTAATGGAGAAGGGTTTGTTTTTATAAGCAGAAATAATTACATAGTGGTAATTGGAAAAGAGGATGTGAAGGATGATGGACTTCTATTTCAATTAACAGATAGGGGAAAGAAGCATTTTACACGTGAAATAAAAGGAAAGTACCAGTATTGGTTTGATCTTATCACCCCAAGAGATAAGAATGAAGTTTTGGCATCATATACTCTGCCGGTTTCTGCGGACGCCAAAGAAAAGTTGAAAGGATACGGGATTCCCACACATTTTCCGGCAGTTATTTATCATAAGAATGTGAAATATTCTTCCTATTATTTCTCCGGGGATTATGCTGATGAAGCGGAAGTACCAGAAATTTATCAAACAAAGGGCTTTGATACGTGGAAAAGAACACTAGGTGCAAAGGATTCCTTTTATTGGCAAGCCTATGTACCGCTGATGAAGGATATTTTAAAAAATGGACTGAAGCATGTCAAAACTCAAGAAAAGGTTGAAACAGTTGAAAAAAACGGTATTAAAACAAATAGTAAAACTGGTAATTCTTATATCCAAATTCAAAGGAATGGAAAATGGGAGGACTTTTTAATCAAGGGAGTTAACATGGGGATTGGGAAGCCGGGGTATTTTCCCGGGGAAACAGCAATTACGAAAGAAGAGTATTTCCGCTGGTTCAAGCATATTGGAGCGATGAATGCTAATGCCCTCCGAATTTATACGCTTCACCCGCCGCAGTTTTACGAAGCATTTTATGAATACAATCAAATTGCGAAAAAGCCTTTATATTTGTTTCATGGGACTTGGGTAAATGAAGAAAATTTAATCCGGACACAGGATGCATTTGCCAAAGTGAATGTGGATGATGCAAAGCTGGAAATTAAAAGTATGATTGATATCATCCACGGCAATGCCAATCTTACCAAACGTCCTGGACATGCATCAGGAGTGTATCATTATGATATCTCCAAGTATGTACTTGGGATGATCATTGGAACGGAATGGGATCCGGCGATGGTGAAGAATACGAATGTACAGCATGCAGGAATGCCCCCTTTTAAAGGGGATTATTTTAAAACAAAGGATGGCAGCCCGTTTGAGGTTTGGCTTGCCGGCCTGATGGAATATGCTACAGCCTACGAAGCAAAGCAATATAATTGGCAGCATTCATTGAGCTTTACGAATTGGGTAACAACCGATTTGTTGAACCATCCGGCGGAGCTGCTTGAGACTGAGGATATGGTTTCAATTGATCCTAATCATATACAAGCTGCCAGCTCCTTTCAAGCCGGGCTGTTTGCCTCTTATCATATTTACCCATACTACCCTGACTTTCTGAATTACGAGCAAAATTATCTTGATTATGTCGATGCAAATGGTAAGAAAAACAATTATGCGGGTTACCTCCAGGAGCTCCGAGCGGTCCATAACATGCCTGTGTTGGTTGCCGAATTTGGTGTGCCATCATCAAGGGGGTTAACGCATAGAAATCCGTTTGGGATGAACCAAGGTTTTCATTCAGAAAAAGAACAGGGGCAAATTGATCGTCATTTGTACCATTCGATTGTCTCAGAAGGGTATGCAGGAGGGCTTGTTTTTTCGTGGCAGGATGAATGGTTTAAGCGTACTTGGAATACGATGGATTTAGATAATCCTGATCGCCGTCCCTTTTGGGATAATCAGCAAACAAATGAACAGCATTTTGGACTGCTTAGTTTTGAACCCGGCCAAAAATCATCGGGGATACTGGTGGACGGCACCGCAAATGACTGGGATATGGCAGGTGTAAAAATGGGCTATCGATCTCAAAATAATCAGGATCTTATAAAAGAACTTCGAATCACATCTAACAGTGGATATTTATATTTTTTGCTTACCTATAATCGTCCGGTGGAACTGACAAACCAGGCTGTCTACTTATTGCTGGATACAATTGAGAATCAAGGACAAATGACAATCCCCTTAAATGATCAAACAACCATTCAAACGGATTATGGAATTGATTTTTTCATCAAATTGGCAGGGCAAACGGATTCCAGAATAATGGTTGATAGTTATTATGATTCATTCTATTTCATGTATGCGAAACGCTTACACATGATTCCTGAAGTGCCTCATGCATCGCAAAAGAATAATGGCGTGTTTCATCCCATCCGGCTGGCTCTTAATAAAAAACTAACAGACCCCGTCACCAAAACAGCGATCCCCTTTCAGGATTATGAAACAGGACTATTAAGGTTCGGGAATGCCAATCCAGAAAGTGAAACTTTTGATTCATTAACTGATCTAAGTATGAGCAGCGATAAAAAGGCCATTGAGGGTAGAATTCCGTGGCTCCTGATGAATTTTAAGGATCCCAGCTTAAAGGAAGTAATGGATGATTTGTGGAAAAGTGGGTTATCAACTGGAGTGGAAACGAAAGGAATTCAGCTTGCCGTTGTCATGACAGAAGCCGGTAAGGTTCAACAAACATTTCCAAAAACAGTAAATGGCCGGCTCCAAAAGAAAAATGTTTATTTATTTAACTGGAAAAACTGGGATCATCCAATATTCCATGAACGATTAAAGGAATCATATGAAATCATGGCAGAGACATTCCGGACAACCGATTTGAAGGAATAAAGGAAGTATGATAAAAAACAAACCACCAGCCTGTAAACTGGTGGTTTGTCATTATGAAAGAGAAAAACCAGAGAAATGAGTTCCCTGGTTTAGTATTTAAAAGATTAGATTCAAAACAAAATAACAAATGGCTGCTAGTAATGCAGTGATGGGAAGAGTAATAACCCATGTAATCAGCATGCGTTGGGCCGTACCCCACTTGACTCCTTTAAGACGGTGTGCAGATCCAACACCAAGTATTCCGGAAGAAATAACATGTGTTGTACTTACTGGAAGGTGAATTAAGCTTGCTCCGAAAATAATCCCGGCACCTGTTAAATCTGCCGCAACACCATTGATCGGACGGATCTTCATAATTTTTCCGCCAACCGTTTTAATGATTTTCCATCCGCCCACGGAAGTACCTAACCCCATTGCTAATGCACAGGAAAACTGAACCCAAAATGGCACATCTGCATTATGGGGAAGATATTCACTGGCAATTAAAGCCATGGTGATAATCCCCATTGATTTCTGGGCATCGTTTGTTCCGTGTGAATAAGATTGTAATGCAGCAGTAGCGATCTGGATATAACGGAAATTTCGATTTGTTTTTGCTAAATTGAAATTCTTAAATACCACTTTGAAAATACTGTAAACAATGTATCCAACTACAAACGCTAAAATTGGTGAAAGAATAAGGGCTTCAAGAATTTTTATAAATCCGGCGTAGTTAAGTACACCTAAACCTTTAGAAGCAACTGCTGCTCCGGCGATCGATCCGATAAGGGCATGGGAAGAACTGCTCGGAATCCCGAAATACCAGGTAATTAAATTCCATGCAACCGCCGCAATTAAGGCAGCCAGAATTACAACTGATCCGTTGGTAAGATTAAAGGGATCAACAATATCCTTTGAGATTGTTTTGGCAACCCCTGTAAACGTCATCGCACCGACAAAGTTCATGATAGCAGCTAAAAGAATTGCCTGACGCGGTCTTAATGCTTTTGTTGACACTGATGTTGCGATTGCATTTGCCGTATCATGGAAACCATTAATAAAGTCAAATGCAAGGGCACAAATAACAATTAATATCGTTAGTATTAATAGAATGCTCATATATTTGCTCCTTAGGCATTTTTCATGATAATGGTTTCAAGAGTATTTGCGACAGTTTGGCAATAGTCAGCAATATCCTCTAAATTTTCATATATTTCCTTATATTGAATGATCCGGATTGGATCTTTTTCAACTGTAAATAAATTCTTAATAGATTGGCGTAAAATGTTATCACAATTTGATTCGTAATCCTTAATTTTAATGGCATGTTCTCTTATTTGCTGCAGCTTTTTATTTGATAATAGTTCAATTGCTTTTTCGATTTCATGGACACTTCCTTGAATTGCGGCAACAAACTGCTTCATAAAATCATCCGCTTGGGTAATCGAATACATTTCAAATAATGCCGAAGTAGCTTCCAGGCCATCTAAAACATCATCCATGCTCATTGCAAGGTGCAGGATATCTTCCCGTTCAATCGGTGTGATGAAGGCATCATTTAGTTCTTTTATCACTTCATGAACGTAAGAATCTCCCTGTGTTTCATATTCTTTCATTTTCTCTGAAAAAATTTTCAAGTCACTAATGTTTTTTAATTTGTATTCAGTAAAGAAATCTGTTCCTTCATTTAAATTTCCGGAAATTTTACTTAAAAGTGCCGAGAATTTATCCACTTTTTTAAATGCCATTGATTTTACCCCCATTTTTTTCATCCAAAGTTGTGAATCAACTCAATAATTTTATATGAAAAATGTCGAAAAAAGATATAAATCTTAACGAAATTTACAAAAACTTAACATTAGAATTTTCAGAAAACTATTTTTCGTTCCAATTACTGTTTTACTTTGGCCTAGAATAAAGAATTTATGTAAACTTAAAGCTTTTTTTGATATTTTATGCCCGAAAAGGAGTATTAAAAAAAAATAAGGGTACTTTATAGATACAGGCAGCAAGAAAATGCACTTTCCACTACTGCCTGAGGAAATGCTAATGAATGAATGATGAATACTAAAAAGGAGTGTTCTAAAATGAGCTTCATTTGGGCATTAATTGTAGGTGGAATTATAGGCTGGTTAGCAGGTCTTATTGTTGGAAGGAATATACCTGGTGGCATTATTGGTAATATCATTGCTGGTTTTGTTGGCGCATGGCTCGGTACAGCTGTTTTAGGTAATTGGGGGCCGCATGTGGCCGATTTTGCTATTATACCAGCAATCATTGGTGCAGCCGTATTGGTTCTTCTGCTAAGCTTCATCATGCGAGCCTTTAGAAAAGCAGACTAAATCGTGTAAATAAAATCTTGGATGTAAAAAGCCTCCGTTTCGGGAGGCTTTTCCAATGGTCAGAAGTTATATTGAATTAACGTCAATTTTGTTAAAAACACCTAATAGATCGTTAAAAGGCGCATGACATACAATACTTTCTTTCGTCATGGGATGAATAAATTCCAGTTTGGCGGCATGCAGGGCCTGTCTATTGACCACTGGCTGTCCGCCATATAATGTATCTCCAATGATTGGATGCCCGAAATGGCTTAAATGGACCCTAATTTGATGAGTTCTTCCCGTTTCAAGCCAGCATTTTACATATGAGAGCTCCTTCTTTTTATCTTCCATTATCACCTGATAATGGGTTAAGGCATCTTGGCCGGTTGGTGAAACTCTTCTTTTTGTTGCATGGTGCCGGTCCCGGCCAATTGGCTGATGGATTGTTCCTTTTTTTCGCTTGAAACATCCATGGACTGCGGCAATATAGGTCCGTTTGATTTCGCGTCTCTCAAGCATCTTGTCTAAAATAGCTCCTGCCAACGCATGCTTTGTAAATAAAATCGCCCCAGATGTATCCCGGTCTAAGCGGTGAATGTGACGTATATTTCGATATTCTCCTTTGGATTGTAAATAAAAAGCTGCAGCATTAAGTAGTGTATTGCTCTCAGTCAAAGGGTCATTTGGATGCGTGTTCATAAATGGCGGTTTATTAATCACTATAACGTGATCATCTTCAAACAGGATGTCAATGTCATGGAAATTTGGGGTAACCGGGAGTGTTTCTTCTTCAAATAGCTTAACTTGCAGCTGAACCCCAGCTGTGAGGGGCAAATTCCAATTAACACGACTGCTTTCTGCCAGAACCTTGTCCTCCATCCGGAATTGATGAATCATCTTTTTAGGGGCTT
This sequence comes from Neobacillus sp. 19, assembly GCF_049463095.1. NCBI lineage: Bacteria > Bacillati > Bacillota > Bacilli > Caryophanales > Bacillaceae > Neobacillus > Neobacillus sp. 19. The sequence continues at coordinate 10,781 of NZ_JBMPZU010000078.1, read as the reverse complement.
CCCAAACAGAACGAAATATCTCATCAATCGATTTTCCTTCCCACTCTATAGGGACAATTATGTGAAACCATTCACCTTTACGTACTGTTTTTAACATAATTACTCCTTCTGTCATCCACTAATTACCACCGTAAATTTCCCGGTAGTTATGGTATTCTTATGATATAAAATTCGTCAGAAAAAAGCGATGGCAAAGGTGGGTTTTTAAGTGAAAATAGTGTTTGCCTCGACACCAAGTCAGGAACAAGAAATTAATGGACTGGTGAGGTATATTTATTCTAATATTTTTCCGGTCTATTTTAACGATGAGGATATCTGTGAATTTGAACAGTTAAAGGTGTTGCGATCTTCTGAGGATTATAGCACATTAAAAGATGCATTTCAGGTGATGACCTGTATGCAAACATTAATATCGATTCTTGAGTCTGCACAACTGGATGATCAGTACGAAGCAGTATTTAACAAAAATGCTGCCACACTGAAGGAATTTGGGGTGTTTTTTCCGTTTCAATTTGAACAATTTGCAGAGGCAAAAAGGTTGAAAAACACAATTCTCAGTGTATACACAAAGGCAGATAATGAACTGATAATATAGGAAAAAAGGAAAGCCTGTTTTTTTTCAGGCTTTTTTCTATTTTTTACTCTTAAAGGATGGAAATATATTGTATGATAGAATGTGATTGTATTCACTTACATTCTGCAGAAATTGTCGGCTTTTTTCGCGTGATTTTAGCAGGAGTAACTATTTAGAACTTAGAAACAATACATAGTAGACAGAAATTGGAGGGGACACCTTATGGATTGGAAGTTAATTGCAAAAAGTTGGATTGATTTCGATGGACTGGATTTGGAATTAAAAGAACAATTATCGGAATTAATGAGGGATGAGAAGCACCTAGAAGAGTCCTTTTACAAAAATTTAGAGTTTGGTACAGGCGGAATGCGTGGAGAAATTGGTGTTGGAACAAACAGAATGAATATCTACACCGTTCGTAAAGCTTCGGCAGGTCTGGCTGCTTACATAGAACAATATGGCAAGGAAGCGAAAGATCGTGGTGTTGTCATTGCCTATGATTCACGTCATAAATCTCCCGAATTCGCATTGGAGGCTGCTAAAACTCTTGCGACGAAGGGGATTCAAACATATGTCTTTGATGAACTTAGACCAACACCGGAACTCTCTTTTGCCTTAAGGCACCTAAACGCCTTTTCCGGAATTGTCGTGACCGCAAGTCATAATCCGCCGGAATATAACGGGTATAAGGTATATGGTTCAGATGGCGGTCAACTTCCACCTGAGGCTGCGGATTTGGTTATTTCAAAAGTAAACGAAATTGAAAATGAATTATTAATTGAGGTCGACAGTGAAGAACATTTAAGGGAATTAGGGTTAATTAAAACCATTGGATCAGAAATTGACCAAGTTTATATTGAAAATCTAAAAACTATTTCAGTAAATCCCGGTCTTGCGGCTAAAACGGATATTAACATTGTTTTTACACCGCTGCATGGAACGGCCAATAAACCCGTTCGGGCGGCACTTGCTGCATTAGGGTACCAAAATGTAACGGTGGTAAAGGAACAGGAACAGCCGGATCCGGAATTTTCTACTGTGAAGAGTCCAAATCCGGAAGAGCATGCTGCCTTTGAACTAGCCATACGCGATGGTAAAAAAGTGGGAGCTGACATTTTAATTGCAACAGACCCAGATGCCGATCGCTTAGGAATTGCTGTTTTAAATCATGAAGGTGAATATGTTGTTCTTACAGGCAACCAAACTGGTGCTTTATTACTTGATTATCTCCTATCTCAGAAAAAGGAGAAAGGCATACTGCCGCAAAATGGAGTTGTATTAAAAACAATCGTAACATCTGAATTAGGGCGGAAAATTGCTTCAGCTTTCCAATTAGAAACGATTGATGTATTAACCGGATTTAAGTTTATTGCTGAAAAAATTAAGCAATATGAAGAATCAGGTGAGCGGACTTTCCTATTTGGTTATGAAGAGTCCTACGGTTATTTAATTGGCGACTTTGCCCGTGATAAAGATGCAGTGCAAGCGGCTTTATTAGCGGCAGAAGTCTGCGCATATTATAAAAAACAGGGCATGACCCTTTATGATGGAATGCTGCAAGTATTTGAAAAGTATGGTTTTTACCAAGAAGGTCTTCGTTCCTTAACATTAAAAGGCAAAGAAGGAGCGGAAATGATTCAGCTTCTTTTGGCCTCTTTTAGAAATGAGCCGTTGGTAAAGCTTGGGGAAGTAAAAACGACTGCAACAGAAGATTATTTAACAAGAATTCGGGTAACACAAAACTGGGAAGAAAAAATTGAGTTACCAAAATCAAATGTCTTAAAATATATTTTTGAAGATGGCTCATGGGTTTGTTTAAGACCATCGGGAACGGAACCAAAAGTAAAATTCTACTTTGGGGTTAATAGTGAAAGTCTTGCAAAAAGTAAAGAGAAGCTTGTATCTATTGAAAAGGCCTTTATGGGGCTCGTTGATCAGAAAGTGAAAATGGTTCAGGAAAAATAGCCTTGAAAACATATTAGTATGTCATCACGAAGGAGCGGAAGAATATGTTAAATGAACAAACTGCTATAGTCACGGGCGCATCTCGTGGTATTGGGAGAGAAATCGCCATTAAACTGGCTGAACAAGGAATGAAAGTAACAATCGTAGGCAGTTCATCACAAGTATCAGAAACGGCAGATGAATTAAAGAAGATGGGATACGCTAATATTCTCCCTGTTCAAGCAGACGTTTCGAAAGAAGAGGACATGCAGGAAGTCGTTAAGAAAACGATTGAAGCATACGGTAAAGTCGATGTTCTTGTAAATAATGCAGGTGTCGGTTTCTTTAAATTAACAGAAGACGTCACGGTAGAAGAGTGGAGAAAGGTATTTGAGGTGAATGTCCAAGGGGTGTTCTTGGCTACGAAGGCCGTCCTTCCACATATGAAGGAGCGGAAGACAGGAACGATTATTACCATTTCCTCCGATGTTGCCCGTTATACGATTCCGAATGGTGCTGCGTATACCGCCACTAAATATGCGGTTCAAGGTTTTTCCGGCTCAGTCGCCCAGGAGGTACGTGAATATGGAATTCGCGTCGGCACGATCAATCCTGGCATGGTCGATACGTATTTTGCAGAATCAACTCAAGGCTTACCGGAGAAAAAGGATTGGCTGAAGGTCGAGGACATCGCAAATGCAGTTGTATATATGGCATCGGCACCAAAGCATATGCTGATCGATGAAATCGTCTTACATCCCTTCGTACAACAATATCCTATTGCATAAGAAAAACGGCTTCCAATCTGGAAGCCGTTTTTTGGTGGAATTCTTTGGCCCGGTTGGTAAAATATTCCTCAACAAAATCGGTATCTGCTTGTATTTTCAGGAAAGACTATACATCGGTATCCCATTTTCATCAGGTTCAACAGTTTCGTTAGCATGGTCGATGTAACGAAGAAGATTATATAGTTTCGCTTCAAGTACTGTGTAGTCCTTTTCAAAATTGTAGGCATGCAGGAATTGTTCAATCTTTTTAGATAAAAATTGGTCTTTCGTTCTTACCATTAAGATCAGTAAGTTATCCCATTCCGACCGGTGCGTATAGTATAACGCCCTGTCATAATCCAATTTATTCATTTGTTTTCTCTCCTCCTTATTTAGGAGTTGTGATTATTGTATGACATTCTGAAGATAACTTTCACAGAAAATGTTGGGCACCTTGCTACTACGCTGTTTTCAACATTTACCTGTATAAAAAGTGGTGGTAGGATGGCTAAATATTGTTGGGTGCTTTTGATTTTAATTCTTTTATTTGAAACAACTGCGGAAGCAAACATAGTAAAAACGGATAAACCCTATTCACAGGTGCAGCTTGAACATGACCTAAAAATAATTCAGCGAAAATATAATGACCAAATTGAATTGAAATCGATTGGAACCACGCACTTTGGAAAACCGATATGGGCTGTAAAACTGGGAAGAGGGGAACAGAATATTGTCTTGATTGGGTCACACCATGGACGTGAATGGCTGACCAGCATACTTTTAATGAAGATGCTTGAGACTTATGCCGAGGCCTATCAACAGGAGAAAATGTTCGGATCTAAAAATACCTCTATCCTTAATGATGTGTCAATTTGGTTTGTGCCGATGTTAAATCCTGACGGAGTCGCCATCCAACAAAATAACCTTACATATTTTCCTGTCAATCATCAAAAACGACTTTTGAGCATGAATGAAGGATTGGCCAATTTTGAAAGGTGGAAGGCAAATGGGCTTGGTATAGACTTAAACAGGCAATACCCAGCCGGCTGGGAGGGGCTTAATCAGGAACCAAGCGAACCTTATTATCAATTTTTTAAAGGAAAAAAACCCCTGGAAGCTAAAGAGGTAATTGCTTTAACACAATTTATTAAAGAAATTAACCCCTCTATTGCTGTCGCTTATCATACAGCTGGAAGAGAGATTTTTTGGAATTATAAAAATGGCAAACATCTGAGCCGTGATTATAAAGTTGCTAAAAAGATTGCAAAATTAACCGGATATAGATTAGCGAAACCTGATCCGGATGCAGTAGGTGGAGGATTTACCGATTGGTTTATCACGACATATCGCAGACCGGCGATGACGATTGAATTGAGCTATCTTGTTGGCGAAACAAGCCCGCCATTGATCATTTTTAAAAAGGAATGGATCCGAAATCAATATGTTGGGCTTAAGCTGGCAGAAGAGGCCAAGAAATTGGCTGAATAAGTTGATAATGCAGCATCCCAAGGGGAAGATAATCGTATCACCGAAGGATTGGTTACTGTTTTTTTGCTTCTTCCTCATCATTCCCGCGTTTCCTTCATACATTGTGGTAAGAGGAAAAGGGGGAGTGGTGAATGAATGTAGAAGGGCGCAAGCAGCTTGAATATGCCATTAACGAAATTACTGAGATCGCAAGCGGCTTTGGTTTGGATTTTTATCCGATGCGATACGAAATCTGTCCTGCTGAAATAATTTATACCTTTGGTGCATATGGAATGCCAACACGATTTTCCCATTGGAGCTTCGGAAAGCAGTTTCATAAGATGAAATTGCACTATGATCTGGGACTTAGTAAAATATATGAACTTGTCATTAACTCAAATCCATGTTACGCTTTCTTGCTCGATTCCAATACCCTTATTCAAAATAAACTAATCGTTGCTCATGTCCTGGCCCATTGTGATTTCTTTAAAAACAATGTCCGCTTTCAAAATACAAAGCGGGATATGGTTGAAAGTATGGCAGCGACTGCAGATCGGATACACCAATATGAAATCCAATATGGGAAAAGGGAAGTAGAAACTTTCCTAGATGCTGTGTTAGCTATTGATGAACATATTGACCCATCGCTTATGAGGCCGAAGCTTTCTTGGTCCATCGGTGATGATGAAGAGGATGAAAATGAAGAACATCATGTGATAACGCCATATGATGACCTTTGGAAACTGGACGAAAAAGACAAAAAGAAAAGCGATCAGCCGAGGAAGAAGAAATTTCCGCCAAGGCCTGAAAAGGACTTATTACTATTTATCGAAACTTACAGCAGGGAACTGGAGGATTGGCAACGGGATATTTTAACCATGATGCGCGAAGAAATGCTTTATTTTTGGCCACAGCTGGAAACAAAGATTATGAATGAAGGCTGGGCATCCTATTGGCATCAACGCATTTTACGGGAAATGGATTTGACAAGCGGTGAATCAATCGAATTTGCTAAATTGAATGCCGGGGTCGTGCAGCCATCGAAAACAGGTATTAACCCATATTATCTTGGCATAAAAATCTTTGAAGATATTGAAGAACGATATAACAACCCAACCGATGAAATGAAGCGCCGAGGCGTCGAGCCAGGTTCCGGCAGGGAGAAAATGTTTGAAGTACGGGAAGTCGAATCGGATATCTCCTTTCTTCGAAATTACTTAAATAAGGATCTTGTCATGAGAGAAGATATGTATCTTTTTCAAAAACAGGGACGGGATTATAAAATTGTAGATAAAGAATGGGAGCATATCCGTGATCAGCTTGTTAATATGCGGGTAAACGGCGGATTCCCGTATATCACAGTCAATGACGGAGACTATTTAAAAAATGGAGAACTCTACTTAAAACACTGGTATGAGGGTGTTGAGCTGGATGTTAAATATCTTGAAAAAGTTCTACCCTATATTCAACAGTTGTGGGGCAGACCGGTTCATATTGAAACGATGATCGAAGAAAGAAAAATGCTGTTTTCATATGACGGAAAGGGCCTTCATAGAAAGTATTTATAAAGAAAACTCGCAGATTGGCGAGCCCGTCAGGACGAAGACAGAGGCGTAGTTGCACTTATACCGGATGGGAAAGTAATATTTTCCAACGGCTAAAAAAGAGGATGTTTCCTTTTGGAAACATCCTCTTTAAGCTGTTGATTAAAGGGCAGCAAGTTCTTTTTCTAAAGCGTTTTCTACTGATACATACTCATAACCAAGATCTTTTGCAACCGCTTCGTAAGTGATTTCCCCATTAGCAACGTTCACGCCAAGTTTTAAAGCAGCATTTTCAGAAATAGCTTTAAACACGCCTTTATTGGCAATTTGTAATGCATATGGAACAGTAACATTTGTCAGTGCCATTGTTGAAGTTCTTGGAACTGCACCTGGCATGTTTGCTACTGAATAATGTACAACACCATGTTTTACAAATGTAGGGTTGTCATGTGTAGTAACGTGGTCAGAAGTTTCAACCACTCCACCTTGGTCAATCGCAACATCGACAATAACAGAACCAGGCTTCATTGATTTAACCATTTCCTCTGAAACAAGCTTAGGAGCCTTTGCACCAGGGATTAATACAGCACCGATTAAAAGGTCTGCTTCTGCTGTTGCTTCTGCAATGTTGAATGGGTTAGACATTAATGTTTTGATTTGATTTCCAAAAATATCATCAAGTTGGCGCAAACGGTCAGCACTTAGATCAATGATTGTCACATCAGCACCTAAACCAACTGCCATTTTAGCAGCATTTGTACCAACAATTCCACCACCGATAATGGTAACCTTGCCGCGGTTTACTCCTGGTACACCAGCAAGCAGAATTCCTTGACCGCCATTATTCTTTTGTAAGAATTGTGCGCCAATTTGCGCAGCCATCCGGCCAGCCACTTCACTCATTGGCGTAAGAAGTGGGAGAGTTCTGTTTACCGCAACTGTTTCATAAGCAATTGCAATAACACCTTTCTCTTTCAGCGCTTGTGCCAGCTCAGGCTCAGCTGCAAGGTGTAAATAGGTAAATAAAATTAATCCTGGACGGAAGTATTGATACTCACTTGAAAGTGGTTCTTTAACCTTCATAATCATTTCTGCTTTAGACCACACAAGGTTAGCGCTTTCAAGAATCTCCGCGCCAGCTTTTGAATAATCTTCATTAGTGAAACCGCTTCCAATACCGGCCTCTGTTTCAACTAAAACTGTATGACCCGCTTTTACTAATGAAACGACTCCAGCTGGAGTAAGTGCTACACGATTTTCATTGTTTTTAATTTCTTTAGGTACACCAATAAACATATCCCTAATTCCTCCCCAAACCTTTGTAATGTTTTGCTATGGCTAAAGTATAAAATGCCTGCCACAGAATTTCTTTGTTAAGAACGGAGAAATTTTTTTATAGTTTTTGGGGATTTTCACAAAATGTTCAAATCCCCTGATATTTTTCCAGCTTTAAATCAAGATATAACATCATTTTTTGATTCGGATCTTTAAAATTAACATCCCCAATTTCTGAAATCCGCTTTAACCGGTAATTTAATGTGTTGGCATGAACATTTAATTCTTTAGCAGCGTCATTAATATTGTTATCCAGATTTAAAAATACCTCTAAGGTTTCAACTAGATTACTATTATGCTTTTGGTCATAAGAATGGAGTTTCTTTAACGAGAAATTTTCATATTCTTCCTTTTGTCGTTTCTCAAGAATAATCTCAAACAGTTGGTAGATCCCTAGTTTTTGGTAATTGGAAATCTCTTTTGTTTCTAATGGGAATTTCTCTTTAATCGACAATACCGCCAATGTTTCTTTATATGCTTTATCAATTATTTGATAATCCTTATAAATACTGCTATATACGGGAATGATATCGGTTATTCCGTACCGCTCATTCATTTTACTAACAAATGTCTGCGCAAAATGGTCAAGGTCTTGAAAGGTGTCATCTGTATTGGCCGCAGATATTAATAGAATCAGTTGATTGCAGTCAATTGTATAAAGCATTATTTTCAGACGTTGGCTTGTTTTTAACAAATAGGATATGGACTGCTCCTCTTTACTGGTGATATTTTGCTGAAATTGAAATACTGCTACTGCAAAAGAGGAGGCCGGCGGGATCTGCAATGATTGAAAGTTGTCGATTATTTCCTTTTCATCCTTCATGTGTCCCGTTAAAAGTTTCCAGAAGAATTCTTGTGAGTGTTCTTCCTTCTTATTTTTCCTCGTTTGCAGCTGCAACAATTTATTTTTAACAGCATCTGCCGCTTTTTTTAGTAAATCAAAATCTTCATCCGTCAATCTTTTATCAATTTCGATTGCCCAAATAAATCCCAGTACCTCATCCTGTTTCCAAATGGAAATCGCCACTCGATGGTTTAGACCAATATCGTTCATATTTTTCACGCGAATCGGTTCCCGTGCCTTTAAAAGTGCTGGAATGGTTCCTTCTTTCCATAATTGATTGATGACCTTTTCCGGCACCCTTCGTCCGATAATTGTCGAAATTCTCGCTGGATCGGTACGTTCATCATGTGTACTGTAAGCAAGAAGACGGTGGTTGGCATCCTCAATCGTAATCGGGCATTTTAATACCTGACTAATGAGATCTGCGAATTCATCTAAACTTTCAAAAGCTGTTTTAAAGGGGTCTGGTTGTTTAGCATTCAAAATGATAACCTCCACAATCTATATAAAACTATTTTAGTTTATTTTTGAGAAAAATTAAATTTATAAGGTTTGTCTTTGTTTAATTTTACAAAAAAAAAATAATAATTTCTCGTTTTTTAACAAAAAAAGATTGTTCACAATAATGTTAAAATAATTTCATGTAAAGTTCAAAAAAGGAATAAGTTGAACTATTCTAATTTGAAAGCGCTCACAACAAGAGGAGGAAGGTGAAAAATACTTTTAAGTGTTGTATTATTGAAAGTATTATTTTTATCCTAAGAAAGCTTTAATAATATTTTCCCTTATTTTATAGGAGAAAATAGTGGTTACGAACAAATGTCTGGATGGGAAATGAACTTATTAATCAAAGGGGGAGATTAATATATGGGTAACAACACTAAAGGGGAAACACTTCATCGTGGTTTAGAAGAAAGACATATTGCTTTAATGTCATTAGGGGCTTGCATTGGGGTTGGATTATTTCTTGGTTCTGCAACTACCATTAAGATGGCCGGTCCTGGTATCTTAGTGGGATATGCAGTTGCAGGTCTAATCATGTTTTTTATTATGAGAGCTCTTGGGGAGATGGCTATTCAAAAACCCGTAGCTGGTTCTTTTAGTGCATATGCTCGTGATTATTTAGGTCCGCTTGCAGGATTTATTACGGGATGGAATTATTGGTTTTTATGGATTGTCACATGTATGGCTGAAATTACTGCGATTGGAATCTATATGGAATATTGGTTTCCAACCGTTCCACGTTGGATTTGGGCACTTGCAGCATTAGTCATTATGGCAACAATCAATTTCCTTGCAGTAAAAGCATATGGCGAATTAGAATTTTGGTTTGCCCTCATTAAAATCGTTACGATTCTAGCTATGATTGCTGTTGGAGCGGCGATGATCTTCTTTGGTTTTGGTAATGGCGGTATTGCAACTGGGATTTCTAACTTATGGGAACATGGCGGGATCTTCCCTAACGGAATGAAAGGTGTATTATTATCCCTACAAATGGTTATGTTTGCCTATCTTGGGCTTGAAATGATTGGAGTTACAGCGGGTGAGGTCAAAAACCCGGAAAAATCTCTTTCACGAGCGATTGATACCGTTTTTTGGCGTATTCTTATCTTTTATGTTGGGGCATTATTTGTCATTATGTCCATCTACCCTTGGGAAGAAATTGGTACAAAGGGAAGCCCGTTTGTTTTAACATTCGAACAAATTGGGATTAAGGGTGCTGCTGGAATTATTAACTTTGTTGTTTTAACTGCAGCACTATCTTCATGTAATAGCGGCATTTTTAGTACGGCACGTATGTTATTTAACTTAGCAGGGCATGGAGAGGCACCACGAGAATTTGGAAAAGTAACAAAAAGTGGTGTTCCTGGAAAAGCTGTTTTAGCTTCTTCAGTCGTTCTATTAGTCGGCGTTGTATTAAATTACATTGTTCCTGAAAAGGTATTTACATGGTTATCAAGTATTGCAACCTTTGGTGCAATTTGGACTTGGGGAGTTATCCTTTTATCTCAGATTAAATATCGAAAGGGCTTAAATTCTTCTGAGGTTAAGGTATTGAAATATAAGCTTCCGCTATATCCTTTTTCATCTTACTTAGCACTTGCATTTTTAGCATTTGTTATTGGTATCATGGGTTATAGTCCTGATACCAGAATTGCCGTTATTATTGGTCCAATCTTCTTGCTTTTATTAGTTGCAGTATATTATCTGAAAGGATTTCATAAGCGAGAAGCAGAACAGCCTAACAAAATTAAACAAGTCGGCTAACGTAAGAGGGACCCAGCGATGGGTCTCTTTTTACATGT
>NZ_JBMPZU010000077.1:0-8714 GCF_049463095.1 Neobacillus sp. 19 | reverse complement strand
CGTCTTCTCATGTTTTAATATGGTTACCGACCGCATTTAATTCATTAAAAGATTTCTTTTATATAAGTAAAATGGTTTAGAAATTCACTTTCATTGATTAATATCCTATTTGTTAAATCTTCCGTTCTCAAAACGAACTCTTTCACTCCAATAAATTCTGATTCACTAATCAAGTAAAACTGTGTCCCTCTTTTAAAGCCATTAAACTGCTTTTTTAGTCTATATACTTTCATTGATTAACCTCTTAAAATACGTTTTTATAACTAACACACCTATTATAGTATGCTGAACGACTAATTGGAATTCACAATTGGATTAGCACCGCTTTTTCATTTTTCTTAGAATATTGATAAAATTAGTATAGGACACTATTTCATTTATTTGCAGGATTTTCTGAAGTTAGAGTAGAAATCATGAAGTTGCTGGGTATTTAAAGTTCAACACCGATGAAGAACAAATAGACATGATCATGACTAAGACTCTTACATAACATTTTATTAAAGGGTGTACTTCAATTAAATTCTAGTTAGACAAAATAAATAACATTATAAGAAAAGATTCAGAGAGGAGAAAAAAACATGTATATTCCTGCCCATTTTAATATGAAAGACGAAACAGAGGCCTTCGACATTATCAAGGAAAATAGTTTTGCGACCCTTTTTTCTCAACATAATGGAATGCCTTTTGCGACTCATTTGCCGTTAATTCTAAACAAGGATCATTCTTACTTATATGGACATTTTGCGCGTCCGAATCCCCAGTGGAAAGATATCGAAAATCAAACGGTCTTAGCTATTTTCCATGGTCCGCATTGCTATATCTCCCCATCTTGGTATGAGACGAACAAAGCAGTTCCAACCTGGAATTATGTGACCGTTCATGTTTACGGAGAAGTCGAACTATTAAAGGATGAAGATGAGTTAATGAGCTCCTTACATGATATGGTATTGAAGTACGAAGCTCCTGACAGTCCATACAATTTGAAAGATGTAGACGCTGAGTTTCTCGCTGGTATGAACAAAGGAATTCAAGGTTTCAAAATTAAAATTAACAAAATAGAAGGAAAATCAAAGTTAAGTCAAAACCATTCCTCGCAGCGACAAAAGTTAGTTATTAATCAACTGGAACAGATTCCACGAACAGATGAGCAGCAGATTGCATTGTTAATGAAAGCAAACCAAAAATTATAATAGTTTAGTAGCAACAATTTTGAAAGATTATTCTTTACCTAAGTAGAAAAGGAGCCAATCGATGACTAAATCGAATGACTCTTTTTCTTTAAAAGATCTAATTCCTCCACGTTTTTTAAATAGTTTGGAGTGATTTCGGTTTTAGTCCTCTTGGTTACTTCTTCTTTTTTTCTTGAGCCTTTAATGCTACCCTTTCAAGTCCGTCTTGCGCGAATTCTACATCTGTTGTTGGCATTGCTGGATTATTCCTTATTTCTTTGTTCTTCTTTTTAGACATTTTTACACCACCTCTACCAGTTTGCGTTTGTGAATTGGTAATCCGCTTTTTTAGTTTGGATTCTTTTTTGCAGACTATACAATTCAAATAATTTGTATTTCCCTCAAAACCGCCTGAAAAAAATATTAGTTCTTCTGTTAAAATTTATATTAGAAATATGTTTGCAAGTAAAAATGTTTCTTGTATTAAAATATAGTCATTTAGTGGAAGGAGTTTTTTTATGAATACAATCCGAAATATATACTGTGTTGGCCGGAATTATGAATCACATGCAAAGGAGTTAAAAAACGAAATTCCCACTTCCCCTTTTTTGTTCTCCAAGCCAACGCACGCATTGGTGGAGACTTGCGGACAAGAAATCGAGTTGCCTGGTGATCGTGGTTCTATTCATTATGAAGTGGAGTGGGTTGTACATATTGCGAAGTCATATGAAAAGGGAATGAAAGTGGAAGAACTCGTTGATCGTATGGCGCTGGGGATAGATTTTACTCTAAGGGATGTGCAAAGTGAGTTAAAGAAAAAGGGATATCCTTGGCTACTTGCAAAGGGTTTTCCGCACTCTGCTGTATTGACTCGATTTATTGAATTTCCGGGTTTAGAAAGATGCAAGCAATTCGATTTTGCTCTTCAGAAGAATGGGGCGGAAGTTCAGCGAGGGAATATTCAAAATATGATTTTTGATTTACAGACTATTATTGATTTTTGTGCGTTACATTTTGGTCTAGGAAAAGGAGATATCATTTTTACAGGAACGCCGGAGGGAGTCGGGCCAGTTGCGGAAGGTGATCGATTTGCTCTTAAATGGGGAGAAAATACACTTGGAGAGTTTTCTGCCTATTTGAAAAATAAGTAAACAAAACTGTCCAATTCAAGAAGACTATAAGGACCTCCAATTGGAGGTCCTTTATAAGATCATTTTATCTTAATCTTTTTCTGTTTGAATTTTTCCAAACAGTAATGCGTTAAAATAGGTTTCGTCAATAAAATAGTGATCCCTTAATTCTCCTTCTAATTCATAGCCATTCTTTTCAAGGATCCTTGCAGAGCCAACATTTGCATCCACCACACTGGCGTGGAGTTTGTGCAGATGAAGGGATTCAAATGCGAAATCACTCATCAAGGCCACACACTCCGTACCATAGCCTTTCCCCCAATGGTCGCGATGAAAAACATAGCCGATTTCTGCGTGGTTTGCTTCATGATCAAAATTGAATATCATTGCTGTTCCGATAATTTCTTGAGTTGATTTTTGAACAATAGACGCATATAAATGCGTATCTGCCGCCTCACGGTTAAGCATCGTTTCAATTAGTTCTCTCGTATCATCCAAACTGTTCATTAAATTCCAGCCAATAAAACGTGAGACTTCGATATCTGATGCATAGCTATGGATTTCTTCAGCATCAGTTGTGCTTAATTCCTTAAAGGAGATATGTTTACCCTCCAATGTATGAAATGAACTTTGCTTCATATTCTCGACACTCCCTAAACAATTAATCACGATAAACTTCCTAGCTACTTTTTGATCGCCCTTGTTGCATAAAAAGTGGGGACATTGAATTCATGAAGTTTACCTGAACCGTTTGTATCTTGGAAAATATCCGTTAGGATGAAGCCTGCCTGTAATTGTCCCCCTATTTGTTCCTCAATCGTGTGTGAAAACTGGATGCCCCAGTCATTTTTTAACGATTTTTCATATAGCTTGGGATCCTTCAAAGGATTAAATGGCAACTGATTCGTAAGCATTGTTTCATCTTCATCAAATAGATAATTAATACCGTTATCTAAACCTGCCAAGAGGATTCCACCCCTTTTCAACACCCGGTAACATTCTTTCCAAATCGGCCCAACATCCTCCACATAACAATTGGAGACAGGATGGAAAATCAAGTCGAATGATTCATCCTCGAATGGTAACGGTTTTGTCATATCGGCCCTGACTGTGTTGATTTCATAATTCTCTCGTTTTGCTACTTCCCTTTCACTTTCCAATTGCTTTTCTGAATAATCTAATACCGTACAGTTTGCCCCTAATGCCGAAAAGATTGGCATTTGCTGACCACCCCCAGAAGCTAAGCCAAGGATTTCGGCACCCTTGATTTCGCCAAACCATTCCTTTGGTACAGGCTTGGTCGGAGTTAGAACCACAAACCAATCATGATTTTTTGCTTTTTCAAAAATCTCATGACTTATCGGCTGCCCCCATAACCAACCTTCCTCCACCCACTTATCAATCGTTTTCGAATTTAGTTCTATGTATTTTTGGTCCATCTAAGTTTCACACCTTTCCAAATCATCCGGCATTCTTCCTTTATGTTTAAAGGAGTAAGTACATTTCATATTGTTTCAGTTCACCCTTTTTAAAACCTTTTTTCTTTAAAAATCCCTCGAGCTGACTGTTATTAGGAAAACCTGCCGACATTCTGGAGAGATTGAGGTCTAGAGCGGCTGTTTGCAAAAGCTGTGTACCTGCTCCCTTCCCTCTTTCCTTCTTATCAATCATTAAAAAATGTATCGTTCCGGCTGCTGAAATGACTAAACATCCTGCTAGACGGTCTTGCATCATAGCATGATAAAAATAGGTATTATTTGTTTTTTCAATAAAGTCGAGATCATTCTGCCAATTAATATGATAGTCCCAGTTTCCCGCTGCTTTCTTGAACTCTTCAAAATCGATTCGTTTAATCGAGAACTCCGAGCGAGGTTTTTCAAAGATTGATGCATCTGCATGAGTATAATAGACAATATCATAGATTTTCTCATATCCTAGTTTTTCGTAAAATCGGACCGCCCGATCATTACCGACAATCACTTCTAGAAATAACTGCTTACAGCCTTGTTTCACTGCCTCTTCTTTGTGAAGTTCAAACAATCTTTGACTGATTCCCTTGCCTCTGTATGCTGGATGAACCGCCAACGTTCCGCATCTCATCGTCTGGATGCCTTCATAAATCTTCAGCCCACCTAGAATAACACCAACAGGTTCATCCTGATCAAAGGCAATAAAGGAGTTCTCTCTCCTATTCCCTTCCGGACCAAAGAACCTCGCAAGGAATACATCCTCAGAAATATCCATTTTAATGATATAATCGGAAAACCCAGTATGGAAGGCTTGGTAGATAAACCGACCCTCAACTTCTGTACAACAGTAATACTGAATGTTATTTTGTCGTTTCAATTGACCTTGTTCTCCCTTCGAACCAGTTATTTCAAAAGAATTTGTAAAAGATGAATCCCTTGAGTAGTAATTAATTCGGTATTTCTTTTAAAATTCCTATATGAATTTCAATAAAATCACTAGATGGAAGAACATTCATGAATGATAAACGAACGGAGAAAGCCCCCGGTCCATTCGAGAACAGGAGGCTTTGTTTGGTGGTGGAACGGAAGGCTTTTTGCTAATACTACGGTTGCTCTGCTGGGACGTTCACTTGGAAAGTAACACCGAATTTGTCCTTTACTTGCCCATACAATGGACTCCAATCCGTCTTCTGCAGTGGCATAATCACTTGTCCGCCGTCTTCCAAAGCGGCGAAGATTTCTTTGGCCCTGACCTCTTCTTTTGGATGGATGGCCATCTGAATCGTATTACCTGGCTGATAAGGCATGCCTTCATATGTATCGCTGAACATGAGATCTGCATCTCCGACTTTCAAGTGTGCGTGCATCACACGATTCTTCATGTCATCCGTTAATGGATAATTCGGGTCCTCCGGCATATCTCCGAACGTCGTGATACCCATCACTTTCCCGCCAAGTGCTTTCTCGTAAAAATGGACAACTTCTCTCGTATTACCGTTAAAAATCAAATACGGGTTTAAACTAATTGACATCTTTTAACAGCTCCTTAGTTCTAATTTTCATACAATCCTTAGCATGTTCCATATGGCAATAACCACCAACCATTATTACCTTAAACATATTTTATAACACAAAACGTACGTTCGTAAATAAAGAAAGGAAAACAACAAATTAAAGGAGTGCATTAGCAATTAATTTATCAAACTTACGTATATCAACACCCTTTTTAAGATTTACCTTAATGTGGCCTGCCCTGGTCCATAATTCAACCTCTGCATTTACATCAAAGAAACTCCCCGCATTTTCCGTTGACCACATATTGATTGATGAATAGGGCAATGAATAAATCTCAACCTTTTTCCCTGTTAAACCTTGAGCATCTCTTACGATTAATCTCTTATTAGTGAAAATTGCACTATCACGAATAGTTTTGTAAGCAGCCATTGCTACTTCACCGTCCACTAATAATTCATTCACATCATTTGGAATCGGACATTCGGAGATGAAAGTCCATTGCAGAATTGCCTGAGTTGCAGCCATAATTAACGCCTCCTTCAAAAATATCTTCGTTATAATTCATTCTATAAATATTTGATAAAACCTTTTTATTCAAAAATATATTGACCTTTTAACTATTCAGTAATTCATCTATATATCTTATTGCCCCATTAAGCCGATTCTTATAATCTCCATGTAAGATTTTATAGTCAATGTTTTGCTTATTTAATAATGTCTTTAAGTGTTGATTATTCTTAGTTCTCGCTTCAGCATCTCCATGAACTCTTAGTCCATCATCAACCCACAGCACGTCGGGTTCAAGGAAAAGCCAAAGATCGTAGTCCTGCCGTTTAGCTATTTCATCTAATACAGGCTGGTTCACTTGATTATATAAGTTGGAGTAAAATTGTGTCACGATTGCTTCTGTATCGATAAACACTAGTTTATTCGCCTTTTCAATGGCTTCGAGTTCCTTCATCTTATGTCCATAGGCAATTTGCAGATAGTCATCGTCTATAATAATGCCATCACAGCCTCCTAAGTCTTCACAAACCGTTCGACCATATTCCTCTACGTAGCTAGTGTTGTAGATTTTGGAAAGATTTTGGGTCAGGGTAGATTTTCCACAGCTTTCGGTTCCAATGACGACTACCTTCTTCACAAAATACGGTTTCACACCATCAGGAATGTACGCCCAGTGTTGAAAAACACCGTCCTTTCGAATTTGAGTGGCAGAGATGTTGACATGGGCACGTTTCGGGTCAAGTAAAACATGCTTTGAATTTGGATAAAGCTCCTGAAAAATGGGTTCGTATTCACGCTCAGAACTGAACACGAAATCAATCGGCTTATCAATTTCCTTTTTTATAAGCCCTGCTCCTTCCGCCCAGTTGTAATGCTCATTGTCATCCTTGTCTTCAATGGATATGACTTTTACGTGCGGCATATCCTTGGTTAATTTCGATAGCCAGCGTAAACGAACTTGTGCAGGAATGTAATTCAATTTGGTATTCTCACACAGTTCTCTGTCCCTCTTTTCACTATGGGATAGGACGACGTATAACTCATCAACCATGGAAGATGCATGAATGATGGCATACACATGGCCAAGATGTAAGGGCAGAAACTTGCCTCCGATAAAACCAACTGTCATTTAAGCCGCCTCCCTTATCTGTTTGCTGTACATTTTTCGCCAGTTGACATACCCATAAATGCTGTTCACAAGGAAGGCAGACCACATTACGAGCATAGAAAAGTCATTTCCACCTTGAGTCGCCAGCGCACTTGCCCATAGGAAAATCGATAAAACATTGACAGCAATCCATACAAGCCATTGTTCCGTCAATCGTTTCAGCATCATAATTTGCGCGGTGATCGACAACACATTTGTCGCTGAATCTGTCCAAACATTATTGCCGCCTAGGTATTTCAAGAAAAAACCATAAGCTGCTGTCAATATAAGAACAGATCCAATCGTATAAATCCAGCCTTTTTTTGACAGGCGTTTAACAGCTACGTCCTCACCTTTCACACCCTGCTTGGTTTTATTCTTATTCCACAAATAAATCCCTATAAATTGGACGGGAAAGTAAAACAGGGCGTTGAGCATCACCTCTCCATACAGGCCATAGCCGAAGGCAATATACGCATAGGTTGACGTTTGAATGATTCCCCAATAATAATTAGAGATCTTCCCCTTCGCAACTAACACCACACACATCATCCCGCTAATTGATGAAATTAATCCGATTAGTGAGTCTTCCCAAGCAAAGAATAGATAAATCGTAACCGCCGTAAAAATGCTTAACCAGCCAATTTCGAATCGAGTCCAATCCTTCCATACCCTCATCACCATCTCTCCTTTTCCTATCCTCTAACTTTATTACTGTACACAGATACGATCGGTTGAAACTCAGTAAAACGATAAAGCTGGGCAGGAATTTTCGAATAGCGATTGGATTTCTTTGGCTTTCCGTTTTCATGGACTGCTTCAATAAACGGGAGTGTCGGTACTTTCCTAAAAAAGGCCGCATCCGTCAGGATGGAGGAATCGTCAAGAACCGTTAATAAAACGCCCTGCAATTCAGAAAGCACAAACTCACTAGGTAAAAAATGCCGCGCCAGTGTGGTTAAAGCCATATCCTTCTTAATAAACCAAATGGCATCTTCTATGATTTGGCGATGGTCAAAGGCTAAATTCAGTGCAAGCGCTTCATCGATCGGAAATAGTTGAATATCCGCTGCATCAATCGTTTGTTTACGACTCTGTAAATCCGCTTCATTGGCGATGACATAATGGGCATTTGATAGAATCCATCCACGCGGATCCCGATCGGGTGAATCATAGACACCAAAGTGTTTGATCCTAACTCCATCTACACCCGTTTCTTCTAATAGTTTTCGTTCTGCTGCTTGAAATGCCGTTTCCGCCGGTCGTACAAATCCTCCAGGCAAGGCCCACTTTCCGGCTTCCATGTTGGGATTGCCTTCATGATCCCATTCACTTCGTTTAATCAGCATAATTTTTAATTTCTTGATTGGCGGTTTATACTCTCCGTGAACCTCTGATGTGATGGTAAAGACAGCAATATCACTTGTATAGCCATCCGGTGTGATAAATGGATTACTTTTCATGTCGCCAACTCCTTTAATTAACAATTTGTTAATTGTTAATTAAAGTATATTCCAATCCTTGGATAGTAGTCAATATTTTTTGGAAAATAAAATCCTCTGCAAGGTTAAACAAAAAAAGAGCTGTCCAAAAAGTCAGTTAATTGACCTTCGGCAGCCCTTCTTATTTCTTATAGCAACTTAATCTTAAAGTAAAAAACGCTGAAGCGGCGCACGAAAATGCGAAAGCGTTTCACGATAAATGCGAAAACGCCTATCTAGGTTGTTGGGTTTTGGGTTAATATCGGCTGCATACAACTGAACCAAGTACAGGACAT
>NZ_JBMPZU010000076.1:0-11185 GCF_049463095.1 Neobacillus sp. 19 | reverse complement strand
GGCCCAAATTACCGAATGCTGACCGTATTGTCTGTCCAAAATTTGACAGGTGCAATGACCATATATTGTCTCATTTTAGAGAAAGGAAAAGACGCCTCCCCTAGTGTATATCTGCACCAACAGAAATAAGGGAACATTATACAAATCAACTATATGATTTTTGTATCTTATAAAAATAGCCGTTTTGAGGGCTTTAGGCCGAAAAAAACTGCAAGATTTATTCGAGAACCCGGAAAAAACCGGGTTCTCGAACTGGCCTATTGTCTAATCTAGTCGTCGAACCAATTAAGTTTGCTCCAAGGGAAGTATTCCAAATATCGTGATTCGCAGAACCGGCATATCTACGCCTGTTAGTGCTAGTTTCTTTAGGATCATTGATCTTCAAGTAAATATCATAGTCACCAGCAGGCACAGAACCAAAAACAGCTCATCTTAATTGAGAAGTTTAAATCACGGTATGCTGCGGTATTGCTTGCCCTGCTGTCCAAATCTGGCCGCCAATCCCTTTCGTCAAGGTTCGTAGAGTGCTGTGTAAGTGTTAGAACCATCTTTGGCTTTAGAATGACCGATACATTTTATCTCGTTTACTCACATTACCAAAGCCGACGTTTTGGATCTTCCCTTTGAACCTCAGGGTACCATTCCGCACTACCCATTTACTTGCATTAGCCTCACGCAATACTAACCGGTAGCCCAATCTGTCACGCATATATTCCATTCCGCTTCTGCCGTCATATACCGGGTCAAAAATTGCTGTTCGAGTCACTCCATCGTGTGGAGGCGTAAACGGCTTGGTGACGTTTGCTTCATTGTAAACAAAATCACCCCAAAGGCG
The DNA here is from genome assembly GCF_049463095.1 of Neobacillus sp. 19. Taxonomy (NCBI): domain Bacteria; kingdom Bacillati; phylum Bacillota; class Bacilli; order Caryophanales; family Bacillaceae; genus Neobacillus; species Neobacillus sp. 19. Next base: position 10,350 of record NZ_JBMPZU010000076.1, on the reverse strand, counting down.
ATAAGTGTTTTGGTTATAACTTGTATTCAAATGAGTAGTTTGAGCATAAGCAGATTCATAAAGAACGTTAGGGAATCTGGGATAGATATTATCGGCAGCACCGGGCCCAACTGTTTCACCGCCATAGAAGTTATTTTGATTTCTCATCCAGGTTAAAACAACATTACGATCGAAATCATCCTGATCCCCAGTTCCAATTAATGCATACCCTTCGGAAAGCGAGCCATTGTCATTATACCAGTCGCCGTCCAAACCGTACGAATAACTATCGTTAAACATACCGAAACGTTGCGCCGGTGTTCCGCGTGCCGGGGCCGGCATTAAATTAGTAAAGCTATAATCGGTACCGTACTCAACGTTATGCCATGCCATGACACCGCCCGCATGTACTAAGATTGAACGCGAAGCGGGAACATAGTTCAGCAACGCATTCAACAGCCAGTGATACCCCTCTTTCGTGCTGGCATATGATGACGAGTGCATTTCACCCCATGGGCCAAAGATCCCCCCTTTAACAGCCATTATGGAATCTTCGAATTCGCTGAAAACATTTCCAAGCTGCCAAAGATGATATTGTACCCAGTTTTTGTCCTCATGGCCAGGTATATCAACCAAATCAGATCCTCCGAACTCCTGTTTCATACCAAACCCTGCCTTGTGGCGCCCCTGGTTCGCAATCATGAATGACCTGGTCATAGTCTCCACTATCAATATAGGTATAGCCCCGTCCGTCATAATTAAATTTCACAATCAACAGCTTCGCTATCTCTCACTTTTTGAAGCGCTGCCCTTACATAATCAAGCGCAGCGGGTGTCAACGGCTGCGTTGTTCCATAATCTGGCGGAAGATACCGGCAGCACTCCAGGGTCCTAAGGGTCTTCTATTTCAGGGGGGCATTCGACGAAAAGTTCCTCAGGTCAAATTCCATATAAACGATGCGAGCATCGACAGGACCGTGGTACCTGTAATAGTAGCCTTTAAGTTAGGAAAACTTGGAGTTCCACCCTCGACCGGAATTACATATTCTTGGGGTCTGTAAAAACCCCTGTCCGGATTCGGAATATCGACAGGATTCTCCGTATAGTCAAGTGCCTGTGACACAAGCGACTTTTGTTTGAACTCACTAATAAATACCATGTTGATGGTTTTGCCTTCCTTCACCTTTGGGATATAGAACACATAGCAACCATCTTCGGTCATTTCCTGGCCAGGCTGGATCGCGATTTTGAAGTCCCAATATGAATTGGATGCCTTCGCGGTCAGTATGAAGCTTTCAAACTTATCGAATACCGAAGCCTGAACCTTTAAGTGGCCATTGTCCGATTGTTTGGAATCCCAGATAAAGTAGATACCGGGAAATTCCGAACTGTGGGCATTGGAAGTTATTTTAGGGCCAGAAGCATTTTTGCGTGTAACGTTTTGAACGGCATCAATAGTTGCTGCTACTTCTCTATCATCCGCCCCATTCCATACAATGTCGTTACCGGGAGCCTTCACCGAGCTGAACTCCGCCCTTGCGGCATCCAACGAGCTTGACAACACCAGGCAAACGACTAACAGGATCGCAAGCCTTCCGAATACTTTTTTCAATTCCTAACCTCCCCAAATTAATATAGTTGCCTTTTTTCAGGCCAAAAAAAAATGCAAGACTTATTCGAGAACCCAACCGGGTTCTCGAATAAGTCAATTGTCTACTTGACTGTCGTCGAACCAATTAAGTTTGCTTCAAGAGGAAGCTTCGAATCCCACCGCTGATCGGAATTACATATTCTTGGGGTCTGTAAAAACCTCTGTCCGGATTCCGAATATCAACAGGGTTCTCCGTATAGTCAAGCGCCTGTAACACAAGCGAATTTTGTTCTTACTCACTAATAAATACCATGTTGATGTTTTTGGCTTCCTTGACCTTTGGGATATAGAACACAAAGCAATCATCATCTGTCATTTCTTGGCCAGGCTGGATTGCGATTTCGAAATCCCAGTAAGAATTGGATGCCTTCGCGGTCAATATGAAACTTTCAAACTTATCGAATACCGAAGCATGAACCTTTAAGTAGCCATTGTCCGATTGTTTGGAATCCCAGATAAAGTAGATTCCTGGAAATTCCGCACTGTGGGCATTGGATGTTATTTTAGGGCCAGAAGCATTTTTGCGCTTATCGTTTTGAACGGCCTTAATAACTGCTGCTTCTTCTCTATCATTCGCCCCATTCCATACAATGTCGTTTCCGGTAGCCTTTACTAACCTCAGTTCGAAGGTGATGTCCTTCCTAGCTATAATTGAGGATGGGTTCATTATTACTTCTCCAACCTTGTAGGCAGGATCCTGCGAGGCAGTAACCACCCAAATTGCTAACATGCCAGTAGGCAGGTTCAACTTTGGAACTGGTATCGTGTTGGTGTGGTTTGGCAAGACACTTGTGTCTGCACTCCAAACGGTGTTTTCCGTGTTTGAAACGGAGCCATCAATGACATCGGCAACATTAGAAGTGAATGTGAATTTGGATAAACGGATCCACCGGGAAAACCTCCATTAGCAGTCCAGTAAGTTTCCCATGATGGCCAGCTGTTATTGCTATAGACACCTACATTGTCCAAATACACTCCGTCAAATCCCTGGTTTATGATCCTGTCAATGGAAGACGTGTTGTCTCCCGTAGTCTTATGTTTGTATTGGCCGCCGCCGTTGATAATAATGTCTCTCCACGCCGGATCCCACCATTGCACAATCGCCTCTTCAGTGTAGTTTCCGCCATAACCGAAAGCCAGCCACGTCGGAGTGCCTTCTTCGGCAGGAGTATATACTCTTGAGGCTCCGCTTCCGGTTGTTGTGCCGGCTTTCATACTCCTAGGTGTATTCGGATTATTAGGATCTGCCTTTGTCCACTCATCCTGGCAGTACCAACGATTCTGCTCCGCCGAGCCGATGCTCAAATACGCGATGACCTGCCGTTTGCCACCGTCGGGCTTAACCTTAAGGCTATCGATCTCTTCTTTTGTAAGAGGGGTTTGGTTTTCCGGAAATGCCCTATGGTTGTAAAACGAATCAATATAAATCACATCATAGTCTGAGTTCCTGAGCGCTTCAAGCCAAGTCTTTCTACCATCATTGACGTTAAGACCTGCTTGTCTCCACCACCAGTCCCATTCGTCCCCATATAGCGCTTTCACGCCATCAATATCAGCGGGCTTCCCGCGTTCTCCAGCAACCGGTTTATACTGGCCGCCTGCGGAAGGAACCAGTAAGCCACTGCCGTATGAGTCAAATATTCTAGCCCTATCACCGTCTCCGCCTTCTGCAACAACTGCTGCTTCTTCAGCGTCCCATGTGTCCCAAGCATCATAAGGTCGGCTGTTGATATTGTACAGGTAGTTTTTCGCGTCAGTCAGTTTATTGACATTTCTGGTGCCGTCTATTCTGCTGCCCAGGCCTATAGTGGACGGATTATCAACCCAAAAGTAATCCCCATTGACAGCCCAGCGCCATCCGGGGAATAAACTCTGAGCTAATTCCCCACCAATACGCGGATAAGGAATAATGTCCCACGCTTTGGCTCTGGCATAATAATTGTCAAGCTGCTGTTGGGTATTAACCACCGTAGTATCGGACACATATATGCCTGCTTGCCTTAACGCAATGTATTTTTGTTGGGTTGCAGTTGGAGTAGTCAAGGTCCCGTTTCCTACCATCCCTTCAATTCCCCAACCATCAACTAAAGCAAGGATACCCTCGTCAACTCCGTTGGCAGAAACGCCATCTTTAAAAGCCAGATCGATTCCGTCCTGCGGAATAATTTTAAAGTCCGGGTTTTTAAGCTTTGCATGTAGTGCAAGTTCCTGAATAAATGCCTGCATCCTATGAAGACGCCCGGTTGTGCCGGTTGTTTCATCTGAATATAGATTATTAATATGTTTCTGTAGTTCCTCAACTGTTTTGCCGCCAATCGTTGTTTGTGCACCTGTATCCGCAAATGCAAAAGAAGGCAACAGGGTTAGGGTCATCAGCACCGAAAGTATAACGGACAGGGTTTTTTTTTCGAACCTTTTCCTAATCTTGTAATGTTGCATTTTATTCGACCTCCTTCAAAATACAAATAACACATTATTCTGGAGATGTGATCCTCCGTTTTCAGCCTCATTTATTCTAGAGTTTTGCTTCTCTGTTTTCAGCCTCTTTTTTTCAGAGTTGTTATTTTCTGTTTTCTACATTAATTAGTAGCTCGAGTGTTCTAACTTCTCTTTTACACTAAAAGGGCAAAACAGTTTTTCATCACCTCCTTTCCTGGTAACTTCAAATCTCTTAAAAACTCGTTACTTTTATTTAATACATTAATACAAAATGAGAAAGGTTAACTTAACCATGGAGGGAAATCAAAAGTACACAATTAATAAAAAACTAGTTGAAACAGACGGTAAACAGGACAGTGCTGCTTACACCCTTGGACGTACGAAAAAGCATGTAAACCGTATGAAACACGGCTACAAGAAACAAGGTAAAACTTTATTTGTGTACGGTGATCGTGGTCGTAAACCTGCACATGTCATCACCGAAGAATCCAAACAGAATATTTTGATTTCTTATCGTACAAAATATTGGATGCTACGGAAACATCGGTGAAACAAGTCCGGAAATTGAGTTGGCTAGCGGTAGTAATACCATGGAGATTTAGTTCTATTGTCTGCGTGAAAAAAACATATAGTGTAAGTATTCTATGATGGAAGGGCAACTATTACCGTAGGGCTTCTAAGAGGACTTTTTCGTATTCTTCATCTGTAAATTCGATGTTGATCAATCAGGTTGAAATGTTCATCCGGAAAATCTGCCATTTTTGTTGAAAGCTTTAGTGTGCCGGGGGAATGACCCTAAATGTGTTGACCATGATTGTAAACCCTTTCAAATCATTCGAAAGTAAAAATTAGAGATCCCTCCCCCGTTTCTACAAAATCGTCATGACGTCACTTGCAAGAAACATCACTGTCGGCATGTCATCCTTTTGTTCATCAATAAACCGGCTCATTAACTTATAGCAATGACTATTTCTTTTAGAGTTGCCAAGCACCACACCCTTTCATTATCTTTAAAGTTATTTAGCGCCAAAAAGCCAAATCTATTTAGCCAAATTTTAGCCAAATGTTTTCCCTTTTATCTTAACCCCACTTATTGGAATAGTCAACACAGAGTTATGAATTTTCAGATAATAATCCATTCCCAGCCTATTTACTAACCTTCATTACTATTTAACTATTATATATAAGGTTTTTATCATTGTTTGAATACAAAAACATTGTTCTTGCTTATTACCCCCAGAAAAAACAATCATTTTCAGCCAAACGTTTTCCATCATGAGAAGATTGTTATAAAAGAATAGAACCAGGTCTGCCATATTGAATATACGTTAACACATTAGCTATTTTTACCTGGTTTGAATCACATCTGTTTGTAATGGGTCGTTAGTTGTAACCCATATTATCTAGGCTATTAAAGAGTTTCCCTTACCAATCAAATAAGCAAGGCCTGATGACCTTGCTTGGTAATTTGAAAATTACTATTCCAACATTCTTTCACATAAGCAATACCGATATATTAAATCATAAATATCGCGCTTTGTTGGCACGATTGTTAATGATCATCATTAGTCTAATTCCTCGGGTAACGTGTGGAGGAATTAGACTTTTATCTCTTAGAATCCTAAAAATAATAAATCTATTTTTTTTGAGAGTACCTCATTGGACCCTGCATGCTAGTTGACTATTACTTCTACAACCATTCTTTCCTGTAAGCTGTAATGCTTCAGATTAGACGATTATCTTCTTTGGCATCCAAAAATCAGTAAATCCATTTTCGACTGAATAGTGATAAAGGTCTTCCAGCTTTTTACTTGAATAGACTTGCATATCTTCCCTATTTCTCAGCTCTGTGATTGAAACTAACGTTTTGTTTCGATCAATCACTGTCTCTAAAAATAGTTCATTGGCCAACTTATCACTTTTCGACAAATTACAAGCGCTGCAGGCAATCACCAAATTCCACAGTTGATCCGCTTGGACAAAACTCCAGGGAATAAAGTGATCGACATGTGCGTTTGCTTTCTTTATGGTCTTCCCACAGTAAAAACACTTACCATTATAAAATGACGAGAGTACCTGATAAAACTGATCAAGCGAGGATCTTTTAGAGACATTTTCTACCTTTAAGAGCAGATTAGTGGTATCTTGATTAAGGATGAAATTGAATTGGCCATTAATCCATCAGCTTTAACAATAAAGAATTTAAATAGATTGATTGCTTATAATCGGTATAAAAATAAAGGGATACTTGTTAACCTTTTTAAAATAGGCGTATTGAAGGAAAAATAACAAAATTTACTCTTATTAAAAAAATCCCAATTCCATCAATGGATCTCGGGATTTTTTGCGATACTCTTATTTCATGCCACAGGGACGATTCTCATGGTTTTCCACTGAACCGTCACTATGGTCAAACCTAGTAGCATGTCGATCACCCTTGAGAACCTATTAAATCCTATCCTTAGTACATTTGTTCGTTTAGCGGCTATATTATCTTTCAAGAACCCTAATCAACTTCCGATAAATTTCCTTCCACGAATCATTCAAATTCAAGGTCAATACTTCCATCGTCATTCGTTCATCCCAGGTAAACGTCTCATCCACTTCTACCCCATTAAACGGATAAATCAAAATGCCACGCAGGCACAGATCTTTTGGCTGGTGCATCAGGTAGGTGAACAGCTGATACATATTGTGGCTATGGAAGGATGCTTTTCCGAAGTTTCTTTGGAAAACATTCTTATAAAACTTTGCATCCATGATTACTTTCTGTTGACGATTTTTATGCGTTAACGAAACATCCGTCTTCATCGATGGCAAAAAGGATGGACTCCCATCCAGCTTCCAGCGCAAAGTCTCTGACGCTACCTGATAATCTTGCTGCTCAATTCGGTAAAAATGAAACAGGAATTTCTCAAATATTTGATTCAGAGCTGTTTCATCAAGTTCCGCATTGAATAAGCTCCAGTTGCCATGCTTATGGGACAACAGCGTCAATTCATGCAATAATCTGGCAATATGAATCATTCGTTTATAGCGAACGTCGTGCCTGCCAAAGTATATTCTTGAAAAAATGTCACTGGTAATTGGGAGAGCATCCGCTTCCGGCATGTACTCCATATAGGTAAAGCTGCGTTTCCTCGTTTCTTCCTTTATAAAATGGTTAAAACAAATCGCCTTTAACGTGCTTTTCATCACTTGATTCAATAGAATATTCGCAGAATATTGATCCTTCTCGCATACCACTATAGGCTGTCTACCCACGATAAAGGGCATGGAATCATTCATCATTACGCGTCCCCCGAGATGACTGGTGGATTCCCTTTTGATTACATAATTTTTTATCAGCCCACTCCGATGTAAGAGCTGCACTTCCTGTAAAAATTGATTGGTGATAAAGTCATAGGTAATCAAGTTCTCATCCACATCACTGAGGCTCTCAACTAAATCCGGCATCTCGTTTACATAACTAAGCAGACAAAACAAGTTTCGAATTGGAACTTTAAACATCGTCTCCATTTAGATTCCCTCAATCAATGACTGCACGATTTCCGGCCGATCGAAGAAGTATTCATCTATTAACGGGATAACCTCAAAGTGAAGGATATTTTCATACCACATATTCTCATCCAGATTATCCGGTTTTGCTGTAAAAAAGGAATGGCCAATCGCATACCCGCTCCCCAATTGGAAGTCACCGACAATAACTCTATTTATCTTTTCCACCGCAAACAAAATTCGGTTTACCATTTTCTCGGATACACCCGAAGATCGAAGTGGTTTACGCCATTTCTCATTAAAGGCAGGTTCAAGTGTAACGAAAGCAAAGCGGCGGCGAAGTGCTACCTCCAACTGGGCTAACGAGCGGTCAGCCGTATTCATCGTGCCAATTAGATAGACATTGCTGGGTACGGTAAATTTCTTTTTGGAATATCCCATTGTAACAAATTCATCTCGTTTATCCCGCTCAAGCAGCATGAACAGTTCTCCAAAAATCTTCGACAAGTTCCCTCGGTTAATCTCATCAATAATGAAGTAATAATCGTGTTCCGGATTTTTTAAAGCACGGTCGCAAAAGTCAAAGAAGATTCCATTTAATAGTGCGAATCCTTGTTCACTTGGCCGATAACCCATCACGAAATCTTCGTAAGCGTAGTTTTGATGGAACTGGACCATTTCAACTCGATTAGGATCATTCACACCCATTAAAGATTTGGCCAGCCTTTTCGATACAAACGTTTTACCCACACCAGGAGGTCCTTGAAAAATTATGTTCCTCTTATATTGAAGTAAGTTCGCGATAGTGTCATATTGTTTTTCATCAATAAATACTTCACTTAAGAAATCTTCTTTTGTATATGATTCAAACTGCTCTTCATTATTGAAAATTGCTGCCATGGCTTCTTTCAAATTTGGTTTTAATATCCAAAGAAAATGATTGTTTTCTTCATATTCGCCATCAAAAAGTACTGACCAATAGGCATTGCTGCCATCTGGTCTTTTAGGTGCAGCCATATCAGTAGCTGTCAATACCCTTTTTGCCAGATTCCCAACAGGGGCATTAAAGGAATTATTATGCTTGTCTAGTGCGGCGCCTAGCTGGGTGGCAGTGGCCTGCCCGCCTAATTCGACCATTTTTTGAAGATACACTAAATCACTTTCATAAAAAATCTGGCGGTCTTGAAGGAGATTTGTCCATGTTTCCGTACTAATTTCTTTTTCCATTTGATAAGGACTTACTGTATCTTTGACTTCCTTTGTACCTTGATCTTTATAACGCTCTAATACACCAGCCATTTTCTGATGAAATTCTTCATAAGTAAAAAAGTGGACATTCGACTCAATGGTAATATCGTCCTGCCCTTGCTTAGGATGCTGATCTCCATAAAATAAACCATAACGAATTCCTTTTTCATCCACTGATAAATAAAACTGCGGAGCTACTCGGTGATTATCGTACCCTTCTTCATAAACTGCCAGCCAGCAGTGTGATCCTCCAAAGTTTTGATTCCAATTGAAACCATTTAACGCTTTATCCTTCACAAAAGGCATATCTTTAAACTCATCCAAATGGCGGATGGCAGCATGAATTTTCCGCTGCTCCTCCTGAACCTTTTGTTTTTTATCCGAATAATAGAGCTGGAAAAGAATCGTAAAATTAATCCAAGCCTGCAGGATATTTGTATCGTACTTCGCCTTCACCTGTTCTTTAATCTGTTCCAGTTCCGCTAGACTGATAGAACCTGATAGAAGAATTTTATCAAGAACCATAAATTTAATAAGGTTGATTTTTTCGCTGTTTCGATAATGTTCCCGGAGCGAGTGTAATTGTTGTCGATCCATCGTGACAAGAACATCCAACAAACGCTCAGGCTTTTTCATGAAAACACTCAATTCAACAGCCATTTGATACAAATACTCGACAGCACTCTCGACTATAATTTGATTGTACTGGGTACTGCAGAAAAAGAAATCCTGCATATCCAAAATTGTTAACTCAGGATACGAAGGCTTGAAGTGTTCCAGTGCTTTCTCACATAGATTTAAATACGTTTCATAATTGGTGCCAACTGTACCTAGTTTTAACTCACTTCCAAAGGATTTTTTCAAATCGCTAAAAACCTCTTGCTTATGGAGTGGATATTTTTTGTAATCAAGTGCCGCTAATAAATATCCAAACAACTGTGCTCCCAAGGAAATCGTTGAAAGGAAAGCCTAACCTCTTTGTTTAAACCCTTCAATCCTTTCTTCAACCGGTATAGCTGAATAATATAACTGATTCAATAACTCTGCTAATTCCAAAGGCCGTGACTCAGCATGCTTCACCAAGTCTCCAGTATTGCTCCAATGAACAAAACTGCCAGAAGAGGGGATCTCCTTTTGTATTTTCTTTACAATTTCAACTACAGTAAGTTCATTAATTTCCTGTCCCTGCAAAAAATCATTCAATCTCGTCAAGATTTCATCTTTATAGGCCTCATCATATGCTTCCGTTTCTTTAAATGCTAAGTACCTTCTAAATGAAATGTCTATGTATGTATCCTTTAACATGTGCTTTTGTAATACTTCGTAACTCATTTCTTCACCTCTGATAACCGTTATATAAATCTATTATAACCATAACCCCTGCCTAAAAAAATAGAGTAGACCATTGGAAGGCTACTCTGCTTAGTTAATTGAAATATTAAATGCGACTTTCAATCTGTTGGTTAAAATGACTATGTATTTCCTTTTCAAAGAATCATTTTCATCGCGAGCAAGTATCAGTGACGAAAAAACGT
>NZ_JBMPZU010000075.1:0-3827 GCF_049463095.1 Neobacillus sp. 19 | reverse complement strand
AACAAGTCATCCGGGTCATAGCCCCTATTTAAAAACCGTTGGACAACAGACCAAACGAGCCTCATATTTTTTTCAACAATTAAATCTCTAGCTTCCTGGTCCCCTTCTTGACTCTTTTTTAATGAGCTCTTTCACTTCATGATCCTTTAAATACGTTTTTTTATTTTCGTTCTTGACCTCCACATCCATTGGCAAGTCTCCTTAATTGCAAAGCATTTTGCTGGAATTTAAATGCTTCCGTAATTTAACCTAGGTTCCTCGGCCTGGCTGCGTGTGAACCTCTACCACATCATGAAGTTTTCCATGATGGTGGATCCGATACCGGACCGTTCCAATTCCGGCTTTGTTGTAAATAAGGGCTGACGCGCTTCCTCTACATCTACAATTCCTGAACCAACATCCTTAATGGTCATATCAATCAGGCTATCCTCAATGGAAACCTGAATATATACAATTCCATTAGGATCATTTTCATCGCCATGAATAATCGCATCGGTAACTGCTTCTGAAACAACTGTTTTAATCTCAGTCAGCTCATCCATTGTCGGGTCAAGCTGAGCAATAAAGGCAGCAACGGTTACACGGGCAAATGATTCATTTTGACTTAAAGCACTGAACTCTAGCTTCATTTCATTCTTCATTCAGGCTACCCCCAATCTTTGCAATGCAAATTCCTCTGTCGGTTCCATTTTGATAATTTTAAATAAACCAGACATATCGAATAATCTTTGTATTGCTGGGGAAATTGCACACGGACCATTTCACCATGAACCTGTTTAATTTGTTTGTATCTTCCTAAAATAACCCCTAATCCAGAGCTATCCATGAAAGAAAGCTGTTCAAGATTTAAAACAATATGACGAAATCAACTTTTTTCAATAATAGCTGCTGCCTGCTCACGATGTTCATCCGCAGTATGGTGATCCAATTCACCACTTAAGCGAATACATAAAACATCATGTTTAGTTTCCATATCAATGTTAAGACTCACTATCCCCGTCCTCCTTATTCTGGTATAGTGAGTCAAATTCGCTTTACAAACGGTAATCTCCTTCTATATATACAAAACTAGTCGTAATTCGCTAAAATTAGTAATGTATCTTGATGTTTCGACACGCACCGTCCGTTACTTTCCAGCCTTTCTAAACATTCCGAATGAACGTTTGTAAAGTGTCCACCATCCTGCTTCCTTAACACTCTTACCTGCTACTAACGGACTTTCCAGGATGACTTTTCCGTTCTTAATGAGCTTTATTGTCCCTACTTTATCACCCTTTGTAATAGGAGCGTTTAGATTTTTTTGTATGACAATCTTTTGTTTCACATCCGCTGTCTTTTCCCCTTTTTTTGTCAATAACGATAATGGTTCGCTTGTCACAGCCTCAATCGACTTATCCTTCCCCTTGCTTATTTTCGCCTGACCAATGGTTTGATTTCGTTTAAACATCGGATGTGTTTGATATTGGGCAAAGGCATAATTAAGCATTTTGGTAACTTGTGCATTTCTTTCTTTTTGATGTTGGAGCACCAAAAACAACGGCAATCACACGCATACCATCTTTTTCGTAGCTGTTGCCGTTAGGCAGTATTTTGCTTCTGCAGTAAAGCCTGTTTTCAGGCCATCGACACCAGGGTAAAAACGTACTAATTTATTGGTGTTAACGAGCCAGAATTTTTTGTCTGTATTTTCGCGAAGGTATGCTTCATACATACCAGTAAATTTTGTAATGTCTTCATATTTTAAAAGCTCTTTTGCCATTACGGCCATGTCTGCTGCTGAGCTGTAATGACCACTTACAGGAAGTCCAGTTGTATTTTTAAAGAATGTATCCTTTAACCCCAATTCTTTTACTTTATCGTTCATCATATCAACAAACGCGTCTTCAGAGCCGGCGATTTTTTCAGCCATCGCAACAGATGCATCATTTCCGGAACCAATCGCGATTCCACTTAACATTTCCTTTGTTGTCATCTCTTCTCCAGGTTCAAGGAAAATTTGTGATCCTCCCATAGAGGCTGCATATTCGCTAGTGCGAATTTTTTCATCCCATGTCAGCTTTCCTTGATCCAGAGCTTCCATGATTAGAAGCATGGTCATGATTTTAGTCATACTGGCAGGCGGCAGCTTTTCATTCCCATTTTTCTCGTAGAGAACTGTTCCTGTATCCCGTTCAATTAAAATAGCAGATTTAACATTACTGACGATATCAGTACTCTTTTTTTTCTTCGGCAGCAAAAGCAGATGGACTCCATAAACTAGTAAGTAAAAAAGACGTCACTATGAAAGAGACAAATCGTTTCATTCGCATAACCCTCCATTCTTTATAGCCTCCATTTTTTCCAAAATAAATTACTTTATACAATAATTTCCTCCAACAACACAAAAAAATAGGGTGTCAGGCACCATGTGAATTTTTCACATGGTGCCTGACACCCTTTATTACCCTTCTATAGGGATTATTGTGTTTACTCTGTTATTTCTCCGTGAATAAGAATTGGTGCGTCTACTTTTGTGTTTGAGGTCTTGATATTTTCGTAAAGCTTTTGTTTTACTTCTTCTACATTTTCAAAGTTGCTGTAGATTGTAACGAGTGATTCGCCTTTTTTTACTTGGTCGCCGATTTTCTTTCTTAGTACAAGGCCTACAGCAAGGTCTATAACAGATTCCTTCGTTGCTCTTCCAGCACCTAACAACATCGCGGCAGTTCCAACCTCGTCTGCAACGATTTCGGCTACATAACCGTCTTCCTTCGCCTCAAGTTCAAAGATATATTTAGCTTGTGGCATTTTAGATGGATCATCGACAATCGCAGCGTCGCCGCCCTGAGAACTTAAAAATACTTTTAATTTTTCAAGGGCAGAACCATCCTTAATCACATTTTCAAGCATTGTACGTGCTTCTGCCAGGGTGTCAGCTTTTTCTGCAAGGTAAACCATGTGGCTGCCTAGTGTTAAACAAAGCTCCGTTAGATCCTCAGGTCCTTCACCTTTTAGGGTATCGATCGCTTCCTTCACTTCCAAAGCATTTCCGATAGCAAACCCAAGCGGCTGACTCATATCGGAAATAACAGCCATTGTTCTTCTGCCAACATTATTCCCAATTCGGACCATTGCTTTTGCTAATTCTCGTGAATCATCAAGCGTCTTCATGAAGGCCCCAGCACCCGTTTTAACATCAAGAACAATCGCATCCGCGCCTGCAGCAATCTTTTTACTCATTATAGAGCTTGCAATAAGTGGAATGCTATCAACGGTTGCCGTTACATCTCTTAGTGCATAAAGCTTTTTATCGGCAGGTGTTAAGTTACCGCTTTGCCCAATTACTGCAATCTTATTTTTATTCACTAATTCAATGAATTCATTATTTTCAATTTCAACGTGGAAGCCTTTAACCGCCTCTAATTTATCAATTGTTCCGCCAGTATGGCCTAATCCGCGGCCAGACATTTTCGCAACCGGAACTCCAAGTGCGGCAACAAGAGGTCCCAGAACTAGCGTTGTGGTGTCTCCTACGCCCCCTGTAGAGTGCTTATCCACTTTAATACCTTCAACTTGTGATAGATCAATCTTATCACCAGATTGAACCATCGCCATCGTTAGTCTGCTCGTTCATTTTCAGTCATTCCGCTAAAAAGATTGCCATTGTTAAGGCGCTCAGTTGATAATCCGGAATCCAACCGTCCGTATAACCCTTGATAATAAAATTAATCTCTTCGGTTGTTAATTCAAATCCATCTCTTTTTTTCTCGATTAAGTCAACCATTCTCATTCTTATCACCACTTTGTTTAATTTATTGCCACGTTATTTCGCGATATTCTTCACAATT
>NZ_JBMPZU010000074.1:0-2206 GCF_049463095.1 Neobacillus sp. 19 | reverse complement strand
GTTTTGTTGTTCTTCGTTCGGTTGTAGCCGCCGATATAACTTGCCAACCCAACAACTTAGATAGGCGTTCGCATTTATCGTGAAACGCTTTCGCGTTTTTCGTGCGCCGCTTCGAATTCTTAAAGCCCCATTTTTTATAGCCTTTCTAATAACCGGTAGGTACCACCATATAAATCCTCGCTCACTAACCATTCATCCCCCGCTTGGAATAAGGATAGGATCGTGAAAATCGCAGCCATTCCTGAACTGCAGGCGAACCCTTGATCACCGCATTCCAAATCGGCAATTGTTTTTTCAAGGAGCTGTCGTGTTGGATTCCCTGTCCGTGAATAGTCAAATCCGGTTGATTGTCCGATTCCATTGTGTCTGTAAGCTGTTGAAAAATAAACCGGAGGGTTCACTGTTCCGGTTGCAGTGTCACTGCGATTTCCAATTTGGGCAAGTTTCGTATCAATTTTGTACATGGTGCACACTCCTTGTTTAGTAAACTATAAATATTGGCTTTCTGCGGTGCTTTAATGCTACGAGGCACTAAAGTCATTAGGATATAAAAAAAGCCTTCTATAAGAAGAAGACTTTTGTAAGTACGACCAAATTGTCATTCTTCTTATCTTGCAAATTAGCAGCAGCTAATCTGCAGGACTTAGCACCTTTTCAATGAGTTTCCCCATTGATGGTTGCTGAGGCGTCGCAGGGCCATTCCCTCAACCTCTCTTGATAAGAAATCAATATTTAGATTATTTATAAAATTTACTACAACTTTGGAGCGATGTCAATTTGATTTTTAGAAAAAAACAAATAAAACTAAAAAGGATCAGAAAAATTGACATTTAATGTTCTTTACAAAGAATATATTGTTCACTATAATGACATTAGAGAAAGGAGTGAAATTTATTAAAGGAGGTTCTCTATGTTAGGTACAAAAATTCAAAAATTAAGGCAAGAAAGAAACCTTACGTTATCTCAGCTGGCTGAGAAAACAGATATCTCCAAGTCCTACTTAAGCCACATTGAAAGAAATATTCAAACAAACCCATCCATTGAAGTGCTAGTGAAAATTGCCGCAGCATTAGAGGTTAATATTCAGACCCTTCTCAGTCCAAATAACTCAACGTTGGAAACAAGAAATCCCCAAAAAAATCCTTTAATAGATTGGAGTGTTTTTATTAACACTGCCCTGGAGTCTGGATTAATTAATGAAGCAGATTTGAGGGAAATAAAACTGGCAATACAAAATAGCAAACCAAAGACCTGATTAAAAATACCTATAATAGAGGTAATATTATTGACTTGTTCGTTATAATGAACTATAATCACTCATATAAAGAAATTAATACATTGTTGTTAGGAGATTAGTATGAAAAGAAGGGGCAATATTATTTATCTTACAGCGATTATTTTTGTCGTAGCAGGCATCCTTTTTTTTAATAACAATGTTGCCGAGAATCTTGGATTGAAAAAGGAAGACCAATTTGTCACCATGACCGCAAATAGTCAAAACGAATATGTGAATGTGGAGGACTTCGGAGCCAATGGCGACGATGCAAAGGACGATTCTACTTCCATTCAAGAAGCGATCCATTTCAGTCATGATTCGAAAATTGGAACTGTAAAGTTACTTGGAAATAAGAGGTATATTCTGAATAAAGGAATCGTTTTAAAGGAGGGCATTGAACTAGAATTTGGCCAAAATACAACGTTACAAATCGAAGGGAACTTTAAAGTTATTGAAGTAGAGAAAAATGCATCCCTGTTAAATGGAATTCTTGAAATTGTCAATGCTGAATTTGATTCAGACGTCATTTATTTAGACGGAAATCAAAAATTTTGGTCCTGGGACAAAACCCGAATCAACAATGTAACGATCTTAAACACCAGCGGTTCACATAAGGGGACAGCTCTTCATCTATATGCTGGGGGTTCAGGTAATTTTATTAGTTTTGTCAATTTTACTGACATAAATATTGCAGGCTTTCAAACCGGCGTTAAATTGGAGGCTGAGGAGCCAAAAGTTAAAAATAAATATAACTTTGTAAATGGAAACCGATTCACTAATCTAACCTTAGATGATTGTATAAACGGTATTGCCATGATTGGCTCTATTAGTATTCCAAATGAAAGTTCCGGTAATGAGTTCAGCGGACTGCAAATTCAAGTATCGAAGGTAACAAAAAGTGTAGTAAAAGTCAGCGGCTCCGATAATAGA
>NZ_JBMPZU010000073.1:0-41286 GCF_049463095.1 Neobacillus sp. 19 | reverse complement strand
TGTTATGTCCTCTACTCGTTCAGTTATCCAGCCGCCGATACTCCGACCCCAAAACCCAACAGCCTAGATAGGCGTTTTCGCATTTATCGTGAAACGCTTTCGCGTTTTTCGTGCGCCGCTTCAACCGGTAAATATGATTGGATCAGCGACGACCCAGCATGGGAAACGGCACATGTTTCCCGTTTAGAGCGGATGATTGCACGGGATAAAAACCATCCATGTATTATTATGTGGTCACTTGGAAATGAGTCATCGTTTGGCTGTAATTTCAGGGCGATGGCCAAACGGGCGAAGGAAATGGACCCAACCCGCCTTGTTCATTATGAAGGAGATTTTGAAGCAGAAGTTACAGATGTTTACAGCACCATGTACACATGGCTTGAAGAGCATGGGGACAGGCTGACGATGGACAAAGTGATTGAGAAAACAAAAAAGCCGCATATTCTCTGCGAATACGCCCATGCCATGGGGAATGGACCTGGGAATCTAAAAGAATATCAGGATTTATTTTACAAATATGATAAACTGCAAGGCGGCTTTATTTGGGAGTGGTTTGATCACGGAATTGAGACTGTGGCGGAGGATGGCACAGTTTACTACCGCTATGGCGGGGATTTCGGCGATGATCCGACAAATGGGAATTTCTGTATCGATGGGTTAATTATGCCGGATGGGACGCCGTCGCCTAGTTTAGCAGAATACAAGAAAGTGATTGAACCGGTTCAAACGGAATGTATCGATATGAAGAAGGGATTATTCCGTCTCATCAACCGCTATGATTTCTTGTCATTGGATCATTTAGAACTTACCTGCTCATTGTTTGAAGATGATAAACTGCTAGAGTCCTTTAAGGTGGAACTGCCAAAGATTGCGGGACGAGAAACAGCAGAGATTCAGGTGCGATCAGGACAAGATATCGAAAGGATTAGTGGTGCCCATTATTATTTCGTATTTTCCTATACCTTAAAACAAGATATGCCATGGGCCGTAAAAGGGCATGAATTAGCGAATGCTTCCTTTGTTCTTCCGGGTAAGGGAAAATTGCCAAAGGTACATCCTGAGGGGAAGCTTCATGTCCGTAAAGATGGTGCAATTGTAACGGTTTCTGGTAATGATTTTACGGTCACTTTTGATCACGTCAAGGGGACAATGAAAGAGGTTACTCGCAACGGCAAGGTTCAGATCGAAAAAGGTCCGCAGTTCAATTTCTGGCGCGCACCGATTGACAATGATATGTACTTGCTTTCGGATTATCGTACCAAATACTTCATGCACTTAGGTCATGAAATCGTGGAAGACGTCCAGTATGTGTTGAAAGATGGGGTTTTTGAGTGGCAGACCGATGCATTCTACGGGACAACAAACAGCTCGTGGTTCTATCAGCTTCAGTATCATTACAGTATTTATCCTGATGGAGATATTGTGTGTACTGTTAACGGTATTGCCTCCGGGGTGAGGGAAAATGCACCAGTAATGCTTCCGCGCCTTGGGGTGAACCTGCGCTTAAATAAGGACTTTGACGAGATACAATGGCGCGGCAGAGGACCGGGTGAAAGTTATGTGGATTCGAAAGAAGCGAATCATTTAGGCGTATACAGACAGACGGTTGATGGCTTGTTTACGAACTATGTGAAACCGCAGGAAAACGGCAATCGTTCTGAATGTGACTGGGTCAGTCTAACAGATCATGATGCGAATGGGCTTAGTTTCATCACTGATGAAACGTTTGATTTTAGCGCATCACACTATGAAATTAGCGATTTAGAACGAGCGAAGCATACGATTGATTTGAAACCGCGTGACTATGTTGTTTTAAATCTCGATTACAAACAAAATGGTCTCGGCAGTAATTCCTGCGGTCAAAATCAGCTCGAAAAATATCGTTGTAAATTTGAAGATTTAACTTTGAAATTCAGGATTTCGCCATTCAATAGTGAACTAACTTCAGCAGTAGATTTAGGACGCAAACAGTGTTAATACGGTGTCAGCCACCATGTGAATTCTTCACATAGTGCCTGACACCCTTTTAAATATTCGCTATATACTATATTTCTCCATTTTCCTATACAATGTCCTTACACTGACTTTTAGTTCCTTCGCTGCTTGCTTTTTTCCTTCAAGATCATAGCCATATTGATTGAGTTTTTGTAAGATGATCTCTTTTTCTGCCTCTTGTAATACTCCTCGTTCCTTTATAGAGTGAGGGATTCTCGATTTTGATTTCCTTCCTATGAAATCAGGTAGTGACGATTCGGTCAATTGTGTGCTTTTTTCGATATTCATGCTGTACTCAATGACATTTTCCAACTCGCGGATATTCCCAGGCCAATGATATTCCTTTAATCTCTTCAAATAACTTTTGCTATACGTTTGAATGAACTTTCCTGTTCGTATTTGCAGCTTTTCCAATAGGAAGGGGAGTAACTCCTCGATATCTTCTTTCCTTTCCCTCAATGGAGTTAAATGGAGCGGAATTACCTTTAGTCTGTAATAGAGGTCTGAACGGAATTGTTTTAATTCCATCAGTTCTTCCAAAGATTGATTCGCTGCTGCAATGATTCGAACATTTACCTTTTTGGGCAGTGTCCCGCCTATTCTTTGTACTAAACCGTCCTGCAATACTTTTAGAAGCTTTGGCTGGAGATGGATAGGGAGGTCTGCAATCTCATCTAAGAAAAGCGTTCCCTTATCCGCTAGCTCGAAATAACCCGGTTTTCCTCTTTTTCTTGCACCAGTAAATGCTCCTTCTTCATAACCAAACAATTCGCTTTCAAATAAAGATTCTGGAATACTCGCACAATTTATTTCCACAAAATCTCCCTTTTGAAACATGCTTTGTTCATGAATCATCTTTGCCAATAAGCTTTTCCCTGTTCCAGTCTCTCCCGTAATCACAATCGAAGAAGTGCTGTTTTTGATGTTTTTCAGCAGCTCTTTTATTTTTTGCATTTCCAAACTATTTCCAATAATATAGTCGGTTTTTTCATGTCTTCTCCTTATTTTCGGTACCCCGCCGGTTTCAAGAAGGATGATCGTAATAATATCCATTAATTTAGTAATCCAGTAGTTATATTCCTTTTGACGGTCAATCAAATTTTTTTGACCATCTTCGGTAAAACTTACGAATGAAAGATAACCGTAATGGGTATTGTTTACCGTTAAATTCTGAACAATTTCTGCTGTTGAAGGACATTTATTTTGGAAATGACAGCCCCGGCACATATTCGTATGACCTGGCTTATGTACAAATTTAACAGGGTTTTCATATAGCTTTTGAAAAAAAGCCTGATGCACCCGGTTCCCTTTCTTTCTCCTATATTCTTCTGTCGAGGCAGTTAAAACCCCCTCATTATTGAAAAAGGCAATTTCTATCTTTAAAAGCTCGGCAAATGTATGAATAACCTTGGTGATAGACATGATTGAAGGCAATATAAGCCCTCCCTTCGTTTTTTCACTTTCAGAGTTTTTGGTCGCTTAAGAGAAAAAAGTAGTGGTTGGAAGTCTACAAGGTTGATATAGGTCTTGTTATCTATTATATAGAAATATTCCAAATATTGCGAATCTGTCAACTATTTGCCAATAATGGCAAATAAAAATCATTCTTTCAGGTGAACTTCCTGAGTTTTATGCATTTATTAGGTTGGCACATTTATTGCAATATAGTTCATTGACATGCTTACGGAAATAGGAGGTATTCATATGACAAAAAAGGTACATCCTAACTTGCAAAATATGGTATCTGGACAAAATGAAGGAATAGTACCGGAAATTTATGCGGACTGCTGGCAGAACAAAATACCGGCTGTTTGTGACGAAGGAGATCTAGGGCCGGAATTCCTAACATCTTTTGCTGGTGAACATCTTTGGAATCAAGGACAGCTGCAGATATTGTTAGAATCTCAAAGGTTACTAGCAGAGTTTATAGATATGGAAATTTTGAAGATTATTACCTTTGATTGGGGCAAAGCAGCAGCCATAGCGATTAGAATGGCTGCCCGTATTACAGGGAGAAAGAAGGTCCTCGTGGCAAAAATAGTATCCCCGGAAAGATTTAACATCATTAGATATTACGGCTCACCAGAGCTAGATTTTGTTGTTATTGCTTACGACAAAGATACTGGCCTGTTAGATTTAGAAGATTTGAAGAAAAAATTATCCAGTGATATAGCAGCGGTCTATTTCGAAAATCCCACCTATCTAGGATCGATTGAATCGCAGGGTAGTGAAGTGGCTGACATGATTAGGGAACATAGAGCACTGCAAGTTGTTAACGTTGATCCTGCTTCATTGGGGGTACTAGCCTCCCCAAGTCGCTATGGTGCCGATATTGTTTGCGGAGATCTCCGTCTGTCTGGGATGCATTGGAAGGACAGGGAAACACAAGTGGGATTTATTGCCGTAAGGGATGAAGAGAAGTATATTAATGAGTTTCCTCCCCACTTGGTTGGAACCGTTTCAACGGGGCTGCTTAGTCAGAATGCAATGTACGAAATAGGTCAAACCCTTATGCAAAATTGTCAATATGCAGTAATGGAACTAAATAAAATAGCGGGTGTAAAAGGTGCTAGATTTAGTTCACCTTTTTTAAAAGACTTTATTGTTGATTTTAATGGAACGGGTCTGTCTGTGGAAGTGATTAATGAAAGACTACTAGAAAAGAATGTTCTTGGAGGCAAGGATCTATCCATGGATTTTCCTGAGGTAGGTCAATCTGCCCTATACAGCGTAACAGAACTTCATACACGAGATGATATCGACTCATTGATTGAAGCACTTACTGAAATTTTGGAGGGAAACGAATGGGGAAGAAAGGAGGTTTGATTCGCAAATGAGAAGCAAAGTCCATCGTTTTCACGAGATAAACTGGAAGGAACGTTCAGGTAATATCGGAGCCCGTGGACCATGAATTATGCCATTGGATGCTTGATTTTGTCCGTATGGAAACAGAACATGGCGGAGCTGGATCCTTTCAGGAAGAAGAAACGGAATCAAACGTAAGACCGAATGTTATAAAACTAATTATAAGAGGTGAATGAAATGAAGAAGATGTCTATTGCTATCATTGTAGGTTTAATGTTCCTTTTTGTTTTAAGCGGCTGCAGTTCAAGTAAATCGAATGGATCAGAGAAGAAGGAAGTAAAGGATGAGAAAATGGATTTGGTCAACGATGGGAAATTAACATTTGCCATGAGTGGTTTGCTTAAACCGTTAAATTATAAAGACGGAGGAAAACTTGTTGGTTTTGATGTTGAAATCGGCAATGAAATCGCGAAAAGGGTTGGGTTAGAGGCTAATCCAGTAACAAACCCATGGGAAACGATTATACAAGGATTGAAAGGAAAGAAATATGACGCGATTATCGGAAGTATGACAGCAACGGAAGAACGGGCGAAACAGGTAGATTTTACAAATCCCTACTATATATCCGGCGCACAAATCTTTGTAGCGGACTCCAATGATACGTTGAAGACGAAAGATGACTTGAAGGATAAAAGAATAGGGGTAATGCAAGCAAGCACGTATAAGATAGTTGCCGAACAATATACAAAAGATATTAAAAATTATCCAAGTGATGTCTATGCCCTGCAAGACCTTGGACCAGGCCGTGTGGATGCAGTTATAACGGATAAAATCGTTGGAATCTCCGCTATGAAAGAATCAGGATTGAAAATTAAGGATGTTGACGAAATCCTACAAGAAGAAAAAATTGCGATTGCGGTTAATAAGGACAATCCAGTCCTTCTAAAAAAGATAAACGAAGCAATTAAGTCAATGGTTGACGATGGAACGTATGAAAAGATAAGCGTGAAATGGTTTGGCAAGAATCTCCTGGAAAAGTAATGCTTAGTGATTTGTTACAGTCGATTTTCCTAAGGGGGTACAAGTGACTATGAATTTTATCGAAAGTATTGCTTCTATTTTCCAAACCCATGGAATGGCATTTCTAAAAGCGACCGTGACTACTGTGGAACTTACGGCTGTATCCTTATTGATAGCTATGGTAATCGGTTTGATATTTGCCTTTTTCAAGGTTTCTAACATTACCATTCTAGAAAAAATAGCCGATACCTATATTTTTCTAGTTCGAGGGCTTCCTTTGATTGTCCAGCTTATGTTTTTGTATTATGGCATATCAAGCGTGCTCGTGTTAAATGATTTTACCGCAGGTGCACTTGCCTTGGGAATTCACTCTGGTGCCTATATAGCTGAAATTTTTCGGGGATCTATTCAATCGATTGACCGTGGACAAATGGAGGCGGCTCGCTCCTTAGGGATGCCATACACACTTTCCATGCGCCGTATTATTCTTCCTCAGGCATTTAAAAGAGCAATTCCAGCATTGGGGAACCAATTTATTATCGGATTAAAAGATTCTTCCCTTGTAGCTTACATTGCTGTTACAGAATTGTTTAACAACGCTCTCTCCGCCCAGGCTGAGAACTACATGCCGTTTGAGACCTATTTTGTTGTTGGACTTTACTATCTATTCCTCGTTCTTGTTTTTACCATAATCGTTAATAAGATCGAGAAGAAGTTAGATGTAGGAAAGAGCAGGGGAGGGAAACGTTTTGATCAAAGTGGAAAAGCTATGCAAAGCGTTTGATGGATTAGAGGTTTTAAAAAATATTTCATTAGAAATTAAGAAATCAGAAGTAGTCGTACTGATTGGGGCCAGCGGTTCAGGAAAAAGTACATTATTAAGGTGCATTAACTTTCTTGAAATTAAAAATAGCGGTGAAATTGAAATCAATGGACAATTAATTGATACAAACAAAACTGATTTAAATAAAGTAAGGGAAAATATGGGGATGGTCTTTCAGCACTTTAATCTATTCCCGCATATGACCGTAATGGAGAATGTGATTGAGGCACCTATCCATGTAAAGAAAATAAGTAAGCAGGATGCAATCGAGAAAGCGACAAAGCTCTTGGAAAAAGTAGGACTGGCAGATAAAGCACAACAATATCCTGAACAATTGTCCGGGGGCCAAAAGCAAAGGGTGGCCATTGCCAGGGCGCTGGCAATGGAACCTGATGTAATGTTATTTGATGAGCCGACCTCTGCTTTAGATCCAGAGCTTGTTGGCGAAGTGCTGGAGACGATGAAGAGTTTGGCAAGAGATGGAATGACGATGGTAATTGTTACACATGAAATGGGGTTTGCAAGGGAAGTCGCCGACCGTGTCATAATGCTGGCAGATGGACAAATGATTGAGGAGGGCCACCCCTCTGTCTTCTTTACCAAGCCAGAGCATGAACGGACACGACGATTTTTACAACAAGTTTTATAGAGTAAGAATGCCATTCGAATGAAAACTACTAAAAACCTTTTTTAAATATATTTAAGGAGCGTAAGATGATATGCTTTCTAGTCGCGAAGAAGTATTAAAAATAACAAATGAATTAGTAGAAGTGGAAAGTGTTGTTAATACCATTGGTGAGATCGATATGGCTAACAGCTTGTATCAACAGATAGGATCCTTGCCCTATTTTCAAAAAAACCCCTCCTATGTGATCAAGTCGGTAACAGAACATGATGAAATCGAGAGGTATAATGTCCTGGCATTGGTGAAAGGGACGAAGGAGAAGAGTAATAAAGCCATCATCTTAATGGGGCATATGGATACGGTTGGAATTGAGGATTACGGAAAATTAAAAGACAAGGCATGCTTTCCAGATGAATTAATGAAAGCGCTGTCTAATGAAACGATCCCGCCCCTTGTAAAAGAGCACTTAGATTCAGGCCAGTGGCATTTTGGCCGAGGAGTCTTAGACATGAAGAGCGGTGTAGCAAGCCATTTCTTTCTATTAAAATACTACTCCGAGCACCCTGAGAAATTATCTGGAAATCTTGTTTTTTTAGCGGAGTGTGATGAAGAAGATAGTTCCCATGGCGTTTTATCAGCGCTTGGAGATTTAAAGAGGTGGAGAGATGAACATCAATTGGATTATCTGGCACTGATCAACTCGGATTTCGTTGCACCAAGATTTGAGGGGGATCGGAACCGATATATCTATAAAGGGACAGTCGGTAAACTGCTCCCTTCCTTCTTCATTACCGGTTCTGAAACTCATGCAGGTTCCTGCTTTGAAGGGTTGGATCCGAACTATCTTGCAGCAGAGCTGACCAGGCAGATAAGCTACAATCCAGATTTATGTGATGAATCATTAGGAGAAACCACTGTCCCGCCCGTTTCCTTAAAGCAAACAGATTTTAAGCCGACATATACGATACAAACAGCCTTATCTGCCTATGTTTATTTTAATTTCTTTATCCACTCTTGGTCGCCGAAAGATGTCTTAATTAAGCTTAAGGATCAAGCAGAACTGGCGTTTAATCATGCGTTAAGTAAATTAGCAGAGAGGCATCGAAAATATTGTGAACGCAGTGGACAGCACTATTCCGAATTGCCATGGAAACCGAGGGTCATTATTTACGAGGATATGCAAAAGCTCCTTGTCGATCAGCATGGTGAGACCTTTTTGCAGCATATGGAAAAGTTTAAAACAAAGCTTCTATTAGATAATACGCTTGATACAAGAATGTTCGCAGCACGGGTCGTGGAAGAAGAATGGAACTGGATGAAAGACAAGAGCCCGGCAATCATCATGTTTTATTCGTCCCTTTATTCACCTCGTATTGAGATGACTGGGAAAAATGAACGGGAACAAAATTTGCTGAAGGCATTGGATGATGCTGTTGAAACTGTGCAGCCACACTATCCACATCCCATTGTGACAAGAAATTACTTCCCATATGTATGTGATATGAGTTGTGTTGCATTAAGTGATGATGAGGAAGGGATTCGTGCTGTTTCTGAAAACAATCCAGGGTGGGGTACAAAACATTACGTAAATTATGAAGCAATTCGTGAGATTAATGTACCTGTTGTCAATATCGGTCCATATGGCTATGATGCCCATAATCGCTATGAACGAATGGAAATACTGTATTCTACCGAAATAGTGCCGAATCTTACAAATGAAGTAATCTGCAGATTATTGGGGATGGATAGCAAGCAAACGGCCCAGCTTTTAGCTGACGAAACCATTACAAAAGGCTAAACAATCGTTTTGCCAACTTCGTTTTAATAAAGGAAAGGCGATGATGATTTGAACACAGGAAAATATTCAGACAGTCTTCAAGATAAACGTGTAGTTATCACAGGCGGAGCAAGCGGAATCGGTCTCGCCACTGCCATTCGGTTCGCCGAAGAAGGATCAGTTGTCACGATATTGGATATTAATGAAGAACGAATTCAGAGTACTCTCAAGGAATACCCAAGAATTAAGCATGGAATAACAGCCGATGTCAGTAACGCGCAAGAAGTTAAGGATGCTTTTGAGAAAATCGATTCTTTGATGAGCGGAGTAGATGTCCTGATTGCGAACGCTGGAATTAGTGCTAGGGCTAAGTTTATCGATATCACACCAGAACAGTGGAGAAGAGTACTCGGAATTAATCTCGATGGGATTTTTTATACCGCTCAGGAAGCTGCTAAACGCATGCTTTCCCAAGGGAATGGGGTTATTTTGATGACGGCTTCAACGAATGGACTGGTGGGACATCCATATTATGCTGATTACAATGCATCGAAAGCAGGGGTCAATCTCTTGGCCAGAACAATGGCATTAGAGCTTGCACCGACAATTCGGGTGAATACCGTCTGCCCGGGATATGTTTTAACACCTATGCAAATTGCAGAATATACCCCAGAGATGCTGGAACAAGTGAACGAAAAAATTCCTTTAAAAAGACATGCTCTTCCAGAAGAAGTAGCGGGTCTGTATGCCTTTTTAGCATCTCGGGAGGCCGCCTATATCACCGGCCAGCATATTCCCATTGATGGCGGGGAACTAGCGTGAATTTTTCAACAGTCAGCAGGAAAATAAAGGCGAAAAGTAGTAAAGGAGTGTTTCTTACTAATGATTAACTACGAAGAATTAATGCAATTAGATGGAAAAGTGGCATTGGTGACCGGCGGAGCATCTGGAATCGGATTGGCAGCGGCCAAACTTTTGGCCGAAGCCAATGTCCGTGTAGCCTTGCTTGATATAAATGAAGAGCAAGGATTAAAAGCGGTAGATGAAATTGCTAAAAATGGTTCGGAAGCAGTGTTCATTCGGTGTGATGTTACATCGAATAATGAATGTAAAAATGCCGTTGAAAAGGCAGAAGAATTATTTGGGAGAATCGATATTCTCTTCAATAATGCAGGTGTCATTAAGAGGAAAAATGTAGTCGATCATCATGAGGAAGAATGGGATTTAGTTTTGAATGTTTCTTTAAAGGGTGTGTTTTTATTATCGAAATATTCCATTCCGCTGATGGCTAAAAATGGCGGAGGGAGTATTATCAATACCGGATCCGGCTGGGGGCTGAAAGGCGGGGATGCAGCCGCTTCTTACTGTGCAGCGAAAGCGGGTGTAGTCAACTTAACAAAGGCAATGGCAATCGATCATGGTAAACAAAATATCCGTGTCAATTGCATATGTCCTGGTGACACAGATACACCGTTATTACGAGATGAAGCAAAACAATTACAATTTGACGAAGAATCATTCCTAGCATCGTCAGCAGTTGGCCGGCCGCTTGAAAGGATTGGAACACCTCATGATATTGCAAAGGGTGTATTATTTCTAGCAAGTGATATGGCGTCGTGGGTCACGGGCACAGTATTAACAGTAGATGGCGGGGGTTTAGCCTAAAACGAGTTTGGAGGAGAAAACATGATGAATAATTTAAAGAACACAGCGCATCCATATATTCCGAATACAGTTCCAGAAGTACAGGAAGAGATGTTAAGGGAGATTGGTGTAAAAACAATTGATGAGCTTTTCGACGGTATACCGGAGGAATTGCATTATAAGAAAGAAATGAATATTCCTAAGGCACTTTCAGAATTTGAGCTTAGGAGATATATCGAAGGAATTTTAAATAAAAACATTAATACGAAAGAATACTTAAACTTTTTAGGGGCTGGCTGTTGGAATCATTATGTTCCGGCCGTGTGCGATGAAGTGAATCAACGGGCGGAATTTTTAACGGCCTATGCCGGGGACCCATATGAAGATCATGGCAGATATCAAGCATTATTTGAGTATCAAAGTTTGATGGCAGAATTAGTAGATATGGATGTTGTCAATGTCCCGACCTTTGATTGGGCACAAGCAGCAGCCACCTCCATCCGAATGGCAAACCGGATTACGGGACGAAAGGAAGTCCTTTTACCGAAAACCATTGCACCAGATCGCTTGAAAATAATTAAAAACTATTGCTCACCGCATATTGACTGTATTCTCGTGGACTATGAAGAGGATTCTGGTCAAATCAATATGAACGATCTTAAAGCTAAGCTGTCAGCAAACACGGCTGCTGTCTATTTTGAAAACCCTTCCTATTTGGGATTTATTGAAACACAAGGTCAAAAGATTAGTAAACTGGCAAAAAGCTTTAAAGCGATTACGATCGTCGGAGTTGATCCGAGTTCTTTGGGAGTCCTTGAGCCTCCAAGTCGTTATGGGGCTGATATTGTATGCGGTGACCTGCAGCCGCTTGGTATGCATATGAATTATGGCGGCGGTCAGTCGGGCTTTATCGCTACACATGATGATGTAACTTTTATTCAAGAATATCCATCGCGGCTTTTTGGGATTGCCCCTACAGTGGTCGAGGGAGAGTATGGGTTTGGAGATGTATTCTATGATCGAACATCTTTTGCCCTTAGAGAAAAAGGGAAAGAGTCGGTTGGAACCCAAACCGCATTATGGGGGATTACAGCAGGTGTATATCTTTCCTTACTAGGACCAAATGGCATGTATGAGCTCGGTAAATCGATTATGCAAAAATCCCAATATGCGATGGGGCAACTGGAGAACATTCCGAACGTTGTGGCATCCCGATTTGTATCCACAAATTTTAAAGAGTTCGTTGTGGACTTTTCTCATACAGGAAAATCAGTGAAGGAAATAAACCAATATTTATTAGACCATGGCATTTTTGGGGGCAAAGACTTATCGGAGGAGTTCCCGGAATTAGGGCAGTGTTCATTATTTTGTATAACGGAAATTCATTCAAAAGAAGACATCGATCGCTTAGTAAGTACCATTCAAGATTGTGTGGAATCAATTGAAAATAAGGGAAGAAAGGAATGGTGTACATGCAAAAAATTAACCGGGATCATAAAGTCAGAAATTATCATCAGGCAAAATGGGATGAGCCCATTATTTTTGAACTCCATAAAAGCGGCGAACGAGGAGTCACGCTCCCTCCTGTTGAAGAAGAAATTACAAACAATGTCGGCGATGGAGTTTCAGCTATACCATTGGAAATGGTCAGAAAAAAGACTCCGAAATTACCTGAAATCTCGCAAAATAGAGTGCTGCGCCATTATTTACGTCTATCACAAGAAACATTAGGAGCCGCCTTTAATGTAGAAATTGGGCAAGGAACATGCACGATGAAATACTCTCCTAAAATTAATGAAATGTTTGCCTCTTCACCGAAAATGTCTGAGCTGCATCCATTGCAGGATGAAAGAACTGTCCAGGGAATGCTTGAAGTTACGCACAAATTAGATTTATGCATGCGAGAGATTTCTGGTATGGACTTCTTTAGTTTTCAACCAGGAAGTGGGACACAATCATTATTTACGATGGCGTCAATTGTTCGGGCGTATCATGATGCCAATGGTGAGGGAGAGCAGCGGAATGAAATCATCACGACGATTTTTTCCCATCCATCACAAGCGGCAACTGCTGCCGTAAAGGGCTATAAAATTATTACATTATATCCTGATCAAGACGGCTTCCCAGATATTGAGAAGCTAAAAGCGGCCGTTTCCGAAAGAACAGCAGGTTTTGTAGTCGCTAATCCCGAAGATACAGGAATCTATAACCCAAGAATAAAAGAGTTTACTAAAATCGTCCATGATGCTGGGGGAATCTGCTATTATGACCAAGCGAATGCAAACGGTTTGTTAGGCATCACAAGAGCGAAAGAGGCAGGCTTTGACATGTGCTTCTTTAACCTTCATAAAACCTTCTCAACCCCACACGCATGTGGCGGACCAGCAACTGGTGCATTGGGTGTCGTGGAAAAGTTAAAGGAATTTATGCCGGGACCGTTAGTTGAAAAGCAGGGTGATAGCTATCATTTGATTGATAACTTGAAACATAGCATTGGGAAAGTCCGGTCATTTCAAGGGGTTCCTCAAACTGTGCTGCGTGCCTATGCATGGATCAGGGCCCTTGGTGCCGAAGGTCTTAAGGATGTAGCGAAAATTGCTGTGTTAAATAACAATTATTTATACCATAAAATACTTACTATTCAAGGCGCCGATGCACCCTACATCAAAGGAAAAAGACTTGAGCAGGTTCGTTATAGCTGGGAGCAGTTAACGAAAGATACAGGTGTCACAACAGATGATATTTCCCGCCGTATGGCTGATTTTGCCCATCATTATTGGTCAAGTCATCATCCATTTGTTGTACCTGAGCCGTTTACGCTGGAACCGACTGAATCCCTTTCAAAAGCCGATTTAGATGAGTACATCGCGTCATTAACACATATCTCACACGAAGCATACACAAATCCGGAAAAGGTGAAGCATGCCCCGCATAATAGCACAATCCATCGTGTGGATGAGCAGGATTATTTCGAAAATCCGGAAAAATGGTGCATTACATGGCGGTCATATTTAAAGAAGGCAACTAAAACGGAAAAAGTAAATTCTTAATTCGAATTAGGAGGGGTCAGTCGAAAAACTTGCCTGTTCATTGTGCGAGGATGATAAACGGCTCGAGTCCTTCAAGGTGGAAATGCTAAAAGTCGCGCCGAGATGCTAAATAAGGGTGTTAAAAAGCGAGGAGCACATTTTGATGCTCCTCGCTTCTATTTGTTGGGAAAGTACTTAATTTCTTAATAAAATGGGAACCTTAATGATGTATATTTTTATTTAGTTAAGGGTGTGAGCGTGTGCCAGATACGGATATGTCCAAATATGAAAAGAAAATTATTATTCGCAATATTCGCTTGGATGACATTGATGAAATTATTGCACTAGGGAAAACCTGCTTTCCGAATATGGATCCATGGAAACGGGAGCAGCTGCTTAGTCACATTCGCATCTTCCCTGAGGGGCAGTTTTGTGTAGAATTTGAGGATAAAATTGTCGGTTCCTGTTCAAGTCTAATTGTTAATTTTAACGAATATGACGACCAGCACACCTGGGATACAATCACGGACAATGGATATATCACCAATCATGACCCCGACGGATTCAATCTATACGGAATCGAAGTGATGGTGGATCCGGAATATCGCCGGATGAAACTGGGACATCGTCTTTACGAGGCTCGGAAAGAACTGGCCGTTCGCTTAAATCTGCAAAGCATCATTATCGGCGGCCGAATCCCCAATTATCACAAATATAAGGATGAAATGACGGCACGTGAATATGTTCAAGCTGTGGAAAAGCACAGCATCTATGACCCCGTGTTATCCTTTCAGCTTCTGCAGGGTTTTACAATAAAACGGATTAATACAAGTTATCTTCCAGATGACAAAGCATCTGCTTCGGCGGCAACCTTAATGGAATGGAACAATGTCGATTACCGGCCGAAGAGTAAACGGATTTACCGGACCGCCTTCCCTGTTAGAATCTGTGCGGTCCAGTACATGATGAAAAAGATTGATTCGCTTCAGGATTTTAGCAGACAGGTTGAATATTATCCAAAAGCAGCGTAAAACCCCTAACTTTGAGATATGGGAATATAAGCTGCTTTTTGTTATTTTTTTTATTGAAAACCAAATAACTTACTATACTTTTTGGTGTAATCTGGTATAATTAAATTATGTTTAGAACACATGTTCCTTGGTGGAAGGAGGTGAATACGGTGTATAGATCCTATAAAATACAAATTCATCCTCAACATGAGTTGTTTGAATACTGTGATTCTCTATGTTTTAAGGCGAAAAATTTGTACAACATCACCAATTACTATATTCGTCAAGTATACACATCGGTAAGAAAAGAAATAAGAAATGAAAATCAACTTCAAGTGTTAAGGGATATTGAAACTCATTTACCACAAATGAATGATATTCGTCTAAAAAGCTATGAAAAAGCAAAAGCAAGACCTAGGAAGGTAGACAAAAAAGGCAAAATTATAGAACCAAAGTTGAAACTCTTCAAAATGCCAACCCAAGAGAAATCATTCATAGGATATACCTTTGTAGAAGCGCTATTCAAGGTCATGAACCAGATTGATTACACCTCAATGCCCTCTCAGTCCAATCAACAAACGATGAGGAAAGTTTATGATGATTGGAAAAGCTATTTTGAAGCCTCTAAGAAATATAAACTCAATCCTGCCAGCTTCTCCGGTAAGCCTAAGATTCCAAAATATAAACCTAAAAATGGCCGAACAACGTGCTATTTGACGAATCAAATTACTGAAATAAAAGATGGGAATATACTAAAATTACCAGGAACCCATCTTCAACTAAACGTGGGGAAAATCTCTCTTTCTGAAGGAAAATTACAACAGGTTCGGATTGTACCGTCCTATGGCCGCTATGTATTAGAGATCGTTTTTAAAGGTGAACAAGAAAAGGAAATCAAACGAACGGATAAACAAAAAAATGAATTTATTTTTACCCCAAGACGGGTAATAGGTATTGATTTAGGTGTTGATAACCTTGCAACTATCGTCGATAACACGGGGCTGAAACCTCTGCTTATCAAGGGCACAGGGCTAAAATCAACCAATCAATACTATAACAAATTAAGAGCTAAATACATGTGTATTATAAGAAATGGAAAGGGTCCAAAAGAAGGGATCTATAACACCAACCGGCTGATTTCCTTGGATCGAAAAAGGAATAACCGCGTCATGGACTTTTTACATAAAGCAAGCGCAAAAGTGGTGGAGGTTGCCTTAGAAAGAACGATCGATACCATCATCATAGGAAGAAATGTTGGTTGGAAATCGGGAGCAGAAATGAAAAAGTCTGATAAGCAAACTTTCATTCAAATTCCGTATGCAACTTTCATAGAAATGATTCGATTCAAGGCCGAACGTCAAGGTATTCAAGTCATCGACCGTGAAGAAAGCTACACCAGTAAGTCTAGCTTCTTGGATCAGGATCCAATCCCGACATTCGGAGATGAAATTCATCCCAATTTTAGTGGGTATCGATGTAGTAGAGCTTTTTATAAGATAAAAGGCTCAAAAGTTCTCATTCATGCGGATGTAAATGGCGCCTTTAATATTGTCCGCAAACATGTAAAGGATGCCTTTGAAGGACTTGAAAGAAAACATTTCCTTCAAGCTCCTAAGAAATCATCATAATGAGAAAAAAAGCAAAGCTGAAGGCCTTGGCCTGATGTGGTAGCGGGACTTGTGGTAGCCCGTGAAAAGACAATGGGCTATTAAAGCCTATTCTTTCGAAACCCCTAATATAAAGGTATGGGGATACTCATTAAGACGCTCGCGAAATTCCAGCTCGATGCGTCAATCACGCGACAGACGGCATGATTTGTATCAGATTGTCTGGAAAAATAAAAATTAGTCCTTGAATGCAAGGAATCCATTGATTTCCATTTCTGGTAATGTTATGATTTAAGTAATTATAGAGAAATGGAGGTTTTCCTAGTGTATTTTTGCAGATTGCGATTCCAAATTTTGAACCGTTAATTGAATACGTTCAAATCTCTGCCGGCTGTGCAGAGTAAATGGGATTGGTCTGCCTTTTTTAAGGAAACCTTTATTTTACGGTAAGTGAAAAAAGGGGGCGAGTCGGCCCTCTTTTTTGCTGTCTATAAAAATAAAATACGGGATATGAGAAATGCTTTTTTCCCATACCTTCTACTTTCTCCCCAGCCAAGATTAGTTTTTGGCCCCTTTTGGGCATCTTTCGTGATGCATTCATCCCTTTACTTTGCACAGGCAGGTCGTCTGTGTTTTTTGTCTGTTTTTAAAAAAGGAGGAATTTACTCATGAGAGAAAATCAAAAAGCGCTTATTGTTGGTGTCAATATCAATCATCAAGCTGATTTTTCTTATTCGATGAAGGAATTGGAGAACCTGGCAGCTGCCTGTGAAATCGAAGTTGTCACCGAAATTACGCAAAATTTAAATCGCATCAATAAATCACATTATATCGGTACTGGTAAAATCGAGGAAGCGAAACGGATCCTGGAAGAGACTGATGCAGATGTAGTCTTATGTAACGATGAATTATCGGCAACGCAAATTCGGAATCTGGAAGAAGGGCTTGATCGAAAAGTCATTGACCGGACAATGTTAATTTTAGATATATTTGCCGAACGAGCCAAAACGAGAGAAGCGCAGCAGCAGGTGGAAGTGGCACGCCTTAAGTATTTGCTGCCGCGAATCATTGGCTCAAGGGAATCCCTGGGGCGTCAAGGCGGTGGCGTTGGTTTGAAAAATAGAGGTGCCGGTGAAACAAAATTAGAACTGGACCGCCGGAAAATTGAAGCAAAGATTGCCGACTTAAATAAAGAACTAGAAACGCTTGTCTCGCAGCGGGAAACGAGGCGCAGCCAACGGAAAAAAAGCGGCATTCCGCTCATTTCCTTAGTAGGCTATACAAATGCCGGCAAATCAACAATCATGAATGCCATGCTCCGAAGGTCACATCAATCACCAACGAAACATGTGTTTGAGAAGGATATGTTATTTGCAACACTTGATACTTCCGTTAGAAAAATAAAGCTTGCCAATCACCAGCCGTTTTTGCTTTCTGATACAGTTGGTTTTGTGGATAAGCTTCCGCATCACCTTGTAAAAGCATTTCGTTCAACATTGGAGGAAGCGGCAACGGCAGATTTGCTCATCCATGTGGTTGATTTTTCAAGTCCGTATGTTGAAAATCTCATTAATGTAACAAATCATACGTTAAAAGAGATGGGAATCAATCAAATCCCAACGATTATTGCTTATAATAAGTCGGACATAGCCGATGTTGAATTTCCTGTGGTGAAGGATCGAAGCGTTTATCTTTCTGCTAAACAAGGAATAGGAATAGAGGAATTAGTCGATGTGATCAGTGCGCAGATTTTTAAACATCCGATCCATTGTGAAATGCTGATTCCATTTGATGAAGGCCGCCTCATAAATTACCTGAATGAGAATGCAAATGTACTTTCAACGAGCCACGAAGACAATGGCACCAAGTTAACGATGGAATGCAATCAAGATGATTTTGAAAAATACCAGGAATACGTTGTTTAACTGTCTGGAATAGTTTCCGGAGGTAAATTTTTGTTTGACGTTTTAGAAACAGTTCTTTATGATAATAGGGAAACGAATACCCGTACTTAAACGGGAGAGGTTCATAGCTGATACCCTCTATAAAAAACTATGGATACATGACTCTATGCCATGTCCATAACGGACATGGCTTTTTTGTTTTTTATCCCGAAAGTTTGTATAGGATCTTTGGCTGAAACTCTCTTGATAAAGTGTGGGAACACATTTTTATGTCTAGCTCCAGCGCCTAGCCCCTCGAGGTCACAAGCCAATCCGTCCAAAAGGTTAAAAAGCAACCTTTCGGCCGGCTCGTCTTGTGCTTGTCGGGGCTGATCAAGGCGCTTGCGCTTTTCTTACTAGGGGGTTTTTTTATGTCTGGCCGCAAGCCTACAGAAGGATTAAAGGATTTAACATTATTAGGGAATCAAGGGACGACCTATTCATTTGATTATGCACCCGAGGTATTGGAGTCAGTAGACAATCTGCACCCAGAGCGTGATTATTTTGTAAAGTTTAATTGCCCGGAGTTTACGAGCCTTTGCCCGCTGACCCGGCAGCCGGATTTTGCGACAATGTATATCTCATATGTTCCGGATCAAAAAATTGTCGAGAGCAAGTCTCTGAAACTGTATCTTTTCAGCTTTAGGAATCACGGCGATTTCCACGAGGATTGCGTTAATATCATCATGAACGATTTAATTAAATTGCTTGATCCGCGCTACATTGAGGTATGGGGTAAGTTCACTCCAAGAGGAGGAATTTCCATTGACCCATGGTGTAACTACGGGAAGCCTGGAACGAAGTATGAGGAAATGGCCAGCTACCGGTTGATGAACCATGACCTTTATCCAGAAAAGGTTGATAATCGCTAAGGGAGGCAGGAAGAAAATGATTTTTTATTTAAATGGAATTTTTGTAGGGCTGTTGATTTTGGCGAACATCGTTGCGGTTAAGCTTTTTAGCATCGGGGATTTTGCCATACTGCCTGCAGCAGTCATTGTGTATATTTTTACCTATCCTCTCATTGATGTAATCGTCGAGGTGTATGGAAAAAAAGAAGGACGGAGAACGGTTCAGGCGGGACTGATTATGCAAATCCTTGCTTTAATTTTCATAATAATTACGATTCATCTCCCGGCCGCACCTGTATTTAAAGAACAAGTGGAATTTGAAACGATCTTAAATGGAAGTTTTCGGGTTATTCTAGCGAGTTTAATTTCTTATGCAATCAGCCAAAACTTGGATGTATTTGTTTTTAATAAATTAAAAAAACGTCATGGTCAGAATAAGCTATGGCTTCGCAATAATGCATCCACAATGCTGAGCCAGTTGATTGATACAACAATCTTTATCACGATTGCCTTTTATGGAACAATGCCAATCGCTATCCTGGGAAGCTTGATTCTAACTCAGTATATCTTTAAGTTTGCAGCAGCCATCCTAACAACACCATTAGTTTATGGGCTCGTCCATTTCATACGGAAACAGGAAACAAAAGAACAGCACACCACTGTAATGAGTGATTACTAAATTGCATGTTTCGAAGCAGTCGTTTTAGCGGCTGCTTCTTTTATTTTTTCTATTTCTATTAAATTTTTTAATCTCTAGTTAATCTTTCACCAAGTTTTCACCGTTCTTTTATACACTTCAATCATCAAGAACGAAAGGAGGAATAAAGTGATGAATGCTAGAGTGAAAAAAGGGATCTTTTGGGGTGCTGCTATCACTACCATGATGTTGTTCATTAATGTTATCCACTATTTTGTAGGAGGTACCAGCGCCTTTGCCGAAGGACGGCATGGCCATGGACCTGGAGGACCGGGCGGCATGAGGCAGCATGGCGATTTTGGACCGCCGCAGCATATGATGAACGGTCCCCATCAAGGCAGCGGATTTCATTGGCTTGGAACCCTGCTGTTCCTAGTAATCGGAATCGTCATTTTGGTTTTAGTAGTGAAATGGCTAAGAAGGAAAGCAAAAGCTGCTTCAATGCAGCAGTTTATTGATACATCGTTAATGAGTTCACACCAACCGTTTTTGAATCAAAATGCACGTATGTTAGATCAGTGGGAAAAAAATATAACAACAAAAAAGGAGAGTTTATAAAATGGGTATTTTTAAAAGATTAAAAACAATTGCGAAGGCTGATATCAATAGTTTGCTTGATGGAGTAGAAGATCCAATTGCACTGTTAAACGAATACTCACGTGAAATGGAGCAGGAAATGGCAAAGGCCCAAAGAGCATTATCCCGGCAAATTTTTGTTGAGAATAAACAGGCTGCCCTTATTCTCGAAACGAAGGAATTAGTCGATAAAAGAACCCGTCAGGCTAAGCTTGCTATTGATCAAGGCGATGATTCGATAGCAAAACTGGCAGTACAAGAAAAGTTAAACCAAGAAAAGCAGTTAAGTTTCTACGAGCAGCAATATGATGTGATAAAAGGACAGACAGAAACCCTTCGAGAAAAGTTGGCTGATCTGCAAGAAACCTATCGCGAATTACAGCAGAGGAAAATCCTTTTAGCCTCTCGGGCAAATGTGGCGCAGTCGATGAAACAAATTCAGAAGGCAACGGTTTCCTTCCAGACAGACAATATCTTGAGAGGAGTAGCCCGGGCAGAGGATAAAATATTAATGATGGAGGCGGAAGTGCAAGCTGGCAGTCAGTTTGCAAGTCCATTACTCCAGCATGATGCGGTCCTTCAAAACTATGTCAACGAGGAAGATTTACATCGTGAAATTGAAAAACTTAAAAATGAAAAAGTGACTCTAAGTTAAGTAGAGATAGCTAGGAAAGGGAGCCCCAGTAATAAACCTGGTGCTTCTTTTGTTTTTAAGCTGCTGTTACAATTTCTTAAGTTAACGTTAAGATTGTAATGGTAGGATTCGAGTTGACGGGGAGCATTTTTTTAAAAAACCCCCAATTAACTTGAATTTAAAGGGGTTCGTGAGAGATGAACATTTTGTTAGCAGAAGATGATCAGAGCCTGGGCGAATTAATCATATATATGCTGAAAAAGAAGGCCGGTTACAAGGTCGAGTGGGTGATGGATGGTGAAGACGCCTACGATTATGCCGATTATTCTCATTATGATGTGTTAATTCTGGACTGGATGATGCCGAATGAGAGTGGGGTGGATGTCTGCCGTCGCCTGCGAACACATGGCTATTCCGGTGCGATTTTAATGCTGACTGCTAAAGATACCGTGCAAGACCGGATTGAGGGATTGGATTCAGGTGCAGATGATT
Source organism: Neobacillus sp. 19 (assembly GCF_049463095.1). Lineage (NCBI taxonomy): Bacteria > Bacillati > Bacillota > Bacilli > Caryophanales > Bacillaceae > Neobacillus > Neobacillus sp. 19. The sequence goes on along the minus strand of NZ_JBMPZU010000073.1, from coordinate 19,758 downwards.
ATCTGGTGAAGCCGTTTGAAATTGATGAACTTTTGGCCCGTTTACGTGCACTTGCCCGCCGCAATTATGCACCGATTTTGGAAGAGGAAATCCGGATTGATAATTTAGTTTTGAATCGGTTAAGCCATATGGTTTGTTTGGGAAATGAGAGTGTTCAGCTGAGCCCCCGCGAATTTCAGCTATTGGATTTATTGGTGCAAAATAAGGGACAGGTGCTGCCGCGCGAGGTTATTCTTGAGCGGATTTGGGGCTATGATGCCGATATTGCTCCTAAAACCATTGATGCAACGGTGAAATTAATTCGAAAGAAGTTAGTTGCTTTTGGTAAGCAAGATCTACTTCAAAGTATTAGAGGGGTAGGTTATAAGCTTGAACACTAATTTTCTTTCATTCTTTCGTTTATTCATCAACCATAGGGAGAAAGATGTGTTTAAAAACACTCAAGGTCGATTAACTCGAATTTATAGTGGATTGCTGATTTTATTTCTAATCCTTTTTATTGTCATTGTGTATTCGGTTCTATATGTTGTGATTTTAAAAAATGAGGAACACGAACTGCAAACATTGGTGAATCAGGAAGCTAGATTCATTGAAAATGATTTGTGGGAAAATAACAAAGGTGACCTTCGTGGATTTCAAAATCAAGAGGTTGTGTTTGCGGGTGTGAATCAATTTTTCTATTATGTCGTCGATTCAAATGGAGAAATGCTAATGGGGAGTGAGACGAATCCCCGTTTTCGCCCAGATTTGCTGCGCCTTGTGAGCGCTGGATTCCGGAAGGGTAATGAAGTTCGTCAAGAAACATTGCGGGTTAGGAATTTTCCGAATGGCGGGGGGAGGAAAGGGGAATTTCATTCTCCTAATGAGGATCAAGATGTCCGCCTGATGATTGCGAGACAATCACTTTACTATAAAGGTCAATTCGTCGGAGAGCTGTATGTAGGAAAGGACATTTCATTTATTTATCAGCTATTTAGCTGGCTAATCATCATATTTGCAGTATTAGGGATTTTATTTATAGGTATCGCCCTAATTATTAGTGTGAAGATGTCCGAAAGAGCAATGATTCCTATTAGTAGTGCATTTAAAAGACAGCGTGAATTTGTGGGAGATGCCTCGCATGAACTGCGGACACCCTTAAGTGTGTTGTTGTCTTCGATAGATGCGATGGAAATGACAATTGAGCTGGAAAAAGGGGGAATGATCGCGAAACTACTCACGAATATGAGGCAGGAAGTAAAGAGAATGACCCATTTAGTTACTGATTTATTAACGCTAGCACGTTCTGATTCCAATACAATCGAGCTTAGAACCGAAGTGTTTGACTTTCGGCCGCTGGCGGAAAAGGCGCTGGAATCTGTCCAGCCGTTGGCTGCTGCAAAACAAATAAAGCTTGGCCTGTCTTCGCCATCTTCTTTGCAAGTTGCTGCGGATCATGAAAGATTATCACAGCTGCTATATATTCTATTAGACAATGCAATAAAATACACCCAAAGCGGAGGGGAAGTGAAGCTCGGTCTCTCCAAAAAGGGGAATGAACTATATATCGTCGTTCAAGACACCGGAATTGGTATTAAAAAAGAGGACCTTGGGAAGATTTTTGAACGTTTTTACCGGGTAGATAAATCCCGTTCACGACAGGCCGGCGGACACGGATTAGGCCTCTCCATCGCCAAATGGATAGTAGACACACATAAAGGAACGATAAAAGTAACCAGTGCTGTTGGAAAAGGAAGCACATTTGAAGTGAGGGTGCCTGACACCAATAAATAGTTTGGTACGGTGGCAGAGTTGTAAAAGGTGCCTGACACCAATAAATAGCTTACTACAGTGGTAGAATTGTAAAGGTGGGGATGTACCAATGAGGGGGATTTACTGGGCGTTTTATGGGCCGAGTGCAATTTAAAAGATGTATCTAGTATTATTCTACTTGGAGGTTCGTTTGGATTTTGGGCCTCAACATCGAAGTAGAGCCTGTCTACTTCGATGTTTGATTGAATTTTTAGTCCAACCCCCGATGTAGAAGCAGTCTACGTAGGGGTTTGGCGAAATTTTAAGCTCCAATCCCGATGTATGAGTGGTCTACGTAGGGGTTTCGTGTATTTTTAAGCCCCCACCCCAATGTAGGATTGGTCTACAACGCACTTCCCTCCAACTACAACATTCGCCGGCTCATTTACGTCCATCTAAGTCCTGAAGTTCATTTACTGTTACAAAGTTATATCCTTCTTCGGTAAGTGCTTGGAGAATCCCTTCAATGGTCTTAAGTTCCTCCCCGGTTTGATCATACATCGGATGCAACAAAATAATCGATCCGGAGCTTACCTGATTCTTTACATATTCCACTTTGTCAGCCGCACTAGTGTAAAAGGTGTCCGGTTCAAGATTCCATGTGATGGTGTCTCTATTATGTTTATTAAGAAAGTAGGGCAATCCTACTAGTTTCTTCCCGTTTGGCGGACGCACATCTATTTCTCCAGTAAAACCGGCATCACGAATCAATTGATCTGTTTGTTCTATTTCCTCTTTATAATAGGCAGGCATTTTAAAAATCATCCGCTTATGAGAATAGGTATGATTGCCGACTTGATGGCCTGCGTCGACAATTTGCTTAGCCGCTTCCGGATTGTTCTCTATCTCATTCCCGATAAGAAAGAAGGTCGCCTTTGCGTGGTATTGATCCAAAAGTGGCAGGATTTGATCGACATTGTGTGTCGGCCCATCGTCAAATGTTAATGCTACTACCTTTTGGTCCGTCTCCACTTGATCCGTCAGACCGCCAAATAACTGGAAGGTTCTCGAATTCATTAATTTATAAGTGCTAAAAAGCAGCAGGAACACAACAAGAATTCCAACTCCCATATATACTAATTTCTTTTTCATATATACAGCCTTTCTATTCATTATGTATAAAACCAAAATCCATTTCATTATAACAAAAACCAAGAAAATCTGCCCGACACTAAAGCGATCATGCATTTCCTCAAAGAAAGTGGTGACCTGGAATATCGGGCACCTAGGAATATGAAAGGTCCTACTATTAGTTAAAATCAGAATAGTTGTGCTATAATTAAATTGGTAACAGGTACTAATATCAGATATAACAAAATAAAGTTGATTTGAGGATAGTTTTCAGGAGTAATATCCAAACCTTTTAAAAAGAAATTTCATTAAAATATGGAAACAAATGATCAACGCGAATGGAGGGGTTATGTTGTTAACAAATGATTTGGACTTTCGGTTAGAGCCTAAACTTATAGAATTATATGAAGAACATAAAAAGCGGGCTGAAAAAATAGATTGGGGTTACCATGATTTCTTGCCATGGGATAAGGCAAAGGACTTCCGGCGTGTTCCGTGGGATGAAAGTCAGGTCACACTTCCGGCATCCATTGTAACTGCAGTTGAAACAGCGCTTTTAACGGAAGTAAACCTGCCCTGGTTCACCTCTCATCTGGATCAAACCTTTAAAGGCTCTTTAACAGTTATTAAAGATTTTGTTCATACGTGGACAGCGGAAGAAGACCAACATTCAAACCTTCTTGAAACGTATCTTTTAATCACACGTAATGTCGATCCGAAGCGTCTTCGCCAATTACATAAACAAACAGTTGAGAATGGCTGGAATCCGGATTACCATACACCTTTTGAAACCATGGTCTATACATCTTTGCAAGAACTGGCAACTATGGTGTTTTATAATAATGTAGCGAAAGTGGCCGGAAAGCATGATAAGGATTTGGCTAGTTTGCTCCGGCGGCTAGCAAAGGATGAAACATTGCATTATGCCTTTTACAGGGATGTGATTAAATTCCATCTGCAATTAGAGCCTAATTACTGTTACCATTTGGGAAATGTTATTATGAACTTTCAAATGCCAGGGACAGTAATGCCCGATTTTGAAGATCGGATGTCCATTATTGCAAAAGAGGCAAATTATGGCCCATTGGAATATTTTGATCAGGTTTTAGATGTGATTGTTGATTATTGGGAGCTGGAAAAGCTTCGGCCAATTGCACCAGAAGCAGAAAAAGCCAGGCTGGACATTCTAAAGTATCATGCCAGGTTGAAAAGAGTCAGAGACCGCTTTTATAAAAATAAGTAAATGCACAGAACAAGAGCCTGCCCCCGATGTGGTTAACCCTTAACGCACTGGGGGACAGGCTCTTTACTTGTTATTTTCGTCAGCAGATTTTTTAACCCCTTTGCTGACATATGGCTTGGCACTTTTTGCTTTGTTGGCACTGGCTTGCCAACGATTCCAGCCCTTCTTACCTGTTCCCTGGCCAATTCCGCTTTTCCCTTTAGCTTTAACCATGTAACCACTCCAATATATTTTTTTGTCCAGATATAAGTCGTGGTTTAGTGTACCATAAACAGTTAGTATTCGTAAAAAAGTGTTCTAAGTTATACAATTGGAGGAATGAGAAACAGGAACCTTCCACCAGATGATGAACGCTTTATCATACTGAGGTCAGGTACCTGTCTATGCCCTTTTACTTTGACATCTTATCCTTGCTGCTGCTTCAGAAACTCTTTGACTTCGGCTGGCGTTAATCCGATTTGTTTTGCAAGCAACATTAGATAAATCCATTCCTCGTCAAGCCTTTCGACCCGTGCGCCAAGCTTGGAATCCACTCCTATCATCCCCTAGGAAAAAAATTTATGAATAAATGTATGTAAAAACTGTGATTGTCTTTTAATGTAACGATACTATTGAGCTAGCAGTAAAGGGTTATTATGAAACTCGAAAATTTATCACTGTGTACTGCAACCATGATGTATCATTATCCCGTTTAGAAAAAGTGTGACAATTTCATTTGCTAATATCTCTGGTGATTTTTGACCTTGCAGCAATTTTGAAATCGTTAGACGTTCGATGGCTCCAACTAAGCTTTCCGCAACAATAGCCATGTCAATATTGGGGCGAAAATAACCTTGCTGCTGTTCAAAAGTCAGATTGTCTTTTATTTGGGATGCTAAAGTATGCTTGATGTCATCTGCCTCATCCGCAATAAAGAATCCAATTCGAGCCAGGTCTGGCTCCTCAACAAAGAAACGAAAAATGGCTGCTAGTCCATTGCTGATTCGATTTGCAAGGGAGGAATATTCAATTCCTGGTTCAAGGCGACTTTTTGTCGTAAGATCAGACAACTCTTCACGAAACAAATCGACCAATTCACCAAATAGTGCTTCTTTACTATCAAAGTATAAATAAAAGGAAGGCTGGCTTAAGTTAGCTTGCTTCACAATGCTGCTCACTTTTGTTTCGTAGAATCCTTTATGAGCAAATTCCTTTGCAGCGATTGAAAGCAATAATGCCCTGCTTTGTTCTCCTGATGCTCCCTTTTTTCTTCCCCTTTGACCCATTAATGTCCCAGCTCCTGATGGAAAAAATATATTACTTAAGAGTATTATATTTTGGAAAATCCTTCTAGTCAACAATAATACTCTGAATCTTTAGTAATATTAACCTATTAACATTGACCCTGAGACCCTGTACGGTAAGGCACAAATATGTGCCATTTTTGAATAAAAAAGACACCGGCGATTGGCCGGTATCCCAAAATCAACTTTATCTATTAGAGTGCTTCCTTAATCACCTTTTTATAATAAAGAACAGAAAGGATTCCAAAAATCGAGTACAATCCTGTATAAATCACCATGACGATAATCATCGGTGTCCACACCTCGGTACCGAATAAAAACCAGCCAGACTGCACGGCGAAATAGCTGTGGAAGAGGCCGACGACTAAAGGAATGCCGAAACTAAACAGCTGTTTTGCTTGAATACCTTTAAGCAGATCTCCCTGAGTAAAACCAAGCTTCCTTAGGATCGTATAATTCGGTTTTTCCTCTTCACCCTCACCCATTTGTTTAAAATAAAGAATACATCCGGATGTAATCAGGAAGGTTAACCCAAGAAAGCCTACAATAAACATCACTAGCCCCATATTTTGTTTCTGATTGTTGCTCATTTCAAGACGAGAGAAATTTGTAGAATTCTCACTGAAAGTCATTTCTTGGAAAATATCATTAGCCTTGCTAATATTAGCTTCATTCTTAATATTGATCCCGATATATAGGGTGGATTCTTTCTGAATCTCTGGGTTGAGATCGTTCTTTAAGCGCTGAAAAATTGTTTCGTCCACAATGGCAACGGGCAATCCACCATTGGTGAAGTTGTAGGGAATGATGAATTCCTGTTCCAAACCTGTATATTTCTGTGAAATGGTTTCCTTTTGTCCTTTGAGCTCGATTTGTCCGGAATCTTTGAGGGACATAAATTTTTGCAACATATCATTATACCCAGTAAACAGAGTTTCATCCGCAGATAAATCAACGTCTTTGACGGCTTTATCACTAACCACTGGGAGGGTCATAATATTCGGATCAAAGTTTAATTCTTTTAAATTTGTTTCCATTATTTGCTTTACATTTGCATTTACCTGTAAGACATCAGTTCTTTTTTCACTATAATCAATTCCCTTCGCCTCTAATACTTCTTCAAATTTCTTTGCATCGTCGACATTTGTCAGTGAAAAATGGGCAGGTACACTATTTTCAGCGCTTTTTTCTGCTGAATAATACGATATATAACTTAACGATAATAAACCAATCGCAAGCGCTGATACTGTCGTAATGATCGTTAACAATAGAGCATTCGATTTCATTCGAAACATAATCGAGGATAGTGATAATACTTGATTAATATTTAAATACCCCTCCTTCTTTTTCCGAATGACATTAAAGATAAAGCTGACGGAGCCTTTATAAAAAAGATAGGTTCCGATAATGACTGACCCGAGAATAAAAATCATCGCACCAAAAAGTTCTGTCATTGTGACGAAATCGCCACTAAACAATTTAGATGAAATATAATAGCCGGAAATAATCGAAATTAACCCAATAATGCCGATGATAATTTCGAACCATGACATCTTTTTCACTTTTCCTTCTGTCGATGAAACCACTCTAAATAAGGAGAGGATACTTTGTCTCTTAATAAATACATAGTTCATCAGCATGATAAACAGGTAGATGATTAAAAACACCACAACTGTTTGAATCAGTGCTTTCGAGGAAAAATGCAGTGAAGCAATTGCATCTACACCGGTTACTTTAAATAGAATCATTAAAATTAGCCGAGAAACCGAAAATCCGATAAAAATTCCGATGACTAACGAACCGAAATAAAGGATAAAATTCTCAGCTGTCAGGATGTTGAAAATCTTGTTTTTTGTCATCCCGATTAATTGAAATAAGCCAATTTCCTTGCTGCGCCGTTTAATAAAGATGTTATTGGCATAAAGCAGAAAGATGGAAACAATCGCGACCAGTAAAACCGAAGCTGCCTTTATCGCTGCGGCCCCTTTCATGGAGTCCTTTGTTTCGTTCATCGCCGGGTCATACTGCAGGGTGACAAAGGCGAAGTAAAGGGCAACACTAAAGATCAGCGCAAACACATAAAGATAGTAATTTTTTATATTCTTTTTTAAGTTGCGAAAAATGAGTTGCTTAACGCTCATTTGGCACACCGCCTAATACACCTTGGGTTTTCATGATGTCTTTAAAGAACGTCTGCCTTGATTGCTCGCCTCTATTTAATTGGGTGTAAATCTGTCCGTCCTTGATAAAAATTACCCTGCCACTGAAGCTCGCTGCCACCGGGTCATGGGTTACCATGATAATCGTTGCTTTGCGATTTTGATTCAATTCGCTTAATTTGTTTAGTAAATCTGATGCGGATTTTGAATCAAGGGCACCTGTGGGCTCGTCAGCAAAAATAATGCTTGGTTCGTGAATAAACGCCCTTGCCGCAGAAGTTCGCTGTTTTTGACCGCCGGAAATCTCATTTGGATATTTATCCTTGATGTCAGTTATCCCAAGTTCCGCTGCCACTGCGTGAAACATTTCATCTGCTGCTCTCTTTGAAATTTTTGAGATGGATAACGGCAAGAGGATATTTTCTTTCACTGTTAATGTATCAAGTAAATTATAATCTTGAAAAATAAATCCTAAATGATGCTTGCGGAATTCTGCAAGCTGGCGCTCCTTCATTGCTGTCATTTCTTTTCCTTCGATCGTAATCGTGCCGCCGCTCACCTTATCAATGGAAGATAGCACATTGAGTAAGGTGGTCTTTCCGGAACCAGAGGCGCCCATAATACTGACGAATTCCCCTTTTTCAACACTTACATCAATCCCTTTTAACACTTCCTGTTTATTTAATTTATTGCCATAGCTCTTATGAATCTTATACGCTTCTAATATCTTCATACTGACACGCTCCCTCTAAATCGATACTTTTATTATAATTAGCAAGATAAATCCAATCCTTCGATTAAGCGAACAAATGAGAAAAGCATGTGACATTGTTGTCACATGCCTGCAATATGGACGAAATCATTTTTTTTGGGAAAGGTTAGTGTAAAAGTGGTTCCTTCTCCGGGTCGTGATTGGACATTCATTTCAATTAATAACGGCTTGGCGATTCTTTTTGTTAAATATAACCCCATACCTGTTGCGGCATGATCATGATGAGACGTTGTCGAGGTAAAGCCCTTGTCAAAGATGCGAGGCAAGTCTTTAGGGTCAATCCCTCGCCCAAAATCGGTCACTTCAAGAACAGTCTGCCCATCTTTATAATGGCTTGTAATGATGATGTCTGACGTTTCACTGTATTTCACCGCATTTGTCAACAGCTGCCTGATGATAAAGGCAAGCCACTTAGCATCCGTCAAGGCGGCAGCGGCATCTAGTTCAACATCAAAGCCAATCCCTTTTTGCATGCACCATGATTGTAACGTCTTAATCTCTTTAAAAAGTAACGTCTTTAAATCAGTTTCTTCTATATATAAATCATTTTCCATAAACGGGATGCGTTTTTGATGAAGCTGCTGGTCTAAAAGCAGATGAATTCGCAGCCATTCGTGTATTAATTGAGCTTTCATCCGTTCATTGTCTAGGCGGTCGATCATTAAATGCATCGCTGTCAATGGTGTCTTGACTTCGTGAATCCAGGCCAATAGGTCATCCTTCTCCTGTTCCAGCATCAGCAGGTTTTGCGAAGCCTCTTTTTTAAGCCATTCGGTTTGGTTCACAATGCATTGCTCAATCATTTTTTCAAACGGGCTCTCAGGCGCTGCTATATTGGTTAAATCAAGATTGTTTTCCCACTCCGCTAAGCTTTGATAAAACCTTGTTTCCTTCTGATAACGAAATATCAAAAAGAGAGAAACAACAAGCATTGAAAGGAAGACAATATAAAGCAGCGGCAAAAAGGGAATCGCCGTATCCAGAAAAGAAACAAATAGAATCAGTGCTTGAATAACCAAAAAGAGAAGGATCCAGCTGCGCCGTTCGATAAGATAGTTTTTAATCATAGCCATTTGCCTCTTCAATCGCGATGTAGCCCTGGCCCACCTTTGTTTCAATAAATCGTCCCAGGCCGAGCTCGTCCAATCTTTTTCGCAGTCGATTGACATTAACCGTTAAGGTATTATCACTGACAAAGCGTTCATCCTCCCAAAGGCTTTTAATTAAGTCCTCGCGGCTGACAATCTTATTTTTTTGCTCAATCAGCTTTTTTAAGATGAACGTTTCATTTTTTGTCAGTTCCACCGTACCATCGTCATTGCTGACGGTATTTTTTTCGTAATCTACTGTTGCACCGCACCATGTTTTCAGAGTGATCTGCTCGGTATTATAATTATAGACGCGCCTTAGCGTCGCCTGGATTTTGGCAATCAGCACATCAAAATGGAACGGCTTTTGGATAAAGTCATCGGCACCAAGCTGCATCGACATCACCATATCGGTGGGATGGTCGCGGGAAGATAAAAATAGAATTGGAACATTTGAATGGGAGCGGATCATCCGGCACCAATGAAAGCCATCAAATTTTGGTAATTGAATATCAATGACCACTAAATCCGGCTTGTGTTCCGTAAATTCCTCCATGACCTTATTGAAATCCGTAATCCCATATACATCATAAGACCAGCCCATCAGCCGTTCTCTAATTTCATGAAATAATGTAACATCATCTTCAATTAACAGTAGTTTAAACAATGGATTCACCGCACTTTTTTCACATATCTTCATTAATTGTATAATATATCCTAATATGGTGCTATAGGAGGCCAATTAAATTACCATTGACAATAAATATAAATTTTATTATTCTTTATCATAATTGAATCATTGTATTCGTATAACTCCAATGATATGGTTTGGAGGTCTCTACCAGGAACCATTAATTCCTGATTACGAAGAAGGTACATGTGCGTGTATTTTCTTCGTAATCAGGAATTTTTTTTTATAAAAAAATTTACGGGGAGGAAACAACATGAACTTTTCAACATTACCTAAAATTGAACTTCACTGCCATTTAGACGGAAGTCTACGGGCTGAGACAATTATTGATATAGCAAAAAAAGAGGGCATCAGTTTGCCGACGTTTGATTTAAAGGAAATACAAAATGAGCTGATTGCTCCAATAGATTGCGAATCCCTTGATGAATATTTAAAGCGATTTGCTATCCCTAATTTAGTTATGCAGTCAAAGGAAAACTTAAGGAGAATTACCTTTGAGCTTTTTGAAGATGCGGCAATGGAAAATGTGAAATATATGGAGGTGCGGTTTGCACCATTACTTCACACGGCTAAGGGCTTATCCGTTACCGAAATTATTCAGAGCGTGATCGATGGAATGAGGGAGGCGGAAGCGGAATACGATATTCTAGGCAATGTCATTCTATCGTGTATGAGAACGATGTCGCCTGAAAGTGCGTTTGAAGTCGTTGAAAAAGGCAGGGAGTTCCTTGGAAAAGGAGTGGTTGCCATTGATTTATGTGCATCGGAAGAGGAAGGGTTCTGCGGTGATTTCGTCGCACCCATCACATTAGCAAGAGAGTATGGCTACCGGGTCACGATTCATGCGGGAGAAACGGGAGTCGGTAAAAATGTGCTTGATGCTGTTGCATTATTGGGCGCGGAAAGAATTGGCCACGGCGTCTTCATTAAGGACTGTCCTGAGGCCTATGAAATCGTGAAGGAAAAACAAGTTGTCTTGGAAATGTGTCCAACAAGTAATGTCCAAACCAAAGCAGTGAACCTTTATAGTGAACATCCCATCTATCCATTTCATCAAGAGGGTATCAAGGTGACGGTCAATACGGATAACAGAACGGTATCTGATACAACAATGGCGAAGGAATGTACGATTGTATTTAATGAATTCCACCTGACAGAAGAGGATTATCGAAAAATTTATCTGACAAGTGTGAATGCTAGTTTTGCGGAGGAAATCACAAAGGAAAAGCTTAGAAAATATTTATAAACATTAGATGGCCGCAGCCATCTATACACAAACCATTTCAAAAGTGCCTAACGTCCAATCCGGATACCGTATTGGAAGTTAGACACTTTTTTTATTTATTAAGGATAAGTTAAGGCTTGCCCATGATAATGGGTTCATGAAATAAATTGCTTTGGTGTTGGATCATAGATAAAGGAGCAGAGGAACGAACATGAAAAAATGGATTTGGATTTTAATAAGTGTATTAGTAATCGGTTTTGTCGGATATCAATGGTATCACTCAAAAAACAGCACAAGCGGGGCAGCTGTACAGGTTCGAACGGCTGCGGTCCAAAAAGGAAAGTTAGAAGTAAAAATCAGTGCTTCGGGAACAGTAGAACCCGTTACAAGTGTTGATATTAAAGCAGCAGCGGATAATCCAGAAATCGACGAAGTATTAGTGGCCGCAGGGGACAAAGTAAATGAAGGGGACGAATTGGTGACCTTCACAGACGATAGCGATCCGATCACGGCACCGGCTGCAGGAACGATTACAACGGTTTCAGTAAATGAAGGAGAGCGGGTGACAAATGGAACAGTTGTAGCCCATCTAACAAACTATGATGATTTGCAAACCGTTGTCCAGGTGAATGAATTAGATATACCGAAAGTGAAAAATGAGCAGGTAGTGGACTTAACTGTTAGTGCGTATCCTGATGCAGCCTATACAGGGAAAGTAACGAATATTGCAGCAGAAGGGAACTCACAAAACGGAACAACGACATTTGATGTCACGGTCCATATTGATCAACCAACAAACCTTAAAGTAGGGATGAGTAATGAGGCAAGTATCCTAACAGAGAGCAAAGAAGATGCCCTATATGTACCTATTGATGCTGTCCATACAAACAATGGTGAAAAATATGTCATTGTTACTTCGGCAACATCAGGTACAGAGGAGGACGGTGTGACAACCGATCAAAAGACTGTGAAAACAGGGATTGCCACAGACGAATATGTGGAGATAACAGAAGGAGTTACAGTCGGTGATAGGGTTCAATTACCACAGCTTTCTTCAGGTAATTCCACCTCTAATCAAAAAAGCAGGATGATGCAAGGTTTGGGAGGTATGAATGGCGGCGGTTTCGGTGGAATGCCTCCAAGCGGCGGTGGACAAGGAGCACCCGGCGGAAGGAGTGGCAATTAATGAACTCACCAATTATTAAAATAAGCAACATGATGAAGACGTATAAACTTGGCGGAGAAACAGTCCATGCCCTAAATGATGTTTCCCTTGAAATCCAAACGGGTGAATTCATCGCCATTATTGGTCCATCCGGTTCAGGTAAGTCGACGTTAATGAATATGATCGGCTGCCTGGATCGTCCGGATAATGGTTCTTATCTGCTAGATGGGAAAGATATTGGAAAAATGGGTGACAACAGTCTAGCAAAGATTCGCAATCAAAAGATTGGCTTTATATTTCAAAACTTTAATTTATTGGCCAAACTTTCAGCGCTGGAAAATGTTGAACTTCCGTTGTTATATGCTGGTATTTCAGCTCGGGAAAGACGCGGACTGGCCTTAGAAGTCCTATGTAAGGTTGGTTTAAAAGAACGGGCAGGACATTTGCCAACCCAGCTATCTGGCGGTCAGCAGCAAAGGGTGGCAATTGCAAGAGCACTCGTTGGAAAACCTGCGATTCTGCTGGCCGATGAACCGACTGGTGCTCTTGATAGCAAAACAAGCAAAGAGATTCTCGGGCTAATGAAGGAATTAAACGAGTTAGGTCATACAATCATTCTGATTACTCATGATCTTGAGATTGCGAAAAAGGCAAAACGGATGGTCAGTATTCAAGATGGCCAATTGGTAGAGAACGGGGGTGTGCTGCTTGGGAATCATGCAATCTATTAAAATGGCACTTCGAAGTATTAAAGGCAATAAGCTCCGGGCAGTCCTCACCATGCTCGGCATCATAATTGGTGTCGCTTCTGTTATAGTGCTTGTGTCGATTGCTCAAGGCTCAACAAAAGCTGTGACAAGCCAGATCAATCAATTAGGAACGAACCTTTTAACGATTAATACCTACAGTACAGATATCGATTTAACAGAAGATAAAATTGGCGAATTAAATCAATTGACCGGTGTAAAAGCCGTATCACCTGTTGTTTCAGGCAGAGTCTATGTGAAAAAAGAAAGGACATCTTCGCAGATTATATTAACAGGTACGAATGCAGCCTACGCCGATGTTCGTGATACGGAGGTTAGTCAAGGGCGTTTTATTACTGACTTGGATGTAGAGTACCGGCAAAAAATAGTTGTCCTTGGCTCAGATACAGCAGAAACCTTCTTCGGAGCCGATAACCCTGTAGGTCAATCAATTCAAATAGAAGGTACTTCTTTTAAAGTCGTCGGTGTGCTTGCTTCTAAAGGAAGTTCTTTGGGACAAAGCGGAGATAATGTCGTGATTGTTCCACTTAGCACCGGTCAGCGTTTAGTAGGGAGCACCACAATCAGTACGGTTTATTTGCAAGGAAAAAGTGAGGAGCAAATGGATTTTGTGATGAATGAGGTCAAATTAGCGCTTGCTGGGATGTATCCGGGGAAAACAGATGATTATGGTGTATCAAATCAGCAGGATGTGATGGATACGATGAGCTCTGTCAATGATACGATGACAATGATGCTCGGAGGAATTGCAAGTATCTCATTACTCGTCGGTGGAATTGGGATTATGAATATCATGCTTGTCTCTGTTTCGGAACGAACAAAAGAAATTGGGATCAGAAAGGCAATTGGGGCGAAAAGGAGAGATGTGCTTTTGCAATTTTTAATAGAGGCAATAGTCTTAAGCGCACTGGGCGGATTAGTCGGTATCCTTTTAGGACTTGGTTTAGGAAAAATTATTTCATCTCTCATGGATATGAGTATTTCCTTCTCGGCACCCGTGATTCTATTTTCATTTTTATTTTCCCTGCTGGTAGGAGTTGTGTTCGGGGTATTCCCAGCAAATAAAGCATCAAAATTAAATCCGATTCAGGCACTGCGCTATCAGTAGGTTTGAGTACTTTATGAAAAATATTAATTAAAGAGGAGTGGTTTTATGAAGAAAACAAGAAAAGCTCACTTATGGATTGGTCTCATTTGTTCCATATTTATTCTAATGGAGTCTATAACTGGATTGATTATGAATGAGCCTTGGCTTATTGGTCAATCACAGACTGAACAAAGAGGTAATTTCCAGCCGGGGATGATGACGGGGCCAGGACAACAGCGAGGAACCGACGTTAATCCAGGAGCGCTATCAGGTGAAACCAGGGGTCAGTCAACTGGACAATCACAGTCTAACAATCAAGCAAATTCAACCGGTCAGGCTCAAGGACAAACAAGTCCTAATTCCTCGGGGCAATTTCCTGGTTTTGACGGACCACGAGAATTTGGCCGGGAAAGTCGTTCACAAGGTTCCTTCATGAGCATTATTAGAGGGCTTCACGAGGGGAGACTCGGAACCATCAATATTAAGTGGTTAATTGACCTTACTGCAATTGCGATGATTTTCTTAACTGCTTCCGGAATTTATTTATCATTGAAAGTGCTTCGTGCCGGAAAAAAGAGAAAGAAAGCAGCGGGGGACAGTCTTCCGATTTGAAAAAGATAAACTCACGGGAGTTCTGACACCTTTTTCCCAAAGAGTAAATGTAGCGAACAGTGCCAAGCACTGTTCGCTTTCCCTTTGCCTCTAGGACAGTTAATTAATAATTCCGGAATTAATCAGTTCAAATTCAAGCTTCGTTTTTATGGGTATTTCCTTGAGAGCAACATTTTTGTATTTCTTCTCCCACAATTTAGTATGATGTACTTTAATCTCCTCCTCAATGCCAAGCCCGTCACAATTGGCTTTCTGCAATTTTGCGATAGTTCTCTCGGCGGTTTTTGTTAAACTTTTTTTAATTTCTTTGTTCAGCTGCTGTAATAGAAGTGAATTGGTTAAATGGTTTTTCGGATACTCTGAAATCCGATATTGCAATTTCAGCGAGATATTTGCCGTAACAGCATCATTGTTCACCTTTAATTTTGTTTTTTGCCTGTTATGAAGAATCTCAATGATGGCAAAGTTCTCTTGGTTAACTTTTTGTTGATCACTGGTCATCACCCAAAGTGAGACCTTTTGATTTTTTTTACCACTAAGCAGCATAAACATCTTGGCTTCTGTAATATTTAGTTTTCCCGTCATTTTTTCATTATTAAATAGCGCCATTCCTACTGAATGGGCCCGATGACTGTTTTTATGAACCTCTATAAGCGGCAGCAGCGGGTCCTTTGTGTGTTTTAGCAATAAGGGGCAGACCGATTGAACATTAAAGTTTGTATAAAAGCCGGTTGCTTCACCGCTTTTTAAAAATTCATCATAATATTGCCCATTTAAATCGGCTTCCTCTTGATTAATGCGCACTGCATCTATTGCTTCGCCTTGAATAATTGCTACTTTTGCCCCAAGAGCCCCTTTTGGATTCCGGTAAATATGATCGAGCTCCGGATAAATTCCCTTTTTCGCAAGCTGTTCTCCAAATAAGACCACGCGGGTTTTAGAAATATCAATCCTTTCCGAGATTCTGAAATCAGCATGCAGCAGTGACTCTAAAGCTGTTTTCCCCTTTGTCGTAAGAATCGTACTTTTCGTTGTAGCAGGTGAATTGGATTTCCCTATGCCCCCTTTACCAATGGGGTATGCGGTGCTGGCAGTTACCTCACCCTTCTGATTAAGATCGAAGCCTACCAGCAAGATTAATTTTTGCTCCTTTAAGAGCCGCTGATCCCAGCAGCCGGTTAATATAATGGGAATACAACAGATTACCAGGAGCCTCCTAATAGTTCTCCTCATTCACTTCACCCTTCTGCCGTTTTTTAAAAAGTAATGAAATCACTAACAGAAATACAGGTATGGCTATCAAGAAGATGAAACCGGTATAGGTAGTATACTTTGTTAATCGTTCCATCTTATCTTCTCCATTAAAAAAGAGGGCAAAGAAAAAACAAATACAGGCAGCTGCATACACGAACGGTTTCCTTGTTCGTTTTTTAAACAGATAGACTGAAGCGAACGATGCACCGTAAAGATAGCTAATAAAGGATGTCCCGACTAAAATAATCCAAAAAGAAATAATAATTAAGTCCGGCCGTTCAATAATTTTAAAGGAAAAAGATTTTAACAGGTAAAGGACAGGCTGTGGCAGCAACCTAATTTCATCATTACTAAAGTAAATTAAGCAAATAAACGTTAAGAATGAATAGAAAAAGGTGATCAATACGTTTGCCAGGGTAACAGCTTTTGCCTTTTCTTTTGCGGTTGCCATGACAAACGGGGCAATTAAAAGAAAGGTTTCCATTCCCTGCCAAGCCAGTGTAGCATGGGCCGCTCCCTTTATGATATTGGTCATACCTGAATAACCAATAGGCATGATGAAATGAAAATTTCCATCTTTAAAAGCAATAGGAGGGATGACAATAAACAAAAAAAGAATAAACGTGGCAATGAAGTAAAACCTGGCGATCACATTTAAATTTTCAATGGCAATATAGATCCCGATAATAACCATTAAAAAAACGATGACCCAGTAGGGAGTGTACGGTAACATCCACTTTTTCAAAATATAAACAAATAAAACGATAATAGTGGAACCGGTTAATAAGAAATAACCAATATATAAAAGGGTAAAGCATTTACCGGCTGCTTTTCCGAAAATCGACTCCAGGATTTGAAATAAATGCTGATTAGGAAATCGATGACATAAAATAAGATAGAAAATAACGAGAATCTCCATAAAAAGGCCTGTCAAGAGGAGCGAGATCCAGCTATCCCCTTTGGCATATTTGTGAATATCAAAAGGGAGTGAGAGAAAGGCCACTCCTATTTGGGTTTGTAATAAAAAGGTAATCATCTGGAGTTTGGTCATTTGATTTTCGTTTTTCATTCTTTTTCCCATCTTCTTGGACGATGTAGTCGTTTTTGATTTTTTACAAGCAGGTCCCTTGGACGCTCCGATAACATCCAAACCGGAAAACGTATAATCGCATCCTTCATCCCCTGCAAACTAAATGGTGCAACAGGGGTGAAATAAGGTGTCCCCAAAGACTCCAGTTTACAAAGGTGGCCAACGATAAACATTAAGGAGAAAATGATCCCGACGAAACCAAAGCTAGCAGCGGCAAGCATAATAGGAAAAGTAAGAATCCGTACCGTGTTGCTCATTTCGTAAGATGCAATGGTAAAGGATGAAATGGCAGTAAGGGCAATGACAATGACCATAATATTCGATACTAATCCAGCAGAAACAATGGCATCTCCGATAATTAAACCGCCAACAATCCCAATGGTTTGCCCGATTGGTGTAGGAAGGCGTATCCCTGCTTCGCGAATTAATTCAATCGTAAACGCCATGATGATTGCTTCAATTAAAGGAGGAAAAGGAATGTTTTCTACTGAATTTTTGACGAGCACTAAGATTTCACTTGGTATAATTTCAAAATGGTAGCCAATAATCGCGATATACAAACCAGGTAAAAGAAGGGAGATAATAAAACTCATTACTCGTAAACAACGAAAAAAAGAACCCGTGATGATCCGGCTGTTATAATCATCTGTCGTTTGAAAGAAGGAAAAAAATGAGACAGGCAAAATAATCACATCACAGCTTCCCTCCGACATGAGGACGATTCTTCCCTCCATTAATTGGGCAATTGTCCGGTCAGGTCTTTCTGTATAAAGGATTTGAGGAAATGGTGATAACGGCCGATCCTCAACAATCTCTTCTAAGTACCCGGGGCTAAAAACCATATCAATGGATAAGGTTTTTATTCGATCTTCGAGTCTTTTTACCAACTTTGTATTTGCAATGCCCTCTACATAGATAATGGCTATTTTGGTGTTGGAGTATTTGCCGATATGATGGAAATTAATTGTCAGGTGCCTGCTCTCAATACCTTGCCTAATAAAACCGATATTGGTTGATAGACTTTCAACAAATCCAACATGTGATCCTCTTACAGCTTTTTCACTATCAGGTTCTTTAGGGCTCCTTGTCAGGTCTTTAATAGTATTAAATGAAAAAATATCATCAATTCCGTGTATAATTACAATTGAATTTCCTTGTAACAGGGCAGAAACTGTGTCACCAAGTGAAATCTTATGATGTGTTTCTGCTGTAAATGGAATGTCTCCAAAGTCCACTTCAGTAGGATGAACTAATGGGAATAAGATGCTTTCTTGAATCTTTTCTGAATCAGAAATAGTTGCTAAATAAAATATAACACCTTGTTCATTTTTATAAATAATAGGGATCTTCAATAAATCCTCTGTAGTACCGAAAGAATTCTTAATGAACTCTATGCGGTTTTCAAAGGAGGAATCGTCAATAGCTGATGGCTGCTCATTCTTATCTTTGTGAAAGGGAGATTGCTTTTTCTTCATATAAGGAACTCCTCGGTAAGAAATGTACAGTTTATGTTTTACAGTAATCTTTCACTTTATTCTTTTTATAAAATTAATAGTTGACTTTCATGAAGCATGATAGTAATATAGTAATCCTGATGAGGGAAATGACACAATGTTGAAAAATAATTCTTTCATTAGTTGACAGAAATGGTAGTGTTTGATAAAATAAAAACCTCGCTGATTAGAAAAATATTATTTTAAAATAGTGTTTGACATTCTAAAAGTGAAATGGTATAGTAATAAAGTTGCTTCTGAAAGAAGCGGCGAAATTGTTCTTTGAAAACTAAACAAACAAAAACGTCAACAAACAATAAATTATTAGTTTTTTCTTATAGAAACTAAGCCAACGTTTTATTTTACGAGCTAATCAACTCAACTTTTTTGGAGAGTTTGATCCTGGCTCAGGACGAACGCTGGCGGCGTGCCTAATACATGCAAGTCGAGCGAATCAATGGGAGCTTGCTCCCGATGGTTAGCGGCGGACGGGTGAGTAACACGTGGGCAACCTGCCTGTAAGACTGGGATAACTTCGGGAAACCGGAGCTAATACCGGATAATTCTTTTCCTCCCATGAGGAAAAGCTGAAAGTCGGTTTCGGCTGACACTTACAGATGGGCCCGCGGCGCATTAGCTAGTTGGTGAGGTAACGGCTCACCAAGGCGACGATGCGTAGCCGACCTGAGAGGGTGATCGGCCACACTGGGACTGAGACACGGCCCAGACTCCTACGGGAGGCAGCAGTAGGGAATCTTCCACAATGGACGAAAGTCTGATGGAGCAACGCCGCGTGAGCGATGAAGGCCTTCGGGTCGTAAAGCTCTGTTGTTAGGGAAGAACAAGTATCGGAGTAACTGCCGGTACCTTGACGGTACCTAACCAGAAAGCCACGGCTAACTACGTGCCAGCAGCCGCGGTAATACGTAGGTGGCAAGCGTTGTCCGGAATTATTGGGCGTAAAGCG
>NZ_JBMPZU010000072.1:0-26630 GCF_049463095.1 Neobacillus sp. 19 | reverse complement strand
GGCAACACGGATGCAAACGGAGGACATACTTGTAGGACTAATTGTGAGAAGTGGGGCCTCCAATACGGACAGTACCACTATCATAATGGCGGCAATTCAGGCGGAAGCACGGGTACAAGTGTAAGTACAAGCACAAGTACTTCAAAAACTGGGTGGCAGTATAATGGTGGTAGCTGGTATTACTACTCATCAGGGAAATTACATAAGGGTTGGTTAGCATCCGGAAATACATGGTTTTTCCTAGATTCTAAAGGAGTGATGCAAACCGGATGGATTCATACAGGTGGCGCATGGTATCACCTTAATCAATCAGGCGCGATGGAAACCGGGTGGATCTATGATGGCGCTTGGTATTATTTAAAGAGTAATGGAGCAATGTCCAAAGGCTGGTTAAAAGACGGAGGTACGTGGTATTACTTGCAATCCTCCGGGGCCATGAAGACAGGATGGCTTAAGGATGGAAATGCATGGTACTACTTAAAAGGCAATGGTGCCATGAAGGCAGGCTGGGAATTCGTATCAGGTCAATGGTACTATTTTGATTACAAATCTGGTGCAATGAAAACCGGCTGGCTCAAGGATGGTGCCTCTTGGTATTTCTTAAATGCTAACGGAGCGATGAAAACCGGATGGCTGCAGACAGGCAGCGATACGTATTATTTAGGTAAAAATGGTGTCATGCAAACGGGTTGGGTTCAGGTTGGCAACGACCAATACTATTTCTATGACAATGGAAATATGGCAGTTAATGATATCATTGACGGTATTATGGTAGGTATGGATGGCAAGGCAGTAGAATTAATCGACCCTGTCTATTTTAAAAATATAAAAGCAGTGGCTGATCGCTATGGTTATACCGTCGAGAAAAATATGGCTCTGGTTATTATTTATAATGGTGACGATTTAGTAGCTTTTGCAACAAAGCAATTTATCGGTGGACCAAGACAATACATTGATTTCCTCGCAGAAACAGCGCCAAAAATAGGGGCACCAGAAACGACAGAAAATATTAAACTCTATTTTGATCAAATTACAAACTCAAACAATCCAACTACTTACGAACGAGAGGACTTTAAGATGTTCTACGAACAACAAGACGACATGGTTGGTATTGTATGGGGAGATATGGTGAAGTTTAATTATTATCAAGAGTAGCAAAAAGAACAAATTGATTACTAGTTTCCATCTTCATTTGTTTGCGAGATGGTGGTGTTAGGGGCTGTGGGAATAGTCTGCGACATTTTTGTGTGGATTCTATACGTTTATGCAGCTTTGCTTGTAGGCAGTACCGACTTTGGATGCTGCCTATTTTTTATGCTTATACAAATGTAACCAATGCCGCTGCAGAGGGATCCTTGATTCTTTTTATAAGGATTTTTGAGACAAGTTTCTACAATCCTTTTAGACATTTGGGAAGAAAACTTGAGGCTCGGTGCAGGTTGCGGCACTTTTCAAACAAACATTTAATTCATTGCGGAATGACGGGAGATAGGTAGAAAAATGTATAATTCCGTGAAACTTGTTTGGTATTGAAAGATCATCGGTTATTTTCTGCAAATTTCCTAGGGAATTATCGACAATGTTTTTATAAGAATGGTTGTGGGAATTTATGTTTACCAAGACCTTGCTGCAGTTTCAAACAAATGTTTGAATAGTATAGCATATACGGATTTTCGTCGAAACGATGTCGATTCGTGAAAATAGAGGTGCAGATCTGCTAACCTCCATATTTAATTGCACCTTTCAACAATTTTTTTATCAATTGGGGTGGAAAAAGGTGTATCTATCAAGGATTTGAAGTGGTTTTAAATAAACGTTTGTTTGATAGGAATAATGACAGAAAAGGGTCGAGATGTGTCTGATCATGGGAGGGATTCAGAGCGTTTCTTTATTTATAAGTAATAAAGCCAGAAAATATTAGCCGAGAGCCAGCCTCTCTTTTTTATCGCCTCGTTTGTTATCCTATATGATGAATTTATAAACATAATTGCCGAAATTTATGAACACTTTTTAACATTCATGTAAGAATAGGGGAGAAAGAGCTGACCTTTAAAGAATTAATGAAGTATTTCAATAAAGGTGTTTTTTCAATTGCTAAACGATGATTCTACAAAAAGGGGCAGCAGCCAAACGCCAGTTAATGAACCTGGAAATGCCCCCATACTTACTGCACGGTAGTGAATCATTTTCTTTTTTGTATATCCGGCCACACCTGATAAGGAGTTTATGATCACAATGGAAATTCCTCATCCTGCAGCGATCGCGGGTTCCAAATGAAAAACAATGAGAAGTGCCAGCACAAAAATGAAGCCCCCGCGAGCAATCATTCCAACGCCTAAAATGATCAATCCCGTCGAGATTTTCATGACAAAACCCCCCTTAAAGGATATATTAAAGTTATCAAATAAATGGTATGTGTATAATCAAATTGTTTCATAGGGTATAACTAAATGTTATAACAATTTTATCAATCATTTTAATATTTATTATTTAGGAGTATTTTGATTTTAATTGATCCAATTATGGAACCTTATATGAAATAAGGGAGTAGGACGAGATGAATGCTGATAGTTTAAAAATGTTTTACTCAGTGGTTGAAGAAGGAAGTATTAGTAAGGCTGCACGTATAAACTTTGTCTCACAACCGGCTGTCACAAGGCAAAATTATCAGTTTGAAGAAAATTATGGGGCGCTAGTTTCAAAAAAGGGTTTAAGCCATTTTATCCGAAATGAATAAAAAATGGGGAAAATCACCACTAAATGTTTGTAAAACCAATTTATTCGTAGGTATTAAAATTATATTTTTAAAGAGATGGTGAATAATGAAGATAACCATTTACGACGTCGCGGAAAAAGCCGGGGTATCCATTTCAACAGTTTCAAGAGTAATTAACAATAGTGGAAGAGTAAGTGAAAAAACGAAACAAAAGGTACTTAATATAATAAGGGAGATGGGTTATCAGTCAGGTGTGGTTGCAACTGCATTAACGGGTACCCAAAATGTAACAGTAGGAATTATCATTCCGAATATAGAAAGTCCTTTGTATACTGAAATCGTTAATAAAGCAAATAGAATTGGTATGACACAAGGTTTTAATCTTTTAATCTGTAATACGGATAATAATCTCGATTTAGAAGAAAGGTATCTGCAATTATTAATACAAAAAAATGTAGATGGAATAATAATTGGTACAAATGCTACTACATATTCAAACTCCAGGCATCTACTGCTTGAAAACCTCCCTTGTGTTTTAATTGTCCAGGATATGCCCCAGGTAAAAATTGATGTTGTTTCAGTGGATGATTATTTAGGAGTGTACCAAGCGGTTACCTATTTCATATCACTAGGTCATCAAAAAATTGCGTGTATTTTAGGTAATGGAAAACGTATTAGTGATAATAATCGATTTCAAGCATACAAGCAAGCCATGCAAGATAATGAACTTGAATACGATGAAAAATTAGTTTATTACACAGATTATTCTATTGACGGAGGAAAATGCGCTGCGTTGGAACTTTTTAAAAATTCTCCAGCGGTAACTGCTGTTTTTGCGTACAATGAATTTCTCGCGACAGGGGTTTACCAAGCTGCCAAAGAAATAGGTCTAACTATTCCAAATGATGTTTCGGTAATAGGATTTGATAACACTATTTTAGGAAGGGTTTTAGACCCGCCGTTAACTACAATTGCCCACCCAACTGATGAAATTGTGGAACAGGCAATGGAATTATTAATGAGTGAAATAAAAGGAGCAAAAAAAATAAAGCAAAGGGTAATCTTACCTCCAGAGTTAATAATTCGTGGCTCGACAAATGAGATGGGAAAAATTAATTGGTAGAATAGTAGGTTGTTTTTTAGCTTTCAAAATGGTCAGCTCATTTTTTCAGAAGACTAGGCTTATTAACGGCCTTAATGCATTAAGCAGTCTAATTTTTGTACAATAACGTTTTTTTAGATGCCAGGCTGATGATAAAAGCCTGGCTATTTTTTATAATTATTCTTCTAAACCTTTGTTTTTTAAATTATCAAAATTTAATAAAGATTCCCAAAAATAGGTTGAAAAATGAAAATAATGGGGTTAAAATTAGATTTAGTTAGGTAAGCGCTTTCCTAAAATTATTTCGCAAATTTCTATTCTTTGCAAAAAAGAAAGAAATTTTCATTCTTAATTTAGAGAGGAGAATTAATTCCCAAAAATCTGAAATAGTTCTTTGCGTTGATATGTTGAGTTACCTTTTATACTGAAATTAAAATGTTATGAACTTCCTTAAGTTGTTTTTCTGACAATATCAGAAACTATAAAAATTATGGAGGAAATCTCATGCAAAGTAAAAAAAAACCTAATGTAATTGTGTTTTTTACTGACCAACAGCGTTGGGATACCACGGGTACCCATGGGAATCCATTAGGATTAACACCCAATTTTGATCGGATGGCAAAAACAGGAACTCATGTGAATCATTCTATTACGTGTCAACCTGTTTGTGGACCGGCAAGGTCATGTTTACAAACTGGCTTATATGCAACAACCACAGGGTGTTACCGAAATGAAATTCCATTACCGGAAAGTACAAAGACGCTTGCTCATTACTTTAAAAGTGAAGGGTATAGAACAGCTTACATAGGTAAATGGCATCTTGGCGGAGAAGATCCTGTCCCTGAACACCGTCGTGGCGGATACGAATTTTGGCTTGGTGCGGACACACTAGAATACACTTCAGATGCCTATGACACAGTTGTTTATGACAATCATTGCAATCCCGTTAAACTCCCCGGATATCGGGTTGATGCATTAACAGATGCTGCAATCCGCTACATCAATGAGAAACAAAATGAAAATTTCTTTCTATTTCTTTCATTTCTTGAACCGCATCATCAGAATCATCATGATAATTACCCCGCTCCCGATGGATATCAAGAGCGATATATTGGTGGATGGATTCCACCGGATTTAGCTGCTTTAGGAGGTTCAACCCACCATCATATTTCCGGATACTACGGAATGGTAAAGCGAATAGATGAGGCGTTAGGCAGATTAAGAGATGCTCTTAAGAGCTTAAGCTTAGATCAAGAAACAATCATACTCTTTACTTCTGATCATGGAAACCACTTTAAAACAAGGAATGATGAATATAAACGTTCTTGCCATGATAGTTCCGTAAGGGTGCCAACGGCCCTATATGGTCCGGGGTTTAATGGAGGAGGAGAAATTCAAGAACTTGTTAGTTTAATCGATTTACCCCCTACTCTTCTAGATGCTGCGGGTATACCTATCGCAGAAGATATGCAAGGTCGGTCTATCCTTCCGCTAATAAATGGCCATAAAGAGGATTGGCCGGAGGAAGCGTTCATCCAAATAAGTGAATCGCAAGTTTCCCGGGCGATTCGAACAAAACGGTGGAAGTATGCTGTAACAGCCCCAGACAAAGATGGATGGAATGATTCCTATTCAGAACATTATGTTGAGGAATACCTCTACGATTTGGAGGCAGATCCATATGAACTGGTTAATCTGATTGGATTTCAATCGCATTTAGCCATTGCCGACGCAATGAGGGAAAGATTGATTAAAAGAATGGCAGAGGCTGGAGAAATAGAGCCTATTATCGAAAAAGCACCTGTTAAACCTGCCGGTCCAAATGGACAACGCCGTGTATCCATAGATGAATATAGGCAAAAAGTTAAATTAGTTTAGGAAAGCATCAATGAAAGCATTCAAAAAATTGATAGAGTCGCTTTATAAAATAATACTAGGAGGGATATCCTTGAGAAAAGTTTTTTATTACCTTTTTGTTTTGGTATTAATATCTTCGGTGCTCGCTGGATGTATGAGCGGGGGGAAAATGGGGGGGCCTTCTGAAAGTACTTCTTCTTCTGGAGATAAAAATACAGATGCACAAGGGGGCAAAGAAATTTCTATCGCTCTTCATGATTCTCCGTGGAAAAAGGCAATTGAAAGTATTGTCCCGTTATATGAAAAAGAGACAGGGAATAAAGTTAAGCTTAATGTTTTTCCGTACAATGGTCTTTATGAGAAATATGTAACGGCATCGACTACAAAAAGTGACGAATTTGATGTTGCATTTGTTGATGTTGGTTGGACACCATTGCTGAATTCTGTTGGATATCTAACACCAATTAAAGAGGTTGACCCTAAGTTTTCACTAGATCCAGAAATTCTTGAATATAACTATTTTACTCGCTGGGATAAAGAAAAACAGTATCCTACCAAAGACGGTGATGTCGTAACACTTCCTGTTAATGGGAATTTGCAATTGTTGTATTATCGTAAGGATATCTTGAAGGACTTAGGAGTTGAACCTCCAAAAACTTGGGATGATGTTTTAAATATTGCAAAAAAGGTACACGATCCGAAAAAGGAAATGTACGGTTTTGTTACTGGAGGACAATCAGGAAATCGCGTATCGTATGATTTTCTGCCGTTTTTATATTCCCATGGGGGAGACATTTTAGCTAATCCTGCTGAGAAAGACTATACCGTTATTATTAATAATGATGCAGGAAAAAGGGCTGTTGATACATGGCTCGAGTTAATGACTAAATATGCGCCTCCAGGTATTGCTGATATTGGTCAATCTGACGTATTGTCCTATTTAGCAACTGGAAAAGCTGCAATGGGATTAACGGTGGCAGCACAATTCAGTTTTATGGATGATCCTAGCTATTCCGTTGTGAAAGATAAAATTGATTTTGTTGTCCCTCCAGCGGGAGAAGGTGGTACACCAGCAAGTACGAACGGTGCCTTCTTAATGGGAATTCCGCAAGGCAGTCAGAATAAACAAGGCGCACTAGATTTTATGAAGTGGCTTACCTCTAAGGAGGCTCAAATCGAATTTACAAAGTCAGGTGGTATCCCAGTAAGAAAAGATATCTATACATCTGAATTAGCAGACCAGCCTGAATTTAGATATCTTAAGGCAATGGAGGAAGCTGCAAAATATACGTACTCCCGTCCAGCTATCAAAAATTATACAGAATTAGAAGATCTGTTGGGACGTAGTCTGAACAAGATCCTTATTGGGGAGTTTACTCCTGAGAAGGCGTTGGAGGAAGTTACCAAATTTAAAGCTACAAGTAAATAAATAGAAATGAATGTCTGCGAGAATTTTTTCGCGGATATTCATTTTATTGTAAATGGAAAGGAGCAGTGGAATGGAAAATTTGCCTTTAGTAGTTTCAAAAGAGAAGACTATTAGAGAAAAGAAATTTAATTTTGATCGATTATTTCTTTTATTGATGATCTCACCAGCAGCCATCATTTTACTGATTTTTACCGCATTCCCTATTATCAATCTATTAAATTTAATGCTCAGTAAAGTAGAGTTATCAGATGCTACTTTTTCCATCGAATTCACCGGGTTTGAAAATATTTCAAGGTTACTAACGGATGCGGCATTTTTCTCTTCAATGGGCAAAACCTTAGTTTATATGGTAGGTAGTGTAGGTGGGGAAGTAATTCTTGGGACAGCTTTAGCGCTGCTTGTCAGTCAAGGTCTAAAAGTTTCAGGTCCCTTTAGAGCAATTCTGTTATTACCAATGGTTATTTCACCTGTAGCAGTGGGTTTAATTTGGAGATTAATGTATAACCCAGAGTTTGGTCTTTTCAACGCTGTATTAAAGGGTATGGGATTACCGACGGTTGGTTGGCTTTCTGACCCTAATGTTGCCATGGCTTCCATCATTCTTAGTGATATATGGCAATGGACGGCCTTTGTATATTTGATTGTTATTGCAGGCTTAGAATCCTTACCAAAAGATCCGCTCGAAGCTGCTGATGTAGATGGAGCATCTGCATGGCAAAAGTTTTGGCAGGTTACATTACCTATGCTTGCTCCTACCTTAATTGTAGCGGTAATGTTCAGGGCTATGGATGCATTAAAAGCATTTGATAAATTTGTTGTTTTAACATCCGGTGGTCCTGGAGATGCAACAGAAATAGCAAGTCTATATGCTTATAAAGTTACTTTCAGATACTGGGAAATTGGCTATGGGTCATTAATGTCATTCATACTGGTTGTTTTGGGTGCTTTAATTAGCTGGGGACTGAACAGAGTGATTTATAAAAAAGTGGGGGGTTCAAATGAATAAAAACAAAAAAGTATTAATCATGCGCTATATTGTTTTAGCTTTAGCAATTGTAATAACCATAATCCCTTTTATTTTTATAATTCTAACCTCCTTTAAGGACTTTATTTCCATTATGTCAAATAAAGTGTTATTTAGTCCGATTCTTGATAACTATAAGAATTTATTCTTTTCAAGGGGTTCTGATTATCCTCAGTTTCTTCAGAACAGTGTAATTGTTTCAGTCGTTTCAACAATTCTTTCCATGGTCATTGGGACAATGGGAGCTTATGCATTATCTTGGTTAAGAGTCCCATATAAGCTTGATGTTATTATTCTAACATGGTTGCTGGTTGTAAGGGTTATTCATCCTATGGCACTTGCGATTCCGTTCTTTTTTATCCTGAATAACTTTGGGCTTTACAATACTAAACTAGCCTTAATCTTGATTTACACTGCAATGAACATGCCGTTTACCATTTGGATGATGAAGGCGTTTTTTGATGAACTTCCAAGAAGTTTAGGCGAGGCCGCTGAAATTGATGGATGCTCAAAGTTTCAAATCTTCCGAATGGTCGCTCTGCCACTTGTAGGGCCTGGTATGGCAGCATCCGTTATATTTTGCTTCTTACTTGCTTGGAACGAGTTTTTACTAGCTTTAATACTAACATCTACACCAGATGCCATGACATTTCCGGTTGGCATTTCAAGGTTGGCTCAACAGTTTAACGTTAACTGGGGTGAAATGAGCGCCGCCGCAACTGCTTTCTCTATTCCAGTTTTCGTAATCGCATTAGTGGCACAGAAATACTTAGTAAAAGGTATGACAATGGGAGCAGTGAAAGGGTAACTAAAGATGAGAAGGTGAAATTACCCAAGCTACTATCATCTAAGAATCTGCTAAAACTTTTAGGAGGATCGTGATGAAAGCAATTGTTGTACTTGCAGATACGCTAAGACGAGACTTTTTAAGTATATATGAAAGTACACCGGTAAAAACCCCTAATTTGGAAAGACTTCAAAAAAGGTCAGTAACATTTGACCAGCACTGGGCAGGGTCACTTCCGTGTATGCCGGCAAGGCGTGACATGTTAACGGGCAGGTTGAACTTTTTAGAAAGAAACTGGGGGCCGATTGAACCTTTTGATGAAACACTGCCAAAAATTTTAGAGAAAAATGGAGTCTTTTCTCACATTGTTACAGATCACTATCATTATTTTGAAACAGGCGGAGAAAATTATTATCAGAGCTTTACAACTTGGGATTTTATTAGAGGTCAAGAGTTGGACCCTTGGGTTTCTCGAGTTTCTGATCAGGAACTGCCAGATCATATAGGCCGTTATCCGAAACAATATTATTTAAATAAAAGTAAATTTGTCGAGGAGAAGGATTTTACTACCCCAAAAACAATTCAATCCGCTGTTAACTGGCTCGAAGAAAATCAGCATGCAGATGATTACTTGATGTGGGTTGAGGTTTTTGATCCTCATGAACCGTTTGATGTCCCTAAAGAATACCTGAATTTATATGCGGATGACTATGATGGACCATGTTATTTATGGCCCGAATATAAGAGAAAAACGGAAGTGTCTTCAAAAGCATTGAAGCATTTATCTAATCGTTATGCCGGTTTGGTAACAATGGTTGATAATTGGATTGGTAAATTACTAGATACAATGGATCGTTTTAATATGTGGGAAGATACAATGGTTATTTTTACAACTGATCATGGAACATTGCTTGGAGAACATGATTTTCTCGGGAAAAATTACATGCCAATGTATAACGAAATTTCGCATATTCCATTAATGGTTCATTTACCTGGTGGAAAACATACAGGGAAGAGAATACAAGCTTTAACTCAAAATACTGATATTCTACCAACAATATTAGATTTTTTTGGGATTAAAAAGGAAGATTGCAGAAATCCAATCCATGGTAAATCTTGGTGGCCTTTGATAAATGATGAATCTGATAAACTTAGAGACTTCGCTATTTTTGGATGTTATGGCAAGAATGTCAATATAACAGATGGGAAATTTACTTATTTTAGGGCAGCTGCTAACGATGGTAATTTTCCGTTAAATTTATATACATCGATGCCAACAACCCTTAAACAATCTTTTAATAGTGATTTAATAAAAGATTTAAAAAAGATTGAGGCGGGGAGATTTTTAAAATGGACAGAATACCCTGTATTTAAAATTCCTTCAAATGAAATTTCAATTTCTGATGTGAGCCAGCGATTTAGTCAACGGGGCGAACATATCGGCGAAAATATGCTATTTGATCTTGAAAAAGATTATAAACAAAATAAACCTATTAAAGATCTAATGTTAGAAAAAAAATATATCGAAATGCTCTCACGTGCATTAACAGAAAGTGATGCACCAGAGGAGCAATTCATCCGGTTAGGTATATAAAAACTTCCACCATCTTTCATTATTTTTCCTTTCGTCTATTTAGAAAGTTTGCTAATTCTGCAAAATTTGACCTGAAGGAGGTATTTCTTATGAAGGCAATAATGGTTATGTTTGACTCTTTAAATCGCCACATGCTTCCTCCATATGGCTATGAGGATATATATGCTCCAAGCTTTAAACGTCTTCAGGAAAAAACAGTTACATTTGATCAGAGCTGGGTAGGAAGTATGCCATGTATGCCTGCGAGACGTGATTTGCATACAGGGCGATATAATTTCCTGCATAGAGGTTGGGGACCTCTTGAACCATTTGATAATTCCATGCCTGAAATCCTGAAAAATAATGGTATATATACCCATCTAATAACAGATCATCAGCACTATTGGGAGGATGGGGGCTACAATTATCATACTAGGTACAACAGCTTTGAATTTTCTCGAGGGCAAGAAGGGGATACATGGAAGGGGGTAGTGAAAAAACCTAAGTTTCCTCCTATGATTGGCGGCCATGATCTTCCAAGTGTCAACCATCACGATTGGGTTAATCGAAAATATATAACAAAGGAAGAAGATTTCCCTCAAGCGATTACTTTTGAAAGAGGGCTTGAGTTTATTAGGAAAAACTCTCAAGAGGATAATTGGTTTTTACAGATTGAAACGTTTGATCCGCATGAGCCATTTTATGCTCATGAAAAATATCGCAAATTATATGAACATGATTATAACGGACCGCATTTTGATTGGCCGAGATATGGAAAGGTCAATGAAACGCGAGAGCAGGTTCAGCATTGTGGTTTTGAATATAAAGCACTACTTAGTATGTGTGATGCATATTTAGGAAAAGTCCTTGATATGATGGATAAGCTGAATTTATGGGAAGACACAATGCTGATTGTAAATACCGATCATGGCTTTTTACTAGGTGAACATGATTTTTGGGGCAAATGTGTCCAGCCATTTTACAATGAGGTAGCACGGACACCATTGTTTATCTGGGATCCTCGAAGCAAAAGAATGGGAGAACGTAATGATTGTCTTGTCCAAATGATTGACCTCCCGCCAACGCTTCTCGAATTCTTTCATATCGAGATTCCTAAAGAAATGCAAGGAAAGCCATTGCGCGACACCATTGCAGCGAATAAGCCTGTAAGGGAAGCTGTTTTGTTTGGAATTCATGGCGGCCATGTAAATTGTACGGATGGGAAGTACGTTTATATGCGCGGCCCAGCGACAAATGATAATCAGCCTCTCAATAGTTATACGTTAATGCCAGTCCGGCTGCGTGAATTTTACAGTCTACAAACATTAAAAAATATTACACTAATGGCACCGTTCTCATTTACAAAAGGCATTCAAACAATGAAGATGAAATCAGAATCCGTTTATGATGTTGATTTCGATGCCTATAGGACGATGTTGTTTGACATTCAAGCGGATCCAGCTCAATCAAATTCTATTCATAATTCTGAAATCGAAAAGAAAATGATCAATCATCTGATTAATTTAATGGAAGAAAATGAAGCACCGGAGGAGCAGTTTGAACGTCTCGGATTAGAGGTTCATGCTCCTATTGCATAGGAGGGGTGGTATGACTAGTTGTATAGCTGTTAATAAAGAGTCTTTTGGGGTTATGTGGAAAACTGTTTCAGAGGCGTGTAATTTAAAATGTGATTATTGTTATTACAGTCGCTGTGGCGGAAATCCGGGAAAAATTAATCGAATTGATTCGAAGATTCTTGAGAAGTTTATCAAAGAATATATGGAAATAAACAATGGTGCAGCAGGATTTGTCTGGCAAGGGGGAGAACCGCTTCTTGCCGGACTGGACTTTTTTGAAGAAGTAGTATTTCTTCAGAGAAAATACGCTCCACCTTATGCGCATATCTCTAATTCTATTCAAACCAATGCTACTTTAATTACGGAAGAATGGGCGCAATTTTTTAAGCAATATCAATTTTTGGTTGGCGTAAGTTTGGATGGGCCAAAACAGATTCATGACGCTAGACGGATCACGGGATCTGGTAAAGGAAGCTTTGACCAAGTAATGCGAGGAATTGATTATCTTAAAAAATATGGAGTTAGTTTTAATATATTATCGGTCATTCACGAGGGAAATGTCGGTAATGCGAAAGAACTAATGGCTTTTTATGATAAGCAGGGATTCAGTTATGTTCAATTTATTCCATGTATGGATTTTCGCTCACAGGAAATTGACAAAGAGGGAAAATATTTAATCACTCCAGAAGAATTTGGCCAATTCTTGTGCGAAGCCTTTGATTATTGGTATAACCACGGAAATCCTCAAAGGTCTGTTCGATTCTTTGACAATCTATTAAGCATGTATCTTCATCAAGGAGCAGAGCTGTGTATTCACCGCGAAGCTTGCCCAAAGATGCTTGTATTAGAACAAAATGGTGATGCCTATCCATGTGATTTTTTCATTCATGAAGATTATAAGATAGGTAATATTGGTAATGATTCGTTAGAAGCCATATTAAACCATTCTTTATATGAACAATTTCTCAACTTGAAACCAACGCTCCCAGATAAATGTAAAAGCTGTGAATACTTAAATCTTTGTCATGGTGGTTGCCCAAGGAGTCGTGGTGATCAAGGGAAAGATGTAGATTATTTTTGTGAAAGCTATATGCAGCTCTATCGATATGCTGACAGCCGGATGAAGCATTTATCGGAAAAGGTAAGGATTAACTGGCTCCAAACAGCGGTAAAAAGAGGGGAAAAGTTTCCAAAAAGAAATGAGACCTGCTTATGCGGGAGCGGGGAAAAATTTAAAAAATGTTGTGGCCATCTTATAAACAATGTGATGTAAACCTATTAATAAGGTTTCGATATGACGATTTAGATTAGGTGGCTTGTTCCAACGATTTTTTAGACTCTAACTTAAGGGGGGCAAGTTTTGTGAATCAGATTCGAGTGGGTATTGTAGGATTAGGAAGATTGGGCAAAATACATGCGACTAATTTAGCTCAAAATGTTCCTGGAGCTGTTCTTGTAGCTGCTTGCAGTTTCAGTGATGAGGAGTTAGCGTTTGCCGCAACCGAACTAGGTATTGAAGAAATTTATAATTCTTATGAAGATCTGATTGCTAGCCCCAATTTAGATGCTGTATGTATTGTATCGCCCTCTGGCTATCATCCAGAGCAAATTCGGCAGGCAATGGAAAAGGGATTACACGTGTTTTGTGAAAAGCCAATTGGTCTAGATTTAGAAGAAATTAAAAGAACGGTACAGGTGATTCATGATCATCCGGAACAAATTTTTCAACTTGGGTTTAATAGACGTTATGATGAATCCTATCTATATGCAAAGAATTTAATAGATAATGGGGAATTGGGAGATCTGATGGTGATTCGCAGCTACGGCTTAGACCCCATCTCAGGTTTGAAAAGCTTTGTAAAGTTTGCTAAGGCGAGCAATAGTGGTGGTATATTTTTAGATATGTCCATTCATGATATTGACGTCATCAGATGGTTTACGAATAAAGAGGTCGTTCGGGTTTGGGCAATTGGTAAAAATTCTGCCTATCCTGAATTAGATCAACTTAATGAGTTAGAAACAGGCTCAGCGATGATGCAATTAGAAGATAAAACAATGGCCATCCTTGTGGCTGGCCGAAATGCAGTCCATGGATACCATGTAGAAACAGAAATCATCGGAACAAAAGGAATGTTACGGGTAGCATCTGTTCCTGAAAAAAATCTAGTTACTGTATTTAACGAAAATGGGGTTGTAAGACCTACTTCTCAAAACTTTCCTGAACGTTTTAGAGAAGCATATATTAGTGAACTGAAAGAGTTTATCGACTGTATCAAAGAAAAACGTCAACCAGGGATTAGCGCATATGATGGATTACAAAACACAGTTGTAGCTCTTGCTTGCCAAAAATCTTTTGAGACAAACCAAATTATTGAGATTTTATAAATTTTCATCCATCAGCAGTGAAACTGTCATGAACTTGAGGAGAATGTCATGAAGCCAACAATTTATGATGTAGCAAAAGAAGCAAACGTTTCAATTGCTACCGTATCCAAGGTTTTAAATAATACGGGCCGAATCAGTGAAAAAACAAAGAATAAGGTTCTTCAAATCATGAAAGAACTCGAATATCGGCCGAGCGGCGTAGCAGCAGCATTGACAGGAAAAAGAACGTATACTGTTGGCGTGCTTGTTCCGGATATAGCGAATCCATTCTTTGCTGAGGTAGCCCGTGAACTAGAAAATAATGCGCATGATTTAGGCTATACAATTATTTTATGTAGTACGGATTATCAAATTGAACGTGAGCATGACTATCTTGAACTTCTTTTAAAAAAGCAAGTAGATGGCATAATCATTGCAACGGAATCCAGGAATATCAATAAATTTAGAAATCTCCAAAATCGGAATATTCCTTGTGTTTTATTTTCAATAGATCATCTTTCTTTAGATTCGCACGTTGTAACTACAGATGATATCAGAGGTGGCTACCTTGCGGGACGTTACTTATTAGAAAAAGGACATCGGAATTTTGCTATTATTACAGAGCCTCAACGGGCAAGCGGCCGTTTACGTTTAGAGGGATTCAAGCAGTCCCTTATTGACGAAAGCGTAAATATGGAAAATGTTTTTATTGTTGAAGCAAAGTCTAAAATTGAAGAAGCAAAGAAAGCTGCCCGGCAAATTTTTAATTTGGAAAATAAACCGACAGCAGTATTTGCTACAACGGATTTAATCGCGGCTGTTTTTATTATTGAAGCCAGAAAAGCGGGAGTTTCTATTCCCCAAGATCTATCGATTATAGGTTACGATAACACGATTCATGCAGAATTATCAGACCCTGGCTTAACGACCATCGCCCAGCCAATTGAAGAATTAGCTAGTTATTCTATTCAAAAACTCCTTCATTCTATTGAAAGTCCTGACTCGCCAGTACATAGAATACTACTTGCACCTACTTTGGTTGAACGGGAGTCTGTAAGAGATTTAAATATAACTAAATTAAATCAATAAAGCTGCACGCTTAACTTAAATCGGCAGCTTTATATTTGAGCACTAGGTTAAGCGCTTAACTTAGATGAATGAAAATTATGCGCTTTGCCATCCAAAAAAAGGGAGGTAAATGTAATGGTATTAAATGTAGGAATCATTGGTGCAGGACGTATTGGGAAAATACATGTTGATAATTTAAGATGTATTCCGCAGGTTAGGGTCAAAAGTGTATCAGATATTGCAGTCGGTCACCTTCAATCATGGGCTAAAGAGAAACAGATTGAAGTTTTGACCACAAATTATGAAGACATTCTTAATGATAAGGAAATTCATGCTGTATTTATTTGTTCCCCTACAAATACACATGCAACGATAATAAAGGAAGCTGCTTCTTCAGGAAAAAATATTTTTTGCGAAAAACCTGTCAGCTTTTCCTTGGAAGAAACAAAAGAGGCACTCGAGGCCGTTGAAAAAGCCGGAGTAAAGCTCCAAGTTGGTTTTAACCGTCGATTTGACCCGAACTTCCGTAAAGTTCGCCAGCTTGTGCAGGAAGGAAAGATCGGGAATCCGCATATTTTAAGGATAACCTCACGTGACCCTGAGCCACCAAACGTTAATTACATAAAATCGTCAGGCGGACTATTCATGGATATGACGATTCACGATTTTGATATGGCCCGATACATCATAGACAGTGAAGTAATAGAGGTATTTGCAAATGGTGCCATTTTAGTTGACCCAGCCATTGGTGAAGCAGGCGATATTGATACTGCTATCATTACCTTGAAATTTGCAAATGGTGCCCTTGGAATTATTGAGAATAGCCGACGAGCAGCTTATGGATACGACCAGCGCTTAGAAGTCTTTGGTGACAAAGGTGCCGCGCAGGCGGATAACAACCGGGTGAACACGGTTGAGCTTTCTACTGCAGAACATGTGTCCAAAGAAAAACCGTTGTACTTTTTCCTCGAGCGATACGCACAGGCATACGTAGATGAGGTAAAAGAGTTTGTCACTGCGATTCTTGAGAATCAACCAATCATCTGTAGCGGTGTTGACGGTATTCAGGCTGAACGGATTGCAAAAGCAGCAAAAGAATCGTTGGAAACAGGGGTCCCAGTTAAGCTAGAGCAGATTGGTCAATCCACTGCAATCTATTAATCTTATTCCAGGATAGGATAGGAGGGGATGAACATGAATCCGCTCACATCTAAACAAGATAGATCGTTAGATTTGATAGCTTTGGAAGACTCTGTATTGATATTAAAGTATTACCATTAACCATGACATATGGCTATGATGCCTAGTGAAATTTTGGGGTTGCAGAGGTTTCGAATAAAGAAAGCGTTCAGGCTGCATATGAAAGAAAAAAAGCAAATTTAGAAAAAGCGCGTGCTTACTAATAGGGGGAGTAATCATGTTTGAGGGAAATCAAGTGAAATTAGCCATTGCGCCAATCGGCTGGACAAACGATGATATGCCAGAGCTTGGCGGTGAAGTAACATTTGAGCAATGTATTAGTGAGATGGCCCTTGCAGGATTTTCAGGAAGTGAAGTCGGAAATAAATACCCTCGTATCCCGGGGGTGTTAAAGAAAGCATTATCCTTAAGGGGCCTAGAAATCGCAAGTGCTTGGTTTAGTGCTTTTTTGACTTCAAAGCCATATGAGGAAACTATCAATGCTTTTATCGAACATCGGGATTTTTTACATGAAATGGGTGCAAAGGTTATTGTAGTATCTGAACAAGGCAAGAGCATTCAAGGAGGGATGGATACACCACTGTTTGAGAAAAAGCCTGTTTTTTCGGATGACGAGTGGAAGCTACTAGTCGAAGGGCTCCATCTTCTAGGCGACCTTGCTGCTGAAAAAGGTATGAAAATTGTCTATCACCATCATATGGGGACAGGAATTCAGACTACGGAAGAAATTGAACGACTGATGACAGAAACGATCCCTGATAAAGTATCGCTACTTTACGATACGGGACATCTTGTTTTTTCCGGTGAAAATCATTTACATGTTTTAAATAAATATATCCACCGTATTCATCATGTCCACTTAAAGGATGTACGGATCGAAGTGGCTAATAAGGTTCGTGAAGAAAAGATGAGCTTTTTACAGGCTGTAAGGGCTGGGGTGTTTACGGTGCCCGGAGATGGAGTTATTAGCTTTAAGCCAGTATTAGAGGCATTAGATCGGGCGGGGTACAAAGGATGGTTTGTTGTCGAGGCAGAGCAGGACTCTGCTATTGCTAATCCATTGGAATATGCTTTGAAAGCGCGCCGTTATATTCGTGATATAAGTGGACTATAAAGGAGTAAAATCGTGACATTAGTAAAAATGAAAGAATCCTCGAACATGCTGAGGTATGTCAGCACGGTGTTGGGGGCGTTTAGTGTTGCAAACATGGAAATGGAAATGGTGAGCGGTGCCAGCGGCTCCGAACAAAGAAAATCGTCGCGAATACACGGGAATCAAGCCGGAGGGAATTTTCTCTGTTATGGGTTATTTTCGTAGAAAAGGTAATTACATACTAATCGAAATTTTGCGTTAAACATGACCACGGTCTTGTGTATCTCCATTGAAGGGCGAAGGAATGATTATAGGAACGCTTCTTAAGAGGACAATAGGATGTTTTAACGCGAGAAAAGGCCCGACTAGCACATACGAAGGAGTCGGGCCTTTAGGTTATTTTATGGGTAAGATCTTTGCGTATAATTTTGGATGCCCAAGAAGAATGAAATCTCAATTATGGGCTGTAGAGGCATAATAGACTATTGATTATTTTGATATAACTCCTAATTTAATAACTTATTATACTTATAGTAAGGGATATGCATCATTAACCACATGGTAGGGTATAGGGCAAATTCCAGTTGTTTTGGGAGGAACACAATTTACAGAAGGGTTAAAAGGTTCCCCTCAAAGAAATGGATTTGTTTAGGTTTAAGCAAGGACTTAAAATCATGGAATAGAAGAAGAGACAGGTAAAGTAATAAAACGAGAAAATATTAACCGAGAGCCAGCCTCTCTTTTTTTATCCCTTCATTTGTTATCCTTTATGTTGAATTTATGAACACTTTTTAACATTCCTGTAAGAATAGAGGAGAAAGAGCTGACCTTTAAAGAATTAATGAGTTATTTCTATAAAGGTGGTTTTTCATGGCTAAAACGAGGAGTCTGCAAAAAAGTTCTTAAATTCGCCACAAGGGAAATTTGGCCTTTTGTTTAAATGTTATATAGAGATGAGAAAGGAGTGTGGGAATCGATGCGGCCAGGAGACAAAAAGGATTTCATTTTTATTCCTAAAACGGGTTTTATTGAAATTACAGTTGAAGAGAAGAAAAAACAAACTAGTGATTCCTTTCCTAAAAGGAAATCTTCCGATGTAACGGATGCTGATATTGAAATGATCATCAAATTAGATCAACAATATCCCGGAGGCACATTTTTTAAAAATGGTGACCGCTGGGAGGTGAAATATAAACCAGAAGGATATTAAGGGAACCATGGTTCTTCTTCAACAATAAAGGGTTCTGTCACGCTGTCTATATAGCGGGATGGAATCCTATTTATATGGGGTCACTATGACCATGGGGAACTTGTGATACTAAATAACTACCCGCGGCCCCGTTCCATTCTGTTTATAGTTCTATTTGATCAAATATTCAAAATTGCATTGACGTATCAATGTTAGCGGTTTAGTATGGGAGGAAATAATTGGTTTCATGTTACTAGATGATACTAGGCATGGAAAACAAAGCGGGAGCAATCTCGCTAGTTTTCCGTGCCTTTTTTATTTTTCCAAGATAGAGAATCCAGTAAAGCCAATTATAAAAAAGTCGATCAAAAGGAGGCCAAAGCACGGATCTTACCTTTTGATAGGAAGGTACCATTTGAAAACAAATTCAATTCAAAGAAGGAGTCGTAAAGGATGATTGGTTTAAAAAGTTTGAAAAGGGCGCTGGTCGTTTCTTCTGCCTTATTGTTATGTATCCCTAGTGTAAATGGGGTTACTAAGGCATCAGCAGCTAGCGAAGTCAATCTAGCAATTAACCCGAAACCACAGGAGTTAAAAGTAACTGAACAAGGTTTTCCGCTTACACCGAAAGTGGGAATTGTTGTAGGGGAAGAAACCGATGAACATGCAGTGAGTGAGGTTGTTCAAACGCTGGAAGCAGCAGATGTAATACAAATTATTCGTTATAACGCGGGTGAAAAGGTCACTACACCTGTTACTGTATGGATTGGCGGCCCTTCTGAAAATGCGGCTTCCGCAAAAGTGCTGGAAGATATGGGTATTGAAGGTCCAGAAGCATTGAAGGATGAAGGCTATGTCCTTGCCTCAAGCAGCAAAGGTAAAAAACAGATTGTACTAGCGGGAAAGGACCAGACAGGAACCTTCTATGCGGCAAAGACGTTTGCACAAATGATTCAAAAACAAGAAGGCAGGGATTGGTTTCCTCAGGCGGAAATCCGTGACTGGCCTGACATGACGATTCGGGGTTCCATCGAAGGATTTTATGGACCGCCTTGGACACATGAGGATCGCTTAAATCAGTTGGAATTCTATGGAGAGAACAAGCTGAATACATACATTTACGCACCAAAGGATGATCCCTATCATCGGGAAAATTGGCGCGAACCTTATCCGGAAAAAGAGTTGGCACGAATCACTGAACTAATTGAGAAGGCGCAGGAAAACCATGTGAAGTTTACTTTCTCCCTTTCACCGGGTCAATCCATTTGCTATTCAGGGGATCAGGATTTTGAATTGCTGAAGGAGAAGATGGAAAAGATGTGGGGCTTAGGGGTAAACTCCTATGCTATTTTCCTGGATGATATTGATAAAAACTTACATTGTGAACAGGATCAAGTGAAATTTGGCGAAGATGCGGACCCGATTGCTGCAGCCCATGCCTATCTGTTGAATCGTTTTACGAAAGAATTTATCGACACACATCAGGGGGCAGAGCGGCTGATTACTGTTCCAACAGATTATGCCGGAAATCAATCTAACACCTACCGTGAGCGCTTTGCCGATTTGCTCGATAAGGATACGCTCGTTATGTGGACGGGACCGGATGTGGTTGCCAAACAAATCACAGCAGAAGATGCACAGCAGGTAAGGGATATTTTTAAACATGATTTGTTGTTATGGGACAATTACCCGGTGAACGATTTCGAACGGAATCGAATCTTCCTCGGTCCGCTTGATAAAAGAGATACGGAATTAACGAAGCACGGTGTAGAGGGCTTAACGGCGAATCCAATGAATGAAGCAGAAGCTTCGAAGATTCCATTATTTACAATTGCTGATTACTCATGGAATCAGGGCGGCTATAACCCAACCGATTCGTGGGAGCGCAGTATCCAATCATTTGGCGGCAAGGCGGCAGATGCCTTGAGAACATTTGCGGAAAATTCGTATTCATCAACGATTGATAATAAGGATTCCTTGACCTTAACACCACTGATTGAAGCGTTCTGGAAAGCCTATGGGACCAATGATATGGAGCAGGCTGCCAATAGGCTCCTAGCTGAATTTGAGAATTTGAGTTCTGCACCAGAAAGACTGCGTCAACAACTGGATAATGAGAAATTTCTAAATGAAACAAAACCGT
Source organism: Neobacillus sp. 19 (assembly GCF_049463095.1). NCBI lineage: Bacteria > Bacillati > Bacillota > Bacilli > Caryophanales > Bacillaceae > Neobacillus > Neobacillus sp. 19. Next base: position 5,508 of record NZ_JBMPZU010000072.1, on the reverse strand, counting down.
ATTTAGAAAAGATTGAACTATACGGGGAAGCGGGTCAATTGGCTGTTAAAGGCTTACTAGCGGACAAATCAAATGACTTAGAGGCAGCGGTGCAATACAAAGAACAATTGAAGTCTTTATTGAAAGAGATCGATGCGATCCCGCAAAAAATTGGAGAGTCTGCGCTCAGACCGTTCCTTGTACAAGGTATATGGGGCCAAAATGTAAAGTCTAGAGCATTGGACGGCGTCAATGCAAAACGGGGAGCCGATCAACTGATTCAATATACACCAGAGCACGGGGAGACCACAAGAACCAATCCATATGGCTATGAAGTAACCGTGGAAGACGGGATCGTTGTAAAAAGAGGCGGCAATAATTCCGCCATCCCAGATAACGGATTTGTATTAAGTATCCATAACAGCAATTGGATGGAAAGAAATTGGCTTGATCTCCATGCCGTTATTGGTGCAAAGGTCCTTGTAGAAAATGGACAAGTACTCATCACCCCGCCTGTAGAAAAGTAAGACCGGGGGGTGCCAGGTGCCAGGGGGACGGATCTGCGGGCTTTTCTTAAAGGAAAAGACCACGAAACGTCCCAGTGGTTTCTAACTGATAATGCTTGTCCCTTCAATAACGACGTTGCAGATAATTTTCACCTGCAGATTTTGATAATCGGCTTCCCATTTTTTATAATCAAACCCCCGATTCCTGCTTTTATAAAAGTGGCCTAATCCAATCGGGTCGATGTTTTGTTGCTGGAATTGCTTGACTAGCTGTAAGCATTCCTTTTCCACTTCCTTTTCTAGCTCTTCCTGAATCTTTTTTATATCCTTTGTTACCAGTTTCTTTCCTGTATATTCTTGGACGGCTCCCTTGATTTTAATCTGAATGGTCAAGTGGGAGGGGTTATTTTCTGCTATTTTAAATATATGTTTGGAACGGATGCTTCTAATGGATGCCTTCGCATCGGTTTCCTTCGAGATTGAAAAATTCCCCTGACTGTACTTGTCTACCAGCAGCTTGAAGAAAAACAGTTTTTCAATCGGAATGACAGTGACCACTTTATCCTCTTTAAACAGGCTAAGCCCGCTGATTTCAACTTGGGTATCACTGGTTTTCTTTAATCTGGGAAGATAAATATCTTTTCCTTTTTGATAATAATCACGCAATAACAAATGGAGATTCATTTTGGGTAAATCTTTACTCTTTATATTGTTATCGAGAAGATTGTACAAATGATTTCCGCTTCCGATTGTTCCATATTCTCCTTGTAAAATAGTCTCCGCTCTCCCTTCGGCGGTGGCAAAAAAGTTTCTGGCTCCGATGGACACATCCCTTTGATATACATCCAATATATCTTTTATGCCGCGTTTTCCGAGCTCCTCCCCAATCACTGTTATGGCCAAACCGCCGGTGACAAGAGGCTGGGGGGATTGTTTATTCGCCTTTATTAAAAGATCTCTTCTTAAAGTCGCTTTTGAGGTAAAGGTTTGATTGATAATACTTTTATCAGGCTTGAAATTTTGTGTTAAAAACGTGCCAATCATTTGACCACCTGATTGGTCGAAACCGACACCAGTGACGATATTAATATCATCAATGATTTTTTTTTCAATACATCCTGACAGAGGAATTAGTAAGAATACACAGAAGATCAGTCTTGTCATTTTTGCTTCACCCTCTTCGCAATCTGGACGGTAATGAATAATAAAGGAATGTACAGCATCGTAAAAGCAAACCCTATTTTCGCCACAATCCGATTTAAGAAGTCAATTTGTTCCCGTGTGTGAATGAAATTAATAGCAGCTAATTGGGCGATAATGAACATATACATCCCTTTTTTTTGGTTAATCGGAAAGATCCTTTTTATGAGCCTGGAGCCAATCCAGATCGAGATACAAACATTGGGAAGGATAATTAAATTCCAGTTGGCAATTCCGATGAATTCAAAGCGATCGACAAAGGATAGCTTTACAATTTTCCACATTGACAATGTCGGCCACAATGCCTTTTGCAGCTGTCCTTCCGAAAAATAGGCAAACGAAATAATCGCAAAAATCGTCAATAGCAGTGTGGTCGTTAGGACAGCCAAATGAGCCCATTTTTTCGATTTTTGCGGATCCTTTATAAACGGGTAAAGAAACAGCACGATTTCAAAGCCGATAATGGAAAGGGTCATCTGAAAAGATCCTTTTAGCAAATCTGTTACAGAATGGTCCCAAATAGGCAGTAAACTTTCAAAGTTAGAAAAGGGTATATTGAAGCTGAACGTTAACAGTAAGTAAGACGGCAGAACAAGGGAGAAGAAGGCGATTCCAACGATTGTTCTGAGTCCGCTGAACACAATATACATACAAAGCACTAAAAAGAAGAAGGTGAACCAGAAAATGCTTAATTCCGGAAACATCCAAATTTGAATGATTTCAATGAATGTACGAAGAGTAGCCAAAGAATGCAAAAGGAAATAGCCAATAAGCGGAAAACTGAGTACCTTCCCGAGCAAATTCCCTGCTACATACGTATGGGCCGTTACCAGATCTCCGTTAACGGTTTCAGCAATTTTAAACATCATCCAAAGAATCAAATGAAGACATAAACCGGTAAACAGGATTGAAATCCAGGCATCATAGCCGGCATGTTTGGCAATTCTGCGCTGAAAGTCAAAGGTACCGAGTCCGAGTTGCATGGCCATAATCGCGTAAAAAATCAAGAAAGGGGAGATTTTCAGCCTGTCAGGAATGGTTTGCTCATTTCTCATCGGTCCACCTCCCAATTTATTCCTTGTCCGTTATTCATTCCTCAATATCCTTTTTCCTCTTTGCCCTTTTCTTACTATAGCGGTAAGGATTTTCTGTTTTTAGAAATTGCGGCCTTATTGCCAGTTCGCTAAATGGTAAGCGGATGAGGGAATCCTTTAAATCAGACACCCTTGGCGGATAAAAAGGCTCTAAAAACGGCCTGTCAAGAGAAGTAAGCCGAATTAAATGAGTCAATAAAATACAAAAACAAAATACAATCCCAAGCAGCCCCCATAAGTGTGCAAAAAATAAAAATGGGAAGCGAAGGATCCGGATGGTATTGCCCATCTTGTATATAGGTGTTGTAAAGGAAGAAAGGGCTGCAAGGGCAATCAGAATGAGCAGAACATTACTTGTAAGGCCGGCTTCAACCGATGCCGTCCCAATCACGATTCCTCCCACGATCCCAATGGTCTGCCCTACCTTTGTTGGCAGCCTCGCCCCCGCCTCCCTTAACAATTCAATCGTCAATTCTAAGAACAAAGCCTCCAGGACAGGGGGAAAGGGAACAATCCTCCTTGATGAAATTAATGTGCCTAATAGGTCATGGGGAATAATTTCATAATGATAGGTAAGCACTGCCACATAAAGGGGGGTTACCAAGATGGAAAAAGCAACGGCAAACACCCTCAGTAATCTGAAAAAGGAAGCGATCATCCAATTTAAATAATAATCTTCGAAGGCACTGAAAAAATTAACAATAGTAGTCGGCGTAAGCAACACACTCGGTGAACCGTCTACACAAATGGCTACCTTTCCTTCGGCTAAAACCGCCGCGACTCTGTCCGGCCTTTCTGTATCTAAAAACTGCGGAAAAGGTGAATTCGAGTTATCGGCTATCAGTTGTACGAGATAAGAACTATCCGTAATGGCATCAAATTCAACATCCTTCAAACGCTGTCTGACGGTATTGACATTCTCCTGATTCGTAATCCCTTCAATATGTAGGACGGCAATCTTTGTTTTCGATAGACTTCCAACGGTAAACTCTTCCACTACTAACTCTTTGATCGGCAATCTTTTTCTGATTAAGTTTACATTTGTCTCCATGGATTCCACAAAGGCTTCTTTTGGTCCAATAACAGAAATCTCTACTTCTGGTGATGTGACAGGACGGGTCTTTTCCTTTTTGGCCGCAATAAAAGCGAAACGCTTTTCCTCTGTTTCAAGGGACAGCAGCACATAGCCCTGGCATAATGTATCTTCAATTTTGGAAGGATCCCCACAGAGTTGAACATCTTCAAGTGGGACGATTTTCTTTAGATCAGCAATCGACTGAAACTCTCCTTCTAGTAAAGGAGAAAGGATCCCCTTCTGCACGATTTCCTCATCCACTAAAGTCGTTATAAATGTAAGGCAAAACTGTACATTTGTTTTTGGATGATCATAAAAGGCCTTTTTAAAGTCCTTCGATTTTGCAATTGTTTGTGTCCAGTCTTGTTTTTCACTATGTACGGGTTCGCTCTTTGGTTTCAACCATCTTTTCACGCATCATCACCATCTATTTCGGGTTACCATTATTGTTACCGTAATTGGAAGAACTATGAATAGAAGGTGCACTGTGGTCAAGCTCACGATTGTTATTCGCATTCAAATTGATTTAAAATCAGATAGAGGTTTCTATTTATTTTGGGGGGTGAAAAGTTAGGTGCAATTGAGGCGGGCGGAACAAAGTTTGTTTGTGCCGTTTGTCTGGGCGATGATGCCGGCATGATCGGAGCCTTATTACTTGCAGACAGAGCTTTGACAGAGACATAAACACTTTTTTAAAAAATGAGGTGAGGAAAATGGTTTGGAAGATTACTAATTCTAGTAAAAAACAGGTGGATCGATATGGGATCACAATTGATCAGGTCGTTCTTCCTAACGGTGAGGAAAAGACATTTTCCTATTTAAATATTACAAAGGGTGTCTGCATCCTGCCCATCACGGAAAATCATGAAGTGGTTTGTTTGAAACAATACCGTCATGCGGTAAAGAGCTGGCAATGGGAATTACCTGCCGGGATGATAGATGGCGATGGCATCCCGCTTGAGGTCGCGAAAAAAGAGCTTGAGGAAGAGACGGGCTATGTGGCTGAGCATTGGCTTGATTTAGGAAGCTTTTATCCATCTGCCGGATCGACGACGGAGGAGATCTTTTTATTTGCTGCGGCAGGCTTAACTCCAACCCAGCAAAAATTAGAAAACAGTGAACAGATTGAATTACATACCGTTACGATGCAGGAATTGAAGGATATAATCAGTAATGGCGATTTTAAGCATGGCGCCGGTCTTGCGGCAGTTTTACGATATAAATTTAAGACGGATTAATTTAGAGGGAAGTTTTCTGAAACCGCTATTTTTAAAACCAGTTTTTAAGGGGAGAATTTGGGGCGGTACCGTTTTAAAGGAAGAGTTCGGCTATGACATTCCAACTGAACATACCGGCGAGTGCTGGGAGATTGCTGCTCATCCAAATGGCCCTTCAGTGATTGAAAATGGACGATATGCGCGCGTGACGTTGGATCATCTGTAGTGAGTGAAGCAAGGGGCCGGTTGGTTGCCTTGCTTCATTTTCGTATTCAGATGAAGGCAATGTCCTTTATTGGATGCATAACGCCCCGCGATTTTATTGGAAATGAAGCCAATGCCCCTTATTGGATGCATATCGCCCTGCGATTTGATTGGAAATGAAGCCAATGCCCCTTATTGGATGCATAACGCCCCGCGATTTTATTGAAAATGAG
>NZ_JBMPZU010000071.1:0-15297 GCF_049463095.1 Neobacillus sp. 19 | reverse complement strand
ATTTTCATTACTGGCATTGAAGAACCAATATCAGCCCCAAAACCCAACAACCTAGATAGGCGTTTTCGCATTTTTATCGTGAAACGCTTTCGCGTTTTTCGTGCGCCGCTTCACCCTATCGTAAATAATAACTTACTGCAATCATTAGCAGCCTTTTCCGGCCATACATATCCGATAATTTCCCATAAAGTGGAACCGTTACAGTACTTGCGAGCATATAGACAACAAAAATCCAAGACAAAAAGCTCCATTCCGCCAAGCTGTTTGACAATAGTTGGACTTGCTGTCTGCATAATATTGGCATCGAGCACAGAAATGAGGGTCGTAATGACAAGCCCCCAAAATACATATCTATTTTTCCCCATAAAATCCTCCTACACCGAAAAAAATTCCTTTTATTTACATGTATATTTTCCCGCATTATCATTATAGCGAAAATATCCCTTTAATTTATGTGGGTTTTAACAAAAAAAGAAACAGACCCCACAGAATTGCAGAGTCTGTAACGAATCGATCGTATAAAGTTAACGAATCCAATACCCGCTAGAATGGAATAGGTACGATTTGCTGCCAACTTTTTGCCAGCCCGTAACCATTGCACCGCTGCCGGATAAATAGTACCACTTGCCTTGGACGAAATCCAGCCGGTCGCCATCGCACCGGATGAAGTTAAGAAGTACCATTTGTTTTGATCCTTCAGCCAACCCGTTGCCATCGCTCCGGAAGAGGTTAAGAAGTACCATTTGTTTTGATCCTTCAACCAACCCGTTGCCATCGCCCCGTTTGATTTAAGGAAGTACCATTTTCCGCCCGCCATTTGCCAGCCTGTAAGCATTTCACCATATTGGTTTAAGTAATACCACTGATTAGCATCCTTTAACCAGCCGGTTGCCTTTGAACCAGTGGAATTAAAATAGGACCACTTGCCATTTGTGTATACCCAGCCATGTTGTTGTTGAATTGGAGTTTGTGGTGTTGAATGAGATACATCATATATTTTAACAATGGAAATCCCAGTATAATAAAACTTTAGAATGTCCGCGTAAGATTTACCTGCTTTTGCCATGTTCTGAGCACCCCATTGACTCATACCAACACCATGACCATCTCCAAAGCCTTTAACCGTAATGAGATTATTTTCGGTATTCACACTATCCACCAACAGACTCAACATAACCCGTCCACCAATCATATTCCGGATGGTGGATGCACTTAAATTTGATAATGAAACATGCTGCAAAGCTAATTTTCCATCTGCAACCATTTTATCCTTTACAAAAAACTCCAAAGTTACGTTACCTTTGCTGACACGGCCGCCAGAAGCTATACCGGATAATGAAAATTCAGGAATGGAAACAATTTTAATATCTTTATTTGCATAACCATTTTTGTTTAACCACATTTTAATATTAGTAGTAATGGTTGCATCTGCTTCGTTTGTTTCAGTCCACCAGGAAGTAGGGTTCGCCAAATCTTTTGTGGTTAGATCGATTTGCGTTTGATGAAGGGAAAAGTTCCAAACCTTTTTGGGATCGTACGAGTCTGGTTTGATGGTTAAATAAGGGACGGCTGTATTCCCCCATGCATTTGCATTACTTTCTGTCATACCGCCGTTGCTAGCAGAATAAACGGCGTCAATTAACCGGCCGTTGTATTGGGCAACCTGACCCTGTGTCGCATCTACTGCTTTGGAGGTATTCGTTGTCCAAACATATCCGCCATAAACCTGGTATGAAATGGTATCATTAATGACATCGCTGTTTATATAACCCATCGCATACGTTCGAGCGGCAACAGCTTGTGTTTTTAATGCTTCAATTTCCCAGGAAGGATACATTTCAATGGGAACAACCCCTTTTAAATAATTCTCCATTTTGACTGAATTGATGGGACGTACAAATTGATTGTTTTCCACAACAAATTTAAAACTGCCTAAATATCCCCGGTCATTAATGAACAGCTGACCTTCAGCTTGTACAGGTGTTACAGAAAAAGTATCAAATGAATTCAATAAAAGATTATCTTTATACAATGATAATCTTCCATTTTCCGTTTTTAATAGATAAGTATTCTGAGAGCTTAAGGAAAGATCGGATCCATTAATAATATAATCACCAGTCGGCTTTAATGAAAGTTGCGTTTTATTGCCTAAATAATTGACAAGCTTAACATTAACAATCGGCTCAGATTGCTGCGCATGACCATATTTTAAAGGAATTAGAGAAAATAACAATGTAAAAACCACGGCAACAAGCATGATTTTTTTCAATATAATTGATCCCTCCGAAACTATTAATTGTTTCAATTGCTAGGATTATAATATATTAAAGTTTGAGCAGAGAACAATGGAATATTTTTTCCAATTAACACTTTTACATATAACTAAGTTCCTTTTTTAATAATGGCTGTTTCATCGTAGGTAAAATAATTTCTATTGTCGTTCCATCGTTGACTTTACTATGAATCGTTAATACACCAGAATGACTTTCGATTATTTTAAAGCAGGTCATTAGGCCGAGACCAGTTCCTTTTTCCTTCGTGGTGTAAAAAGGCTCGCCAAGTGTCGAGAGGCGTTCCTTTGGTATACCAACTCCCTCATCAATAATTTTTATCGAAATATTCCCTGCCTCCTTTTCCTCCACCTGAACATAAATAGTACCGCCATGAGGCATGGCTTCAATTGCATTTTTGAGCAGGTTTAGAAAAACTTGCTTCAACTGATTTTCTTCACAGCTAATCATGGGCAAGTCAGGGGCGAAGTCAACAAGGATTTCAACATTATTTAAAATAGATTGAGTGCCGATTAAGGTTACAACATCCTGGAATAGTATCTTTACATCTTTTTCAACATAAACGGCGGCAGTTGGTTTGGCGAGTACAAGGAATTCACCCACTATGGTATTGATCCGATCAAGTTCTGCTAAGACAATATCAAAATATTCCTCTTTTTGTTGGTTCGCTTTAAATAACTGAATGAATCCTTTTATAGACGTTAGTGGATTTCGAATTTCATGAGCAATACCTGCTGCCATTTGTCCTAACAGTGCCAATTTTTCTGATTTTTGCAGCAAGCGTTCGGTCTGTTCTTTCCGTTCGGTAATATCCTTCCCAATAGAAAGCACTGCCTCTGTGCCGCCATATACGATAAACAAGGACGATACCTCAAAAAAGAATGTCGAGCCATCTATCCGTTTCGCTTTGTACTCGATTGTGTTGACAGGACTTTGTTCCTTCTTTATTTGTTTAAATCGTTCCATTAAACGGTCCTTATACTCTGGAACGATATAATCAAGAATCATTTTACCGATTACCTCTTCTTTATTGGCGGCTCCAACCAGACTGGCTGCCGCATGATTGGCATAAAGAACTTTATGTTCTCTCGTAATATAAACCGGCTCAGGCAATGAATCAATTAATTTTTTATAGCTTTCTTCACTAGCGCGAGCCTTTTTTTCAAAATCGCGCGCTTTATCATATTGCCAGCCAACCACCCATGCAATCAGAGTAAATACAAAAAAGTCTATTGAAAAAAATGGATGATGATCCCATACCTTTTGGAAAGTGGTAAATAAGACCGAAATTAGAACCAGTGTAATTTGACCCGACCTGTTCATCATATTCCCCGCTTACTAGGATAATAGTTTTAATTATACAATTCGACAAAACCCATGACTATCCTTCATAAAATTATAAAAATAGCCGTTATCACAAATAAAAAAAGAGCACTGCCATAGCACAGTGCCCCTTCATTCATATTTTATTTCCCATTACCTTTTCCTTTGCCATTGTTCTTAACATTAATATACAGTTTTCCGTCAGCTGTTTGCCTTGATTCGTTATTAAAGGAATCAACTGCCTTCACTTCAATCACGGCACCATCAGCAACCATGTCTTTCGTAGCCGTATAGTAGCCAACGTAATTACCCGGTGATACTTCCATCATTGGAAGCTCTGTTGCATTTGCTGCTAGTGTTGAATTCATTTGTGTCAGCGGCATATGAATAGAGAAAGATGTCTTCAAGCCAGGCTCACTTGTGAACTCAATTTTTACGCTTTCGCCTTTCTTCAAGGTTTTATCAACATCTGGCTTCACATTTGAAATCAATGGGGCTGTATAATCCACATCCACGTTAACTGATTTTTCGGTTGTGTTTCCTGCCTGATCCTTGGCCGTGACTTTAATTGCATTTTTTCCTTCATCAAGCATAATTCTTGCGGAATATTTGCCATTCTCTACTTTCGCTGTCGTGCCATTGACCAGCACGAAATTCAAGTAGTCATCTGCCACTGTTCCGCTAACTGTTACGGTTTCTTTATTTATTTTACTTCCGTCAGTCGGAGCTCCAATTGTTAATTCCGGTGCATCAGCATCGAAAATGACCTTTACAGGTGCGGATGCATCTGTCATCCCTTGTGATGTCGAAGCTTTTGCCGTTAATTGGTTTTCACCCTTCGCCAGCTTCACGTCAACAGCATAGGTGCCATCATTCTTTGTATCAACTGTTGCAACTTCTTTGCCTTTATTAAAAATATGAACCTTTGTCGTTGGTGCAGCTTCACCCTTTACGTTTACCGTTTCAACATTCGTGAATGTTCCATCGATAGGAGAGGTGATCGTTGGTGCCGTTACTTCATAATCCACCACAGCACGAATCATATAGTTCCCTTCGTCCTCCGGAGATGGTGACCATGCACCGCCAACCAACTGCCAGCTGCGCTTCGCATTTGTCCCATTTTCATCTGTTGCCAAACCAGGTGATTTCGTATTGACATCTGCCTGGATGTAAACCAAATAGAAATCGCCTTCCACAAGAATCCCGTGGCTGCTTAAATCTACCTGTGTCCACTGCCCATTTCGAAGGGCTGTCGCATCAATTGGGCCGGCAAGTTTTTTACCAGGTGCACCATCAACGCCTGTTGCGTCATATACGGCTACTTTGAAGGCAGTGCCGCCTGGAACTGGCCACTCCGATGTCCAGAAACGGAACAATCCGCCCGTCACTAATGCTTTTTTGTGGCCTTTTGCTAATGACATTTTGACCGCCCAGCCATTTCCGGCATCGTAAAAGGCCCGTGCATTTTCAGCTGTGCCATCGTCATAACCGATTTCACTTGGGAAACCGATGAAAGGCTTGATATCAAAATTCTGCTCCATATTCCCTTTTAATTTAATGGCCACTTCTTGACTGTAATAATGCGGGGCAATAACTTTAAGCGTATAATCCCCTTCATAAGCCGTAATTGAAAAATGTCCGTTTGCATCCGTTTGGACAGGTTGTACGGCCGCATCTTCGATTATATATACAGTTGCCCCTGCAACTGGCTGTCCTGATGCTTGATTCGTAATCGTCCCGGAAACCGTCCCCTTTGCTAATTCCTGAAGGGTAAAGTTTGCAGCTGCTTCTCCGTCTTGTTCGATTGTTACTGATTTGGTTTGCGATTGATAGCCATACGCTTCTGCAATCACAGTAAACGTCCCTGACGCATGGGTCATCTCAAAGCTGCCATTTGCCGGATTGGTGTTGACCGAACGTCCGGATTCAATAACCGATACTTGTGCCTGCATTGGTAAAAGCATTGGCGCAGCCTTTTCTTTGGCGGCCTCCTTTTTCACCTCTGGCATCGTGATGGCAATCTGATCCGGATTAATCTTTTCTTTTTTGACAGAATCCGAAGCAGACTCTTCTTTGTCAGAGGAATCACCCCATTCTGCTTTCTGTGGTGCGGCAAGTGGTGCATTCGTCAGGCGGACATCATCTAAATACCAGCCTTGCTTCGTTACACTGCCATCTGTAGTGATGTTGAAAGCGACATAGATTCTTTGTCCTGCATATTCACTTAAATCGACTTCACCGTCAATCCAGCCATTTGACAGGTTATTGACGCGAAGCTTTTGCACCCAGTTCACACCATCTGTTGAAACAAATACATGCCCGAAATCATAGTTTCTTTCAAGCTCATACCATTGTTTAAATTGGAGATAGCTGTTTCCTTCCGGCAAATCAATTGGTGGCATTTGTAATGAAGCGTTTGCTTTGCTCGCATAAGGCCCAGTTAAATTTGTCGCATATACTTTCTCTCCGGAAAAAGCGGACCCTGGTCCTGTCGTTGGGACACCCCATTGCCAGGAATCATTGGCTCCATAAGAAGTCCAGCCATCAGGATTGCTTTCGAAATCCGCAGCGTAGCCTACTGTAATGCCAGGAAGAACCGTGATCGAATGTTCACTCACCGATTCATTGCCGCCGAAATCAAGAGCTTTCCACTTATAGGCAAAGGTTGTACCGGAAATCTCTTGCCCAGGAATTGTCACACTGTACGTGCCATTTTTATAATCACCGCTTGTGCGCTGTGCGGCAACGGTTGCCCATGATCCATCTTGTTTTTGATATTGAAGCGATACATCTGTTACACTAATATTGTCGGCAGCTGAAGCTTCTAAGGTTAGCGGCATTCCTGCAAAAACCGTGGCAGGTTGGGAATGCGTTAACACCGGTGCTTCACTGTCGTCTCCATCTTTCGTTACCTGGCCCTTCAATTTTCCTAAGCCAGAAACAACGGAAGAAACAGCATCAAAGACATTCAATAAACCTGAACCATATCCGTTGTTCGGTGAGTTCGGGTACGTATTGTCTGTTAACGGAATAGCAGTTGTTTGTAAAATTTGTTCTAATTGATCGACGGTTAAGTTTGAATTAGCCTGCTTAATTAAAGCAATCGCTGCTGAAACATGCGGGCCAGCCATTGACGTTCCATTCCATCCGCCTTCATAACTGCTGCCAGGAACTGCTGAACGAATATTGACACCAGGCGCTGCAATCTCAGGTTTAATTTCTGCATATGGAGAAGGTCCAAGTAAAGAAAAACTTCCTAGTTTGTTATTGACATCAGTTGCCCCTGTAGCGAATGACTCTGGATAGTTAGCCGGATTGGCAACGGACCCGGGACCGCCAGGGTTACTTAACGTTGTATTTCCTGCAGAGAATTCCGGGAAGATTTCTGCTGCTCTCCATGCACTAACCATCGGTCGATACCATTCATCAAGTCCAGGACCTCCGCCCCATGAATTATTGATGACATCTGGTGCCTTGTCAGGGTTTCCACCTGGGGCAATCATCCATTCACCCGCTTCTAATAAATCTGCGTCTGTGCCCCCTGCGGCTGTGAACGCTTTTACTGCAATCCACTTTGCACCTGGAGCGACTCCGATTACATTCGAACCATTTGGCTCTGAACCGACCATTGTCCCTGTTGTATGTGTACCATGTCCATGGTCATCATATGGCGTTGCTTGCCCGCGAACGGCGTCCAGCCAACTATACGTATGATCCGTTTGACCTGTAGCCTGATTATAACCGCGGTATTTTTCCTTTAATGCTGGATGATCCCATTGAACACCTGTATCGATTGAACCGATGACAACGCCGCTGCCATCAATCCCCATCTCCCAAACTGCCGGTGCTCCGACACGATCAATATTCCATTCAATCGCTGTCGTTTCGGCTGCTGGTTCTTGAACAGCTGTTGCCGCAGATTTTTCCGGGACAAACAATTGTCTTGTTTCGTTCGGAAGGATTTTTTCAACCTCTGCGAATGCTGCTGCTTTTTCCATTACCTCTTCGGTAGCTGTAACAGCAATTGCATTCACGATGTAGTAGGAATGAACATCTTTTGCCTTACCGGCTTTTTCTTGTTCCTGTAAAAATGCTAACACGTCTGATTGTGTTTCTTGTGCAGTCGCTTTTAATTCGGATACAATTGTGTTTCGCTTTAATGATTTTGTTTTCGCTGGTGTAGCCTTCTGAACCTTTGCTTTATCTTCCGCATTCTTGGCAACTTTTGCCGAATCCACTTGTTCTTTCATTTTGATGAGGAATGTGACTTTATCCTGATCATCAAACTGTTTGTAGAGCGATTTCGTTACTTTTTGCTTAGGTGCTGGCAGCTGATCTTTCGCTGAAGTACTCACTCCTTTCGTCGCAGCATTTACGCTCATTTGCGGCTGCAGGAGCAATGGTACAACTAAGACGGCGGTTAATAGAGTAGATAACAATCGTTTTTTCTTTTTCTTCATCCTCTTACCCCCTAAGTATTTTCCTTTCCAATAAAACTACTACCCTCCTTTCCTCGCACACTATATGTCAAAAACTAGGTGCTACTTTAAAAATAGCTGTTTACAGCTTGGATTTGTGTCGAACATTGACAAGCGAAATTGAGTATTCAGAAAATGATAGTTTGGTTGCTGTTGGGAAAAATGGAAAATTAGCCCATATACATGTAGACAGCGCTTGTTTTATTTTAAAAATATATCTTTATAACTATTTTTTTACTTTTTTTATAGGGTTAGACTCCTATATCTTCCAAAAATAATCCTTTACTCCTAGTGTAATTGGTGTGAATAATTAGCCAATTATTCACAATTGGTGGAGGAATAGTTTTATTTTCCCATTTTTATCTAAAAAAAGGAGTGCTGCTTGATAGAATTCAGCTGCACTCCTTTAATCTTTTAGGACTAAAAAGGTATTAAATTGATTTAAGAAAATTTCCAATTGCCATCATATACTCATCCGGCTCTTCAATGTATGGCATGTGCGCGCTTTTTTCAAAAACATGGAATTTCGACTGCGGCGTCAGGCTGCTATAATACTCCGTTGTTTCCGGTGTTGCTTCGTCAAAACGTCCGCACGTATATAGAGTTGGGCAGGTAATGTCTTTTAATTGTGTGGTGCAATCAAAATTTTTCAAATTGCCGAGCACTGTAAATTCAGACGGTCCCCACATAATATTGTAAATGTCAGCGTTCCGATATCCTGGTGGTTTTGGTTCCAGCCATTCCGGCTGCTTCTCAAGCCGATTGACAAAATGCTTTCCAAATACCTCTATGGCTGCTGCAAATTCTTCTGAATCGGTCGTGCCATTTTCTTCACACCGTTTGATGGTTTCCTGCACATCAAGTGGCAATTTCTTTAGATTTCGTTTTTGGTCCTGTTCCCATAATGGAGCGCTGAGGCATGGACTTGAAAAAATCACACTCTTCACACCACGAGGCTTCGTTAAGCAATAAGCGGCTGCGAGCGTAGTTCCCCAGGAGTGACCGAGAATATGTACTTCATCAAGGTTAAGTGCCTGTCTAATTTGCACTAATTCTTCTACAAAACGATCGAGGCGCCATAACGTCGTGTCCGTTGGCCGATCGGACTTTCCGCATCCTAATTGATCATATAAAATCACTGGCCGATCCTTTGCAAGCGCCTTTAAACCAAGCAGAGAATAACACGAAGACCCCGGCCCGCCGTGTAAAACAATAACCGGCGTACCTCCGCCATTTTCATCAAACTTTTGATAGGAAACCCTTCCACCGGTAACATCGATAAATCCTTCAGTATGCAATTTTATTTCCCCCTTACTATTTATCCCTGTTGCGCTTATCCTTTTCTTTCCCAAAGTACAAACCTATTAACCAGCCTCCGATAGAAAATAGCGGATAGAGAACCATAATGGCAATTCCCTTACTAGGATCATCCAAACTTACAAGGACACTCAATATCCAGCTGATAATAACACCGAAAAAATGACCGAATCCACCATACATTTTAGCGTAATGTTTCTTTTTCCAGCCAATTATACCAAATATCAGTCCAATTCCGACAAAAAGTACCAGCAAAAATAGAGTTTCAATTAAATAGCCAAGCATTTCCATACATGTTCCTCACTAACACTAAATAGATTTTACCTATGGGTCAGGTTTACTTTTTTATCTTTTAAGCTTCCAAACCGCAGCAATATTGCCAGAGGTCCTTTCGACATATTCCGCTGCATGCCTAAAGGCATCCTCTACCATCACAACACCCGGAACAATACTAAAAACCGCATCAATTCCATAGTCATGGACAATACTGGCGTCATCTGCAACGTTCCCTGCTATTGCAACAACAGGCACGGCGAACTTTTTAGCCGTTTTCGCTACACCAATTGGTGTCTTGCCAAAAATTGTCTGTCCGTCGATCTTTCCTTCACCGGTAATAACCAAATCGGCATCCCGAACCAATTCAGTAAGCCCGGTGGCATCAATGACAATCTCAACACCGCGCTTGAGCTCTGCCGATAAGAAAGCAAGCAGGCCGCCACCAAGCCCGCCGGCTGCACCGGCACCCGAAACATCTATAATCTTTTTACCGAGATCACGATCAATAATCGCGGCATATTGGCCAAGATTGCGATCCAATTGAGCGACCATTTCTGGTGTTGCACCTTTTTGCGGTCCAAAAATAGCGGCGGCTCCCCTTTCTCCAATTAAAGGATTGTCGACATCACAGGCCACTTCGATTTTCACATTCTGGAGGCGGGAATCCAAGTCAGCTAGTTCGATAGAAGCTATAGACCCAAGAGCCCCGCCTCCTTCACCAATTTCATGACCTTCTATATCGAGAAAGCGAACGCCAAGGGCTTTGGCCATTCCTGCACCTCCGTCATTCGTCGCACTGCCTCCGATGCCAATGATGATATGATCCACGCCTAAATCAAGGGCAGCCTTGATCAATTCTCCTGTCCCTCTAGTTGTGGTAATCAACGGGTTGCGTTTTTCAACAGGAACAAGATGCAGACCTGAAGCTGCCGCCATCTCAATAACAGCAGTCGTTTTGTGACCAAGAAGCCCAAAAAAGGCTTCTACTGATTCACCTAGCGGGCCAGTTACCGTTTTTCGAATGATTTCACCGCCAGTTGCATCAACGAGAGACTGAACCGTTCCTTCACCGCCATCGGCCATAGGAACCTTTATGAACTGCGCATCAGAGAAATGGCGTTTGAAGCCTTTTTCGATCGCCTCAGCAACCTCCAGCGCAGACAAACTCTCCTTAAAAGAATCCGGAGCAATGACTATTTTCATGATATTACTCTCCTGTATATTCTATTAATTTTCAAAAAAGTGAAATCAATACTGAAAGCTAGATTTGAGCGTTATTATAATCGTTTTCATTAGCCAAACGTGTAATTTCTCTCTTTACCACGGATACTCGCCTTCCTTGTTTTTATCTGTTTTCGAAAAATATGCCGGTTGATAGCTTCGTACGAATTTATTGGTATTAGCATTAATATATCCGGAGCCATAGGTCGGATCTTCAGACTGCCATGCACCATTCAACAAAATTTCATTCCAAGCATGGTTTTCTCCGTATGCAATTTTCGCTTCAATTCCGACAGCTCGATGCAAGGCAGCACTTAAGTGTGCATAACCGGTGCAAAGAACCGTACGAGATTGAAAGGTTTGGACTGCAGAATAGATTGGTGGATTGGCTGCATTCACAAGCGGTGCGTTATAGGCAATGTTTTGTGCGACCCACTGAAAAATTGCCCGAGATTTATCTACGTCAGACTGCTTTCCATTTGTTATATTTTCGGCAAGGGCCACTATAGCAGGATCATTGCTCTGCACCATATAACTTGGCGCCAAATAAGGATCACCATCTTTCAAGGTATATTGGGCATATCCCAGTACCTTATTGGGATCATTTTCCTTGCCATTGTAATATTCATCAAGATTAAGAATCACATCTCCCACAGTATAGGTTAATGGATAGGAATAATTAATCTTCCCCTCGGTAAAAGGAACCTTTAGAGTCGTATTCTTATGTGCCCGCACTTCTTGAATATACAAAATGACACCATTTGAATCATTATATTTCCCATATTCCGTAGGTTTTCCCGTTACAACAAGCTTTCCGTTTTCTACTGTTACCTGGTAGGTTTGGATTTCAGTCGGGGGATAGGTACCTTTAGATGATACTTGTCCCGCTTCAGCTGGGTCTTTCTGATTCACAATTGCTTCCCTGGTTTCAATCTCTTGATTCTCCTGGTTAGATTGTTGATAACTATTCAAGTTTACTAGGCTTTTTATTTGTTCAATAGAAGGAAGCATATTTTTTTCTGAAAGAAACATAAATGCACACAAACATATGAAAAGAAAAAATAGTTTTTTCAAAACGGCTCACACCTCATTCCTAAGCTCCAAAACCAGAAAGTTTCCTACTATGCTTTGTTTTCATTCTACTATATTTATCGGTATTTTATAAAATCAAAAGGATGAAATCTAATTGATTTCATCCCCAAAAAACGATTAAAATGTTTTTTCATCCCCTGAATTTTTCCTGAACATATGGATGATGAAGGTTCCCAAAAATACAGCAATTAAAAGACTAAAGAACACTACTTCATCTATATGGATGCTGAATGCAGCGATGATCATTTTTACGCCAATTACACCGATTAGAATAAATGCGGTGGTTTCAAATTCAGGTACTTTTTCAATCAGTGCCAGGAATAATTGGGCGACACCGCGCATCATTAAGATTCCTAACACGCCCCCCAAGAATAATACCCATACTTGATTGGAAACACCAAATGCGGCGATGACACTATCAAAACTGAAAGCAATGTCCATGAGTTCAACAGTCAAAACAGTGCGCCAGAATCCCATTTTCTTATTTTGAACGTCATCATCTTCTTGATTATTTTTAATAAAGTTTTGGAAAACAATAAATAGAAGATAGTGTCCGCAAACAATTTTGATCCAAGGTATATTGATTAATGAAACTCCTAATCCAATAGCCACAATGCGGAAAAAATAGGCACCAAAAATTCCATAGAATAGGGCTTTTTTCCGTTGTTCAGTCGGCAAATGCTTGACCATCACCGCCAGAACAAGGGCATTATCAGCGGATAATAATCCTTCGAGAATTATTAGGGTTCCAATTATTCCCCAGTTGGCCGGGTCCGAAACGACATTCTCAAAGGTTTCTAATGAAAGAAATGTACTATACGTATTTATTATTTCATGGAGGAGTTCCATCTGCAGTTTTCTCCTTTCAGAAATCAGCCAAGCAATTTCTTTTATGAACGATTGGCTTGTACTATCTGTTATCCCTTTGAATTGACTGCTCTACATTAAATGTATGTTGGACTTATAAATATATGTGAAAAATCATCCTTTAAAAAAGTCGAGGTTCTCTATATGATTAAAAAAACTCCCCAATTACCGAGTATTGGGGAGTTTTTTCCTTTATAGTTCATTTTGCAACGGATTTCCGAGATTCAAAGGCTTCACTTTAACGGTTGAACGATTCGACATTATACCTACTTCCTCCAGGACGGCCTCAGCAATATTCGCGGAATGATCGCCGATTCGTTCGAGATTGGTCACGAGATCTGCGAATGCGGTCCCGCCATCAGGACTGCAAATCCGTTCATTCAATCGCATAATATGCTTTTTCCGAAGCTGCCGTTCCATAGAGTCAATTTGAACTTCTTTTGAAAGGACATGACGGGCTAAGTCGGCATCGGAATCTTTTAGGGCGCCTATCACATCCGTTAAAGTGGCAACAGTTAATGAAATCATTGCTTTTAATTCAACTTTAGCTTCCATTGATAGCTTAACGCGATTGGCCATTTGGTAATCCACCACTTCAATTATATTTTCCACATGGTCCCCAATGCGCTCGATATCGCGAACAGAATCTAATAACATCGAATGTTTATGCGAATCCATACCAGAAAGTGGCTTTGCTGAGAGATCTACCAAATAATTTGTAATTTGTATATCTAAATTATCAATCGCTTCTTCTAGTTTTACGGCAATATCCGCATGCTTCCTTTGCTTTGTCTGTAAATATGAACTTGCTTCCTGTAGCCCCTTAAGAGAAAACTCCGCCATCCGGACCACTTCTTCTTTCGCTTGGCTTAAGGCAAGCGAAGGAGACTGTTCAATAAAAATCGGATTTAAATGCTGTGGTTTGACGTTAATAAAGGTGTCTTCTCCCTTTACCAGTTTGGTCACAATCCAGGCCAATACGGCAATAAACGGGAATTGAATAATCGTATTGGTGACGTTAAACATCCCATGTGAAAAAGCAATCGTCATTTCTGGGTTAAGACTAAGAGATGTTTGCATGAAGCCAATCAGCTTTGTATATGGCACTAGGAAAATCAAAAATATGACGGTGCCAATAACGTTAAACATGACATGGACAAGTGCTGCGCGTCTAGCGGCAATCGAAGTACCAATACTCGCTAAAATGGCTGTAATCGTGGTACCAATATTATCACCGAATAACACCGGTAACGCAGCGTTTAAGTTGATTGCTCCTTGGCCATATAATTCTTGTAAAATACCAATCGTCGCGCTGGAGCTTTGAACCACAACAGTGAAAATTGTCCCGACAATGACCCCGAGAAAGGGATTGTCACTCATGCTGACCGTTAATGTCTGAAAGGCTTCCAGCGATCGTAATGGCTTCATCCCAGTGCTCATTAAGTCCAAGCCATAAAATAATGAACCAAAACCAAAGATGATTTGACCGATAGATTGGATTTTCTGATTTTTAAAGAAAAATAGTGCGACAGCCCCTGCAGCAATTATTGGCAAGGCATATTCATCGATTTCAATTCCGATGATAAAGGCTGTTACGGTGGTTCCAATGTTCGCACCCATAATGACACCGATGGCTTGTCTTAGTGTCATAAAACCGGCACTAACGAGTCCGACTGTCAACGCAGTTGTTCCTGAGCTGGACTGAATCATGGCGGTAACAATAATCCCCGCCAGCACACCCTTTAGCGGGTTAGATGTAAATCGGTCAAGAATATCTCTTAAACGGTCGCCCGCCGATTTCTGAAGGCCGTCCCCCATATATTTAATTCCAAATAGAAAAATTCCTAACCCACCAATAAAGGTGAAGATCATTTCTTGAATGTTAAACTCCAAAAAATTCAGCTCCTTCATTTCGACAAACTTGTATACTCCCAAATTATTCGATTGTGAACAAACTGTAAACCTTTCATGAAGAGAATTTACATTAAATTTACACAGAATTTACAATTCAACGGTAAAGGACAGACACGAAAAAGGGTAAGCACTAACGTACTGTGTACACTTTTTTGATTATGGAGGAAATCTTGTCTTTTAGATGTCTCCTTAGACATTTTTAGCGATTTGTCCGGGTGTTTTGTCCTTAAGACGGCTTATTAAAGACATTTTTAGCGATTTGACCGGCTGTTTTGATCCTAAATGGACAAATAAAAACACACAATTTTCGAATGAAAGATCGTGTGTTTGACTTTAATCTCATTTCAGGTGAAGTATTCCAGTTTAGCATTTGGGAAAAACTTTTCCATGTAGGAGTATAAATGACTTTTTATATCCTCTTCTTCCTCTTTTTGATAAATATATTTACCAATCCCATATTTTCCCCATTTATACCTTCTCGCTGTCTCATCCAATTCTAATTTGGTCATTGGATAATT
>NZ_JBMPZU010000070.1:0-170311 GCF_049463095.1 Neobacillus sp. 19 | reverse complement strand
TGCCCCGTAAATGTTAGACACGACTACTAACATTTACGGGGTGTTTTTTATGGCTAAATTTACAGTGGAAAAGAAGTTAGAAGCTGTAAAAAGATATTTAAATAATGAGGGAGGGTATAGGTTTCTTAGTGAAATCTATGGTACAGCTCATAATACAATAAAAAAGTGGGTCCTCCAGTATCAATACCATGGTGAGGAAGGGCTTACTAAAAGCTATACAAGCTATACAGTTCAGTTTAAACTAGACGTACTTAATTATATGAACGAACAAGGGACGTCTCTGTATGAAACAGCTGCCATTTTCAATATACCAGCGCCTAGTACTATTTTAGATTGGAAGCTGAAACTTGAAACGGACGGATTAGATGCCCTTAAAATGAAGAAAAAGGGGCGTCCATCCATGAATAAAGAGACAAAGAAATCTCCTCAACCAGTAGAAGGATCATTAGAAGCCTTACAGGCAGAAAACGAACGTTTACGAATGGAGAACGCATACTTAAAAAAGTTGAATGCTTTAGTTCGAATGCAGGAAAAATTACAAACAAAATCAAAGCGCAAGTAATTTTTGAACTAAAGGAACAGTATGAGGTTGTGGATCTAGTTGAAGTCGCAGACATTCCACGCAGCACGTATTATTATTGGGAAAAACGGTTAAATCAAACTGATAAATATGAGAAAGTAAAAGAAGCTATCAACGAGATTTATCATGAACATAGAGGGCGTTATGGATATCGTCGGATCACGAAAGAGCTAGAAAAAAGAGGGTTCCAACACGATCCTAAAACCATCAATCGGTTAATGAATGAAATGGGTTTAAAATGCTTGGTACGCATGAAGAAATACCGTTCTTATAAAGGAAATGTGGGCAAAATCGCTCCAAACATTTTAAATCGTGATTTCTCTGCCGAGAAAATGAATCAAAAATGGGTAACTGACGTTACAGAATTTCACCTATTCGGTGAGAAACGTTACCTCTCTCCGGTATTGGATTTGTGTAATGGCGAAATCATTGCTTACAGCGTCATGAAACGTCCTGTTTATAAATTGGTGGGAGATATGTTGGACCAAGCGATTGAGCGTCTTCAGCCTGGAGACCAAGTGACGCTACATTCAGATCAAGGCTGGCATTATCAAATGAAACAATATCAAAAAACGCTAGTTAAGCACCAAATTACGCAGAGTATGTCCCGAAAGGGTAACTGTTTGGATAATGCCGTCATGGAAAACTTCTTTGGCTTATTAAAGTCTGAACTTCTTTATCTGCAGGAATTTGATAGTATGGAGCATTTTGAACGGGAATTAGCCGACTATATCTACTATTACAATCACAAACGAATGAAGGCAAAATTAAAAGACTTGAGTCCTGTGGATTACCGAACTCAAGTCTTAAAAGTTGCTTAAAATATTTGTCTAACTTTATTGGGTCAGATCAAAAATCAGGTGCTTTTTTACTTGTTGAATTAGCTAGCAGGCCAAATCGAGTCTGCCCATTCAGGGTGATCGATGAATGGATTGCGATTTCCTTGAATCGATTGAATGACATCGTTTCTGTGCTTCTCAAAGGCATCAGGCGGATCCATTTTGCTCCATTGAAGAAGGACAGATTGCTTGCCATGGAATGGTGTCGGATACGTATTAACCTTGTCAGCCAGCTCAAGATCAATCTCACCGCCGCCTTCATAACGTACAGCCATATACATAAGCATTCTGGCAACGTCGCCTTTTACACGGTTTGGCGGCTCAAAAGAATCACCATCATAGTAACAGTCCGCACATTCACCTTGAGATTTGCCGCCGTTATCAAAATCTAAATGACCGCGTGTACTGTTTACCGATGCATCAGTTGGACGTAAATGGTGGATATCTGTACCCGGTCCTACACTAGTACCAAAGTTCCCATGTGATTTC
This sequence comes from Neobacillus sp. 19, assembly GCF_049463095.1. NCBI lineage: Bacteria > Bacillati > Bacillota > Bacilli > Caryophanales > Bacillaceae > Neobacillus > Neobacillus sp. 19. Next base: position 168,403 of record NZ_JBMPZU010000070.1, on the reverse strand, counting down.
GCCCAAACATGCTCACGATTCCAGTCATTTACCCCAGAACCAAATGTTGTTTTTGCTTGTGAGCGGCCTGTGTAAAGCAGAATCACATTATTTGGATTGTTAGGGTCTTCATCTGTTTTCTTTAATGCTTCGGTTACTTGCGCATAAGTTAATTTTGTTTGTGTTTTAATGATATTGTGTAATGCCGCCTTCAGGTCAGCACCTGATTTTCCAGCTGCATCCTTGTAATAAGCCTCGACTTCGTCCCCTGGAGTTGATGCAGCCGTTACCGTTACAGTAAAAGAGGCACTCACTGTTTTCTTACCATCATTTGCTGTGACCGTCACATTTACAGTTCCTTCCGTTGCGGTAGGAATGGTTAAGGTTGAACCTTGGATGGTACCTGCAGTTGCTGTGTACGTTAGAACATCACCATCTGGGTCAGAAAAATGATCATTTAAATTAATCGAAACGGGTGAGCCTACCTGTACTGAAACATTTGATAATGCTTTCGATACCACTGGCGCTTGATTCACCTTTGGTGGTGCTATAGGAGCAGGAATCACTTCTCCGCTTACCTTGGTGAATTTAATGTTAGACGTGTCTACCCCGTCTTTCACTGTCCACTTCTGAACCTTTTCAACGCCTCTGATTTGACTGATATTCGCATTGTCGATGACGACTTCCTTCACCTCATTGCCGCCAAGGTCGATGATCGCACCTGGTGCTGTTGGGCTTAGCGTGATGACTGTGTTCTTCAAGCCTTCTCCACTTAATTTAGCGTAAGTGCTTTTTACCACAATTCCTTCTGTAATCACAGAAGCAGCATCCATGGTAATGTCGGCAGCTTCATTGCTCACTGTTAACTTCTTCGTTTTGAAATTCTTTAGATTGTAAACCTTTGTTCCTGCCGGTGGTGTAACAGGCGGCAAGATTTCTCCTGCTGCTTTTAATTTTGTTTGGATCAGAACCGGGTCATGGTCACTTGCACGGCCATGCACATCCATGAAACCAGAGTTGATGTGTAAAATATCAACAGTTGTATCTGCGGCCATATTGTTCGTAACTAATACTTGGTCAAGTACTTGGGCGTTACCTTGGTAAGAGTAGTTGTAACGCTCATTTGCAGGAACCTTATCAATCATGTTGGTTAATTCGTTCCCTTTAGCGATTTCTAACGTTTTCGTGAATTCGAAGTCATTGAAGTCCCCTAGTAAGACAACATTTGCGTTTGCATCCTTTGCCTTCACATTTTTCACGAAGTTATTCACAATCGCTGCAATTTTATGACGCTGAATTTCACTGCTTAATACTGGCGGCTGATTTTTCCCCATTAACGGTTGATCTCCGCCTTTAGAGTTAAAATGATTAGCTACTACGATGATACTTTGTCCTTGGAACTCAAATTGAGCTGCCAGCGGCTTACGGCTTGAATTAAACGCAGAATTTGTTGGATCAATCCGCCCCGGGTTTAATGTCAGCTTGCCATTGTCAAAACCAACAGCCTGTGTAGCTGTCCCTTTTGGTGCTCCTGCTGTTAACGAAACACGATCTTTGTTATACAGGAAGGCCACACGAATGTTTCCGCCTGGTGCTCCGCCATCTTGGTTGTTGGCCGGTGCGATTTCTGTGTAAGCATAAGTCGGTCCGCCAAGTGCCTTAACTTTATCAATAATTTTTTGCGCACTTTGTGTTCCATCTACCGTGCCATTATCTGTTTCTCCGTTGTTATCCTGCACTTCGTTTAATCCAATAATGTCAGGACTCTTCATTTTATTGACAATTGCATCGCCAATTTTTGTTACTTTATCATCTGGAGTAACAGTTGAGAAGTTCTCAACGTTATACGTACCAATTGTTAATTTGTCTGCTGCCGGTGTAATTTTTGTTGCAGCGCGGACGATTGGTGTTTCTGTTAATTTCGGTAGCGTTGGTTCTTGAGTCATTACTTTAAAGTTGCTGTAACCGTAGTTCACAACACCCTTAATCGCACCTGTAAAATAGTCACCCATTTTAGCACGGTAAGATTTATTGGCTGTTGAGCCATTTCTAACATCGACGCCAATACGATCCGGATTCGTGTCCGTTGCAGTAATACGTAATCCGCCGGGATCGACGTTTGTTTGGTAATCTTTTGGTACCACCCAAACGAGTCCATCTTTTTGCAGGGCAATGACCTTAGCGTCATCGACTTGTACATACATACCTTCAAGACTTTCCCAGAAATCAATCGCATCTTCGTTTGGATCAAATGTTCCAAATTGGTCATTATCAATAATTTCCGGTGGCGCAATTCGGTCAACGCCAAGCTTGATTGGTGCCGGAAGTGGCGCTGTGCCATTTTTCGTAATTGTAGTAGCTTCAATTTCTGTAATTGTTAAATCGGTTGAAGTTTTTTCCGCATAACCTTCGCCATAGAATTCTGTTACTTTACCAGTTACCTTTACGCGGTCCCCAATGGATACTCCGTGAGAAGATTTAAAGACTAGAATTCCATCAGAAGTGTTAGGATCCCCGTCACCCACAAGATCCTGGATGAAGAAGCGGCTTGTTCCATCAATATAGGTAACAACACCTTCGACATCTGTTACCGTTTTACCGGCAAGAATCGAGTTGTGTGTTTTCCCTTGTATATCATAGATGTGAATTGCGCCATCTTGAAGGAGATATTCAAATGTTGCGACAGCACTATTTGTCATGCCTGCTTTCACAGCAATAGCTTTAATCGTTGTTGCTTTCGTAATCACGATTGGCTGTGTAAACGCCGGGCTTGCGGTAGTTGGATCACTGCCATCTACTGTGTAGTGAATGGTAGCACCTTCAGTACCCGTTGCTAATGTTACTTCAGTACCTGATTTCACCATTCCAGCGCCTGGTGTTGCCATCACTGGTTGAACAATGCTTGAATCTTGGATAATGTCGGCTTCATTACGTGGAATTAATTGGTACACTCCGTTGAATGCACTAAGTACTCCAGTAACTTCTTCATAAGTTGTTCCAGTGGTCAACATTGTTGAACTTGGCGGGCGAATTTGGAAGCTTGTCCCATCAGCGTCGGTTGCTGTATAGTTACCGCCGGAGAATGCTCCTACCGTTACATTTTTAACTTTAACCAGCTTCGCTTCTTTGCTTTCTTGTAGGTCAGCAGCTTTGAGTAGCTCAGCAGCCGGAATGGCTTCTGTGCCAGTTTTGACAATGTTTTCATGATTGGCTTCGATTTCAAGTAATGTTGAATACTCCGTTAACTTACCTGAGACCGTAATTTTATCGCCTGGATTAATGGTTGTACTATCAGTTGGTGTGTAGGCAACAATTCCAGCTGTTGCATCTTGGAAATAAATTGCTCTTCCTAAAACAGCTGTAACCACACCGCTTGTTTGCACATTTGATTGTAATTCCATCGCTCTGACTTCAGCAATAGTTTGTGCTTGTAAAATCGTGTAAGCAAATGTTGCGACATCACTGTTATCTAAGCCATCCTTGACGGCAAGTGCTTTAATGGTTGTGTCCGCATCAATTTTGATTGGAGCTTTGTATTCTGTGCTTGCTGCAGTTGGCTCTGAGCCATCTGTAGTGTAATAAATTTTCGCATCAGCGGTTGCTGTTGCAAGCGTTACTGTGGTTCCAGCTGCCACAGCACCTGCGGCCGGAGTTACGGTTACATTCGCAACCTTTGTTTCTACAGGTGTAGAACCGCCATCCATTGTATGAGAACCAAGATAGGTAAATACGTCTTTACCCATGTTCTCCCATTCAATAGCTGGGTCAAAAGCGTCATCTGGGTTTTTGTCGCCTTGTGTAATGGAGCTTTTGCGGACTAACGTCTGGTCGATTGTTTTAACAGTCGATCCCCAATTGATTCGTTCGCCAACTTTTCCGATGACATCGATGATGTTGCCGTTATGTTTTAAAACAATCGCGTCATCACCGTTAAAGTTAATAACGGTCTTGGCTGTATCAAGTAAGTCTGTTTTAGCGACGATTGCCGCATCAGCATCGCTGCGTGAAATGACAAAAGTTTTTCCGGTCGCTAGAGTTGCGGATGGATCAGTTGATAGAGCTAATTTAAGTGTTGTTGTAGCAGCACCATTAGCGTAATGCTCAAGTGTGTATTCACTTAGCTTTACGTCTGCCCCTGTTCCGTTATAAACTTCAATCGCTTTGTTAAAGCTTGAGCCTTCGATATATTCAGAGATAAATAGATCAGAAGCAGTTGTCGCAGCGATTACAGGCTTGATGTAGAAATTGGGTAAGATCATACTGATTACCATAATCGCTACAAGTAACATGTTTAATTGCTTTTTACGATTTTTAGTCAAAACTGCACCTCCTGGTAGCATATGTTTCGATTTTTTCAATTAGGTGATAAATTCTCCTAACTAGGAAGCTAGGAGAATTTATTCATTTTTTATTTAATCTTCAAAAAAGGTTTCGCCTTCAACCGTTACGTTATTAAGCTCAACCATGCCGCCTTTTATTGTAAGGTTGCCTTTTACAATGGCGTTTTCTAATTTGTCAACGCCTGTTACATCAACAATCACGTTACCGTTATATACCTTTGGATTTTCGGCAGTACCGCTGAAAGATGCAGCTGGAACTACCTGTGGAGCGATGTTTACGATACGACCTTCAATTTGTGCATTAACCGTTTTATTTGGTTGTGCGGCAATAAAGTCATTGAACATTTCCCAATCTACAAATCCTGGCTCACTTACACGGCCTTCTGCGTAAGCTTTACCAAACATAGTAAATCCGTCGCCGCCTTTAGCTGTAAAGACGTTTGTTGCAACGAAGTAGTGTTTCGCATCATCTAATGTTGTGTAGCTTCCGTCTTTGCCTTTTACCTCAATGCTTTGAATCTTTTGACCAGTCGGTTTCGTGCTGTCGTACTTAACTTTCAAACCGGATACTTGTAAGAAACCGCCAAATGCAGTGGTTGGTGAATCCTTCACACTGTATTCAAGAGCCTCTCTTAATTCACTGCCTTTTAGATCCATGATACCTAAAGTATTTCCGAATGGCAGGACTCTTAAGACATCCGCAACAGTAATGTTACCCGCAGGAAGTGTTACCCGGATTCCGCCGCCATTTTGAACAGCGATTAATGTATCAGGATTGATGGTTTGTGCTTTTGCCAGCATACCGTCAGTGATAAAGTTACCAAGGTTTGTTTCCCCTGTACGTGCTGCAGGGTTTCCGCCGATTAAATCAAGAGTTGTTTTACCAACTACAGTCGCTTTCTTTTCATCAACAGCCGGCTTGTATTTTGTATTAAGAATTTGAGCTGTTTCTGCATCATCTGCATATGTGCTAATATCAAGAAGTTTTCCTTTTGTTTCAGGAACGATTACTTTACCGTCCTTATCAAACGTTACATCCAATGTTCCTAGGAACTTGTTGTATTCATTTGCTTGCACGATCACTGTTGGTTCTTCACCAGTTGTATCAAATACCGGAGCATCAAGTTTCGTATGTGAGTGACCGCCAACGATGACGTCGATTCCTTCAACTTGTTTGGCTAATTCTAAGTCATTGTCCCAAACAACAGAATCATCATAGCCAAGATGTGTTAAGGCAATAATTTTGTTTACACCTTGTGCTTTAAGAGCTGCAACAGATTCTTTTGCTTCATTTACATAATTTTCGAAATCAACGCCTGCTCCAGGACTTGAAATGGTTGGTGTTTCAGCTGTTGTTAAGCCAAAGATACCCACTTTCTCACCATTCACGACTTTAATGATTCCGTCGTAAATGTCACCGCCTGTAGGGTTGTCTGTAACTAAGTCATTATGGAAACGAGATTTTAAATTAGCATCATTTGTAAAGTTTACGTTTGAGCTGACAAATGGGAAGTCGGCTTCTTTGACAAAGTTCCCCAATATTTCAGTTCCCATATCAAATTCATGGTTACCGAATGTCATGGCATCATAACCCGCTAATTCCATAAACTCTAAATCTGCTAAACCTTTATACTCATTGAAATACAATGTTCCAGAGAACACATCCCCTGCATCAAGTAATAATGCATTAGGCTTTTCTGCACGAACTGACTTAATCGCGGTCATTTTTTTAGCGACATTGTCAATGTTTGCGTGTGTGTCATTTGTGTGCATGATGTTTAATGTATATTGTCCAACGGTGTCTACGATACGACCTTCCACTTGTGGATTAACCGTTTTGTCCGGTTGTGCCGCAATGTAGTCATTGAACATTTCCCAATCCACAAATCCTGGTTCACTTACACGTCCTTCTGCGTAAGCTTTACCAAACATCGTGAAGCCGTCGCCGCCTTTAGCTGTAAAAACATTTGTTGCAACGAAGTAGTGTTTTGTATTATCTAGTGCAGTGTACTTTCCGTCTTTGCCTTTTACATCAATGCTTTGAATCTTTTGTCCAGCCGGTTTTGTGCTGTCATATTTAACTTTCAAACCGGATACTTGTAAGAAACCGCCAAATGCAGTGGATGGAGCATCCTTCACGCTATACTCAAGGGCTGCTTTAATTTCCTCACCTTTTAAGTCCATAATTCCTAAAGTGTTTCCGAATGGCAGGACTCTTAAAACATCCGCTACAGTAATATTGCCTGCAGGAAGTGTTACCCGGATTCCGCCGCCATTTTGAACAGCGATCAGCGTATCAGGATTGATGGTTTGTGCTTTTGCCAGCATGCCGTCAGTAATAAAGTTACCAAGGTTTGTTTCTACTGTACGTGCGGCAGGGTTTCCGCCGACTAAATCAACCGCTGCTTTACCAACCACTGTCGCTTTCTTTTCATCGACAGCCGGCTTGTATTTTGTATTAAGAATTTGAGCTGTTTCTGCATCTTCTGCATATGTGTTAACATCAAGCAATTTACCAGTTGTTTCTGGAACAATTACTTTACCGTCCTTATCAAATGTTACATCCAATGTTCCTAAGAACTTGTTGTATTCATTTGCTTGCACGATCACTGTTGGTTCTTCACCAGTTGTATCAAATACAGGAGCATCAAGTTTCGTATGTGAGTGACCGCCAACGATGACGTCGATTCCTTCAACTTGTTTGGCTAATTCTAAGTCATTGTCCCAAACAACAGAATCATCATAGCCAAGATGTGTTAAGGCAATAATTTTGTTTACACCTTGTGCTTTAAGAGCTGCAACAGATTCTTTTGCTTCATTTACGTAATTTTCGAAATCAACGCCTGCACCAGGACTTGAAATGGTTGGAGTTTCAGCTGTTGTTAAACCAAAAATACCCACCTTTTCACCATTTACAACTTTAATGATTCCGTCGTAAATGTTACCACCTGTAGGGTTGTCTGTAACTAAGTCATTATGGAAACGAGATTTTAAATTAGCATCATTTGTAAAGTTTACGTTTGAGCTGACAAATGGGAAGTCGGCCTCTTTGACAAAGTTACCTAATACTTCAGTTCCCATGTCAAATTCGTGGTTACCGAATGTCATGGCATCATAGCCCGCTAATTCCATAAACTCTAAATCTGCTAAACCTTTATACTCATTGAAATACAATGTTCCGGAGAACACATCCCCTGCATCAAGTAATAATGCATTAGGCTTTTCTGCACGAACTGACTTAATCGCGGTCATTTTTTTAGCGACATTGTCAATGTTTGCGTGTGTGTCATTCGTATGCATCACATTCAATGTGAATTTCTCGTTTGGCTGGCCGGCTAAAACATCGATATTGAATTCAGTTGTACCATTGACTGTGAATTCCTTTTTCAGTTCATACCAATGTTTTTCAGTGTTCAGCCAGATTCCATCCAGCACATAGCTGCCGTTCGGTAATGTTGTGCTGTAGGTTCCATTTGCATCTGTTGTCATGTCATACCATTTTTCTTCACCGGAAGCAGTGTGTACACTGAAGGTTACGTTCGGTAATACTTCTTTACCTTTCTTTAATACACCTGTTACGTTCGGTGAAACCACGCCAGTTCCATCTTTAAGCACGTCAATGTTTAATTGTAGTAAGCCATTAACCGTGAATTCTTTCTTGAGTTCGTACCATTTACCTGCGGCACTGTCCCAAATTCCGTCAATCGTATAAGACCCATTTGGTAGTTTCAATTCAAAGGTACCATTTGCATCTGTTTTGGTGTCATACCAAATGATATCACCAGTTGTTGTATGAAGACTGAAAACGGTATTCCCTAATGCGGTTGTTCCTTTTGTAAGTGTTCCAGTTACATTGAAGACACCAGCAAGATTAATCGTTAATTCTGTTGCTCCTTCAAGTTTTCCGTCCTTCATGTTGAATGTTTGATTGAGTTCAAACCACTTTTTCGCAGCGCTGTCCCAAATACCATCAACTTGGTAGCTGCCATCCGGTAACTTAAAGTTAAATTTACCGTCTTTATCTGTAGTTGCGTCATACCATTTTCCATCTGTGCTATGGAGACTGAATGTAAGGTGGTTCAATGTTTTCGAACCATTTTTAACAGTTCCAGTTACATTCCAAGTTCCTTCAACTGGATTTAGCCCATCGATTACTAATGCATGTAATCCGTCTACTAAACCATTTTTAATCGTGATCGTTTTGCCAATTGGATACCATGTCGGTGAAACCCAAAGACCTTCAATCTTATATGTTCCATCAGCTAGATTGAAAGTAAATTCTCCGTTTGCGTTGGTTGTAAAGTCATGCCATTGATTGGTTGTTGTATCTTTTAAGCTGAATGTGAGATTTGCTTGAGGCTCGTCCCCCAAAACTACCTTTCCTTCTCCAGCTACTGCACCAGGATCTGGCTGTGGTTCTTGAGCTGTTACGACTTCACCTTTAAACTCGATTTCACCGATACGGCTTGTACCAGTTGCTGCAACTGTTCCACCGCCAATCGATGTATCAGAGCTTTTTAGCCATCTAATATGGAGTACATCTTTATCATTTACCTCTTTTGGTAATGCAACATTTGTTAAGACTCCACTTGTCCAGTTTGCTGCCACTGTTACTGAAGCATTTGGAACATCTACCCATGTAGAATCGTCCAGACTATATTGAACCTTGAAATCTTTCGGTCCTGTACTAGACCCATATTGTTTTGAAGATAGAGTAATATTTTGATAGCCTTTTGTTGATACGGACACCTTCCAAAATGAAGGATTTGCTGTCCATGTGTTTGCATTTGGAACTGAGATTCCTGTTGTAGGTCCAGCGTTATATCCAGTAATTGCCGCACCTGTTGCGGATAATCTTTTGTCCGCATTAGCAGCTGTTCCTGATGTTGCTACTAAGTTGTTCCCCTTACTAAAATCCCATTTCGCCAATGATACGGGCGTTGTGTCTGCGCTTACATTAAGCGGTACTACCATAGCTAACAGCATGATCGCTGTTAATAGTATGCTAACCCACTTTTTTGACCTGTTGAATTGTCGATTCACAGATAATTTCCCTCCAAATCAAAAAATATAATATGTTTGAAATCAATAGCCCCAATTCTAGTTGTCGAATCTTTTTCTTCCAAACCTTCCCTCACTTTCCATTGGGTATATATAACTACTACTAGTTTATAATTTATTCTGTCAAAATTCTACATAAATCTATGAATATCCCAAACTTTACACCAATTTAATATTTTCACACTCTACATCTATCACTTTAAGTGAAAGTGGGTATTTTTTCCTATATAAAATAGCAATATATCACAACGTCTTCATATTAAGTACAGTGTCTGACATAGCAACGGTGTCAGGCACCCTAAAAATTGTCCACTCTTGCAAAGAATCAAAATATTTCGTGGTTGTGATATATTACACATACAAACCATTTCTGATAATTTAAAATATTAGAAAATTGGAAATCAGGTGAACATATGAATTGGATACAAGAAAATACAGATATGGAAGGGTTGTTTGATTCGCTAAAATTGCTTGGAGTGGATGTTGTGTTTGGCAGCAGCAATCTCTGCCAAGAAACAATGACTCTCACAGAAAATGAAAATATTCGTTACTTTCAATTAAGGCATGAACAAGCAGCTGTCCACGCTGCGGATGGTTATGCCCGGGCAACAGGAAAACCGGGGGTTGTACTAATCCAAACTGCATCAGGTATCACCAACGGCATTACCGGAATCGCGACTGCCTATAGCGATTCTGTACCACTCGTCATTATCGCTGGGCTGCGGAATCAAAGCTCCCTCAAATCGCAGGCATGGCAAGAATTAAATATTTCAGGACTCACGATGCCGATTACGAAGCATGCCTTTGCACTCAGCGACTTTGATGATCTTTCCGTCATTCTTCAAGATGCATTATCGATTGCCGCAAATGGAAGACCTGGCCCTGTGTTAGTTGAATTGACTGCAGATTCTAAACTCACGGTAAATCGGAAAGAGGGACAGGGGCACCACACATCCAAGCAAACAACGGTAAATGCAAGGAAACAAGAAAAATCACTTCAGCTTGCAAAAGAGTATATCGAAACTGCCAGAAAACCAGTTTTATTGATTGGCGGCGGTGTCATTTCATCAGGTGGATCCGGGCATTTAAAAGAGTTGGTGGAACAGTCACGCATTCCTGTCGTCAGTTCCTTGCTGGGGATTGGTGCGATGGATGCCGCCAATCCTTTATACTTGGGTATGCTTGGTATGCACGGGACCTTTGCCGCTAATAAAGCTGTCCATCATTGTGATTTATTAGTTTGTATCGGGGCACGATTCAGTGACCGGGTAACAGGGAAAATCAGCGGTTTCTCGCCTAAATCGAAAAAAATTCATATCGACATTGACCCTGCGGAAATCAACAAAATCATTCCGATTGATCTGCCGATTGTCAGTGATGCAAGGGAGTTTCTCAGCGAGTTAAAGATTCAATTGGACTACCAGCTAATTAAGGAGAACACAGAAATTTGGACAAATGAGGCCATAGATTGGAAGCGGACTGTCCCGCGCTTTGACAAGTCTAAAAGTGCATTAAGCCCACAGTCAGTCATTCAAATGCTGAATAAACATGCCGATGAGGAAACAATTGTCGTCACAGATGTCGGCCAGCATCAAATTTGGACCGCCCATTATTATGCCTTTTCCAATCCGAGAACACTGCTGACATCCGGTGGTTTAGGGACAATGGGGTATGGTCTGCCGGCGGCGATTGGTGCCGCTGCAACGTGCCCGGGAAAACCGGTCATTTGTGTTTCAGGGGATGGCAGCTTTCAAATGAATCTGCAAGAATTGATGACGGCCGTAAAGTACCAGCTGCCTATTAAAATAATCATCTTGAATAATGGCTATCTTGGGATGGTGCGCCAATGGCAGGAGCTATTTTATAATGGCCGGTATTCATCGGTTAAAATGTCGTCGCCAAATTTCGCCCAGTTAGCGGAGGCCTATGGAGTGGCGGGATATAGAGCGGGATCTGAAGAAGAAGCTCGGAAAGTAATTGCAAAGGCATTTCATCACACCGGACCTGCCCTGTTGGAATTTGACGTCGTCGAAGAAGAAAACGTCTACCCAATCGTCCCGCCCAACCACAGCAATCATCAAATCATCTTATCGCGGTAAGAAAAATATCAGAAGCTCCTCATATCCTATTGCCACGTTAAAAACGGTGCCTGACACCAGAATGGTGTCAGGCACCGTTTTCCATTTATAGCTGTTCGAGGAACCAGTTTACGATGTAGTCGAGCCGGCTTTTGCGCAGGCTTGGCTTTCCGCTTCTTGAGAGTTCGTGGTTTTCTTCCGGGAATCGAATGAATTTCGTCTTCTTCCCTAACCGCTTTAACGCGATAAACAATTGCTCGGCCTGTTCAATAGGGCAGCGGTAATCCTTCTCACTATGTAGAATCAGCAGTGGTGTCTCTACATTTTCCACATAAGCAAGCGGAGAATGCTTCCAAAGGGTTGGCACATCATTCAAGTCAGCCGCAATCTGCCATTCCGTGAAATAATAGCCGATATCACTGACCCCGTAAAAACTAATCCAGTTAGAGATTGAGCGCTGTGTAACTGCTGCTTTAAAGCGATTTGTATGGCCGACAATCCAGTTTGTCATGAAGCCGCCATAGCTTCCACCTGTTACCCCTAGCCGCTTTTCATCTATAAAATCATACTGGTTCAGCACATAATCAACCGCCAGCATCACATCCTGATAGTCGCCGCCGCCGTAATCACCGCGAACCGCATCAACAAACTCCTGGCCATATCCATGACTGCCCCTGGGGTTCACGTACAAAACAGCAAACCCTTGCCTCGCTAGAATTTGAAACTCATTCATATAGGTATTGCCGTACATCATATGCGGGCCGCCGTGAATTTCAAGGATTAGCGGGTATTTTTTCCCTTCTTCAAACCCAACCGGCTTCATCAGCCAGCCATGAACCTTCCAGCCGTTTGCGCCTTCAAATTCAATGGATTCAGGTTTGGAAAATTCCATTTCTTTAAGCACATTGCACGTCGTTAGCTTTTCCCGCTTCGATGCATCCGTTAATGAAAACAAGTACAAGTCGCCAATATCTGTTGGCGTACTGATGGCAGCAATCGCCTTATCCGAAGCAGAGTGAATTGTTAAACCATACACATCCTGCTCCCCGGCAAGCACCGGCTGAATTCCGCCGCCAGCTGCATCTACAAAATAAAGATTGGTATTCCCTTGCTCTGTGGCAATAAAGTAAACACCTTGACTATCGTCCTTCCAAATTAACCCTGGGGTGACCGCTCCCTGATGGAAGTCGCCGGACAAGAAGTCGCCCACAGCAACGTCCCAGCCGGAGGTCAAACAAGACATTTTACCATCTGCAAGCTGGTAAAGCCAAATCTCTGGATGGGTTGCATTTTCAAATTCCCGTTTATGTCCAATTAATCCAAGATGCTTACCGTCCGGTGAAAATCCGGCATGATAAAAAACACCTTGCCCATCCGTCAAAGGGATTAATTCTTTTTTGGCCATCTCCAAAAGAAAGACATCATATGTAAATGATAAATCGGCATCTTCTGTTGGATTTGCACCAACAGCGAGATATTTCCCGTCCGGTGACCAATCATATAGGTTCACATCATAGCCTTCAGCCGTAAGCTGTGTCAGCTCCCCGCTTTTCACATCCACCACGGCAACCTGCTTGAAATGCCCCTGCCAAAATCCGGCGGAGTCCGATTTATATCGCATCTTTGTTACTTCCAGCGGTACCGGCTTCTCCTCTTTTTTCTCCTCTTCTTCATCAAAAATAGTTTGACTGGATTTCAATGAAGTAGTGAAAGCCAACTTCTTTCCATCTGGTGACCAGACAGGGCTGCTTACCCCGCTTGCAAGAAACGTTAACTGCCTAGCTTCACCTCCGTTTACACTTAAAACATAAATTTGATTCTTTCCCCTTCGGTTGGAAACAAACGCAAGCTCTTTCCCATTCGGTGACCATCGCGGCGAATGATTCTTCCCTTTGCCGAACGTCCATTGAACCGGTTCAGCTCCTTTTTCAGCCTTTTGGAAAAATAAATGCGCTTGATACTCATCTGACTCTTTGTCAATCGTTGTCCGCATGTACACAAATGACTGTCCATCAGGTGCAAACAACGGGTTGACCACTGATGTGAATTGATATAAATCTTCTGACACGACTCCTCTAGTTACTTCCATCTTGCTGGCCCCCTATTCAAAAACTCCTACACTAAAGTATTTCGACACTAGAAGGATTTTTCCTTTCATTTTTTAATCTAAGCGGCACGCTGCAATAAAAAAACTGCCCCCTCAATATGATAAGGGCAGTTTGCCTGTTTTAGACCTGTATGAGTTTTACTTTTTGACCTGGCTGAAGGAGGGCAAGCAGCGGCAGATCCTCCTCTGCAACCCTTCCGACCACATTCACTCGTTCATCGGCAGCTAGATCACGAATCGTAATCTGCACTTCACCGCGATACCTGCCATAGCGGTCATTGTCTCTCGTAATCGTGCCAAAAGGACGTGCCCAAGTATTCTCAGGAACCACCGCCCCAGCACTTCTCGTATCCATCAGCCGAAGAACGTCACGGGAAAAATCAGGACGAAGCCGGAACTCCCCCTCTTCGAATCCTTCCACTCGAAGGACAACCCGCCGATGACGGTCAAAATCAATTAATTTTTCAAAAAGAGCTGCACTTGCTTCCGGGTCGCCGATATATACATCTTCAACTCCCGCCGAGAACAGTTCCAGTGCCGCTCTATATGGATCAACACCACGATGGCTCTCCAGCGTCGGCAGACCTTCGAACAGCGGGCCGCGTTTCTCTCCGTCACCTGGAATATAGGCACAAACCGGAATACCAAAACGTGCAAAAAGGTCATTCTGCGTTTGAAAAAAGAGTTCAGCTAATCCGGTTTCAATCCGGGGATAGAAATTATGCCAGGCCAGCAGCTGACCTGCCTCCAAACCGCCATCAATCAAGGCGCGTATATCCTCTTCAAATAAAATACTGGCATTCAAAGCTAGCTTGAAATCCTTCGAAAGGGACAAAATCGTTTCATGGGCAAAAAAATCATCCAACCGCAAACCCATTACCCCTAAAGCTTTTAGCTCAAACAAGCTATCCAATCCCAAATGGGCAGGTGTTCGCAGCGATACATCCGCGTACACTTCTATTCCAGTTTCCTTTGCCGTTTGCAGCAGTTTTTTCGCTCGAGCTGCTAAATCCCCGGACTCTTCGGGAATGTGAAGCGAGGTAAACGCCCGCTTCACACCCATTTTTCCTGCCAGTGCAATTCGTTCTTCTGCTAACGGATCATTTAGATAGAATGAAATCCCGATCAATCAAATTCACCGGCCATCTCATCTTTGAAACCGAATAAATAAGTGAATAAGAATCCTGCTCCATAGGCAATTAATACCCCTACTAAATAAAGGAGAACTTGACCTGTTACCACAAGGAACGCAAGTGGTAATCCAGATACGCCGATTGCGACCGTTGCGATTCCAAATGCAGCTTGGAACGCACCACCGACACCAGCACCTAAACATGCTGTTAAGAACGGACGACCGAGGGGAAGGGTAACACCGAAAATTAACGGCTCACCAATTCCAAGAATTCCTGCTGGCAGACCACCGCCAATGGCTCTTTTTAAACGCGTTTTCTTTGTTTTAAGATAGATGGCAAACGCTGCACCTACTTGACCTGCGCCGCCCATTGCTAAGATTGGCAGAAGCGGGTCATCACCAATTGTATTAATTAATTCTAAGTGGATAGGTGTTAGACCTTGATGTAATCCAGTTACAACAAGCGGAAGGAAGGTTGCTCCGAGAACAAATCCTGCCACAACACCGCCCATATCAAGTAAAGAAGTTAATCCTTTTGTGATAATATCTGAAACGAAACCACCAAGCGGCATAAATACAAGATAAGTAACAATACCAGTAACCAATAAAGCAACCGTTGGTGTGACGAAAAGATCAAGAGACGTTGGAACAAATTTGCGTACTCGTTTTTCTACAAGAGCGATAAAGATGGCAGCAAACAATACGCCAATTAAACCACCGCGTCCAGGAAGTAAATCTGCACCAAACAAATGGATGCCTGCAACGGCCGGGTTAATGATCAAAATACCAGCAATCGCCCCAAGTGCCGGCGAACCGCCAAACTCCTTCGCCGCATTCATACCAACTAAAATACCGAGATAACCGAATAACCCGCCGCCAATAACCGATAAAATCGTCGCTAACTGAGAATCTCCTGCCAGCCATCCAGCTTGAATAATTGCTTTTGTGATCCCGGTAATCAATCCGGATGCCACAAGGGCAGGGATTAACGGAATGAAAATACTAGAGATTTTTCGTAAAAACAGCTTAAATGGTGTCGCATTCTTTTTGTTGATTCCAGCCTTGGTGCTTGCTGCTTTCGCTTTTAAATCAATCCCGCCGGCAGCGTCTATTAATTTCCCAAACTCTTCTGTTACTTTATTAACCTTTCCTGGGCCAATAATAATTTGCAGCGTCTCTTCCTCTACAACCCCAAGTACCCCATCAATTTTCTTAATAGCCGCCTTGTTAACCTTCGACTCATCATTCGGTGTCACACGAAGTCTTGTCATACAATGTGTGTAATTGCCAATATTCGCAGCCCCGCCTAATTGTTCCAGAATCTTTTCGGCTAATTGTTTATTCTCTCCAGCCATGCTATTTCCCCTTCTCTCTGATGTAATTTATTTTTTAAAAAAATGAAACGGAATGGTGTCCGCATCACCCCCTGCAATTACTTACCTTCTTTGATAAATCGGATGGCTTCCCGTGTTTTGTCAATCGAGTGAATCGTTTTGTCATATTGAACAGTGGCCATCGATAAAAATAAAATATCAATAATATATAACTGC
The DNA here is from genome assembly GCF_049463095.1 of Neobacillus sp. 19. Lineage (NCBI taxonomy): Bacteria > Bacillati > Bacillota > Bacilli > Caryophanales > Bacillaceae > Neobacillus > Neobacillus sp. 19. Next base: position 152,156 of record NZ_JBMPZU010000070.1, on the reverse strand, counting down.
GCAAGACGCGATGAAGTGGCTGCACTGCGAAACGGCGCCTCCCCGGAATAAGCGGTAAACAGCTTAATATCCGCAAGGGATGAGACAGTGGATTGCCCGTATTTTGTTAAACTAATCGTTTTGACGCCCCGCTCTTTCGCTAACGTCATCACCTTAATTATCTCCTCTGTTTCCCCGGAGTGCGAAATGCCGAACACGACATCATCCTGATTCGCATTCGCAATCAGCGTTGCGACAAGATGCGTATCTGTAAAAGCGGTTGCATTTTTATGAATGCGAAGGAATTTCTGCTGGGCATCCTTCGCGATAATATTAGAAGCGCCAATGCCAAAAAAATGGACATTTTGCGCGGGCAGCAAGGTTTGAACAGCACGCTGCAACTCATCATAATTGATGATTTCTTCCGAATCCCGGATACTTTGGATACTGTTGCTTGTTGTCTTCTGAACGATTGAGAAAAAGGATTCACCCGGTTCAATGTCACGATAGCCTTGCTCGACAGGCTTCACTAAATCCCCGGCAATTCTCACTTTTAAATCTTGAAATCCGGTTAAGCCCAAGGATTTGCACAGCCGGATAACGGCCGCTCCACTTGTACCTGCTTGAACCCCGATGTCATTGACTGTACTGTTTAAAATCGATTGCGGATATTCAAGAATAAACTCCGCAATTTTCCGTTCAGAAGCCGGAAGCTGTTCCAGCATATTTTGAATCATTTTTAAACCGCCTGCTGCCACGCCCAAAACCACCTTTTCATCTGACTCATTTTTCAACTTTTTGGATTGCCTTTTTCACATAACCATTTGCCTCTGTTAATAATCGTTCTGCTTCTTGCTTCGATGTATTCGTCTTGATCATGACAATCGCCGTTTTCACTTGCAGATCCGCATTTTCTAGTGTTTCCAGTGCGTTTTCATACGAAACTTCGGTGACTTTGCGGATGATGCCAATCGCCCGCTCCTTCAATTTTTGATTGCTCACACGGACATCCACCATTAAATTATCGTAGGCTTTTCCTAACAGAATCATGGATGAAGTGGAAATCATATTCAAAATCATTTTATGGGCGGTACCTGATTTCAAGCGAGTCGAGCCGGTTAGCACTTCAGGACCGACAATTACCTCGATTGCTTGATCTGCTTCCTTACTAATTGCCGCATTCTTATTGCAAGAAAGTGCTACTGTTTTCGCGCCAATGCTGCGTGCATAGCGGAGAGCCCCAATCACATAAGGCGTCCGGCCGCTGGCAGCGATGCCGATGACGGTATCATTTTTTGTCAATTCCAATGCCTTCAAATCGCTGATACCGAGCTCCGGATTGTCTTCCGCACCCTCGACTGCTTTAATGAAGGCCCCTTCGCCCCCGGCCATAAGGCCTTGAACCATTTCAGGGTCCGTGCTGAAGGTCGGTGGACATTCAACGGCGTCCAGTACTCCTAAACGGCCGCTCGTGCCTGCCCCTAAATAAATCAGACGCCCTCCGTTTTGAAAGGAAGTAAAGACAAATTGCACTGCTGCCTCAATATCCGGTAATACTTCCTTTACGGCTAATGCCACCATTTGATCCTGCTCATTCATAATCCGTAAAATGTCGCTTGGAGTTGCTGTATCAATTTGCATCGAATGTTCGTTGCGGGATTCCGTTGTTAATAATTCCAGGTTTTCTTCCATTGGTTTGTTGCCCTCCTGTTGATCATTTCTTAGCTGTAAGCGATTTCTGTAGTTTTATTATATGACGACTGAAATGATAATTCAATATTTTTGTAAAAAAATTAAAATTATATTTCACGGGGATTATTTTTTACATCAATCAAGCAAATAACGGCGAATGGCCGCCGCCACCCCTGCTTCATTATTATTCCCTGTCACATGATCCGCCAGCAGTTTCACCTTTTCCGGTGCATTTCCCATCGCAATCCCGAGGCCTGCCATCGAAAGCATAAGTGAATCATTATAATTGTCACCAATAGCGGCGGTTTGCGTGATAGGAATTCCATGCTGTTCGATCAGTTTTAACAGCGCAGATGCCTTAGTGATCCCACTCGGAGAAATCTCTAAATTAAGGAAATTGAAACTGCTGCTGATTTCCATGTCCCCTCCTACCTGTTCGGCAATCCGTTTTGAAAATTCAGCAAGTCGATCACCGTCATCAAAGACCGCAATTTTCGTAATTTTCGGTTGCTGTTCTTTCATATATTGATAAAAATGATCGATGACCTTGACCTGGCAGTATTTTCGAACCGTTTCACAAGATTCGGGACTAGCGCCTGATTTTTCAAGTGCCGGAATATTATTTACAATCCAGTCCTCATTCCATTTATTTACAAACGGTACAAGCAAGGTATCTCCTTCATAAAAATGGGCGTAGATCCCTTCCGCTTCACATAATTCCCAGAAAAGTAACAGGGGTTCGTGCTGAAAAATAGCCTGCTCGCTGATTTCTCCTGTCTCATCTAGTAGAATGGCGCCATTGTAGGCAATGATCGGCTCTCCCTCCAGGCCGATCGTCCGCGCAATCCATTTTGTTGAAAGTGGGGATCGGCCGCTGCAAATCACCACCTTCCCTCCTTGGCTGCGGTACTCTTGAATCGCTTCAATCGTTTCCACATCAATCTCTTTTTCATCGTTTAATAAGGTGCCGTCTAAATCAGTCGCTAAAAGTGAGTATTTCAATAGTATTGCCCCTTTTGAATTAATATTTTATAATAATTATATATTTACTGAAATAATATTTCAAAACTTACTATACACACGTTAGAAAAAAATGAAGAGGGGGAACTGCAATGCTTTCACCTGAAATAAAAGAAAAACTGCTATCTATTGTAACCAAGGAAAATTTCGCTGATTCCAAAACAGAACGGTTAGTTTACTCCTATGATGCGACGCCAAACTTTCAATCAATGCCTGATGCTGTCGTCAGCCCGCGCAATACTCAGGAAGTTTCCGAAATCCTGAAGGTTTGTAACGAATATAAGGTGCCGATTGTACCACGCGGCTCCGGCACCAACCTTTGTGCCGGTACATGCCCGACGGAAGGTGGAATTGTCCTTCTTTTTAAGCATATGAACAACATCCTAGAAATTGACGAAGAAAACTTGACAATCACTGTTCAGCCAGGTGTCATCACGCTTGATATGATTCATGCGATCGAGGAAAAGGGGCTGTTTTATCCTCCTGATCCAAGCTCGATGAAGATCTCGACCATTGGCGGCAACATTAATGAGAATTCCGGCGGTTTGCGTGGTCTCAAATATGGCGTGACACGCGATTATGTGATTGGCCTCGAGGCGGTTATGCCAAACGGCGATATTATCCGCACCGGCGGAAAGCTGGCAAAGGATGTTGCCGGTTATGATTTGACAAGGCTGTTTGTCGGTTCAGAAGGAACACTTGGCATCATTACAGAAGCGACTTTGAAACTGATTCCGATGCCGGAAACACGAAAGACCATGCTTGCACTCTATCAGGACCTTAACGCAGCGGCAAAATCCGTTTCCAAGATTATTGCCAATAAAATCATTCCGACCACCCTTGAGTTCCTAGATCAGCCGACACTACAGGTGGTCGAAGATTTTGCGCAAATCGGTCTGCCGACCAATGTTCAAGCGGTGCTGCTAATCGAGCAGGATGGTCCTGTGGAAGTTGTCGAAAGCGATATGAAGAAAATCGCTGACGTGTGCAAACAGGAAAATGCCGTATCCATTCAAGTAGCTGCTACAGAGGAAGAAGCCGATGCGTTAAGAACCGCCCGGCGCGCTGCTCTTTCTGCCGTCGCCCGTTTGAAACCGACAACAATATTGGAGGATGCAACCGTGCCAAGGTCGGAAATTGCCAATATGGTGAAAGCGATTAATGAGATTACCGAAAAATATCAACTGACGATTTGTACCTTTGGCCACGCTGGGGACGGAAACCTCCACCCAACGTGTGCAACGGATGCCAGAAATCATGAAGAAATGGAACGCGTTGAAAAGGCATTTGCGGAAATTTTTGAAAAGGCCATTGAGTTAGGCGGAACCATTACCGGGGAACACGGCGTCGGTGCTATGAAGGCCCCGTATCTTGAGTGGAAGCTGAAGGCAGAGGGCATCGCGGCAATGAAAGCGATTAAACAGGCCTTTGATCCGAATAACATCATGAATCCGGGGAAAGTTTTTGCCAAAGACAGCAAGAAACGTGTGGTGGTGACAAGATGACAACGGTACAAGAACAAGAGAAAATCCAGGAACAATTTAAATTACGGATGAACGAGGATGAATTGTTAAACTGTATGCGCTGCGGCTTTTGTCTGCCCACCTGCCCTACTTATATTGAATCGGGTTATAAGGAATCGCATTCTCCCCGGGGAAGAATTGCGCTTATGAAAGCAGTAGTCGACGGAATGATTGAGCCGGATGAGGATTTTGAGCGCTCGCTTGAATTATGCCTCGGCTGCCGGGCCTGTGAACCTGTTTGCCCTTCCGGAGTCAATTACGGTCATTTATTAGAGGATGCACGGGACATTATAAATCAAAATAAGAAGCATTCCTTACCGGTTAGGGTCGTTAGAAAAACCGTTTTTGAGGGACTATTTCCCCACCCTGAACGGATGCGCTGGACGGTTGGGATGCTTGGCTTCTATCAGCGCTCCGGGATTCAGACACTTGCCAGAAAAATTGGCTTTTTAGGCCTATTGCCTGAAAGCTTAGCGACAATGGAAAAAATCCTGCCGACGGTGCCGACGATGAAAGAAATGAAACATCGCCCTGAACAGCTGCCAGCGCTTACAGAAAAGGTCCATCGAGTTGCGTTTTTCAGCGGCTGTTTAATGGATACGATGTTCATGAAGACAAACGATGCCACGATGAAGCTGCTCCAGTTAGCGGGGTGCGAGATTGTGATTCCAAAGAATCAAACCTGCTGCGGTGCTTTGCATGGTCACAGCGGTGAAAAAGCAGAAGCGAAGAAGCTGGCCAAACGAAATATTATTGCCTTCGAAGAGCTGGACGTTGACTTTATCATAACCAACGCCGGAGGCTGCGGCGCGTTTTTAGTCGATTACGATCATTTGCTCAAGGATGATCCGGATTGGCGCGAGCGGGCGTGGGCATTTAAGGGGAAAATAAAGGACATTTCCGAAGTATTAGCAGCGGTTGATTTTCATAAAAAGATACGGCTTGAGCTTCCGGCGCAAGTGATCACCTATCAGGATTCCTGTCATTTACGGAATGTGATGAAGACGGCGTCGGCGCCACGGGTACTGCTGGGTGCGATGAAAGGGGCGGAATACGTCGAAATGAAGGAGGCCGATCGCTGCTGCGGTTCTGCCGGAATCTACAATATCGTCGAATCTGAAATGTCGATGGTCATGTTGGATTATAAAATGGAGCAGGCAAAGGCAACGCATGCGGTGACCATTGTGACTGCTAATCCCGGGTGTTTGTTACAAATGCAGCTTGGGATTGAACGCGAGGGCTTGTCTGGGAAAATGCGCGCTGTGCATATCGTCGATCTATTGGCAGAAGCGGTGAAATAAGACTAAACTATGATTGGAGGCTGCCTTTTATTAGGTAGTCTTTTTTATTGAGGGAGTACTACGGGGCAAGGCGACCTGTTTTCAAAAAAATTCAATAATTTTTGCAGAGAGCGTGACAGACACTTAAAATAGGATTAAAATCATCAATATGCAATAAGAAAAGCGCAGGCGCCCTGGTCAGCGGCGTATGGCCTGGAGCGCTCCAACTGAGATAAAGGAAACACGGTGAGCGCAAGCGTTCAGATGTTGACTTATCGTAGGGCGGAGAGCGAAGGACACTAGCCGCTAGGGCGCTGGAGCTAGACATTTCTCAAAGTCGAAAATTTTATTCTTATCGTATAAAGAAAGTTTGAGGAGGCCGCAACACATTATGCAGCTTAGCAGCGTAGAAATTGAGATTTTAAAAATTATTGAAGAGAACCATAAACTGCCGGTAGAATCCATCGCCTTAATGGCTTTATGCAGCGAAGAAACCGTCAGAAAGACGATTGAAAAATTAGAGTACGAAAAAATTATCATGAGTTACCCGACTTTGATTAACTGGAGCAAAGTCGAGGGGCAGGAAAACGTTATAGCCATGATCGATGTGAAGGTTACACCGAAACGCGGCGTTGGATTCGATGAAGTGGCCGAGAGAATCTCCCGTTTTCCCGAAGTAACTTCCCTTTATCTCATGTCCGGTGCTTACGATTTGTCAATTACTGTGGAAGGAAAAACGATGAATCAAATCGCCGCTTTTGTTTCAGAAAAATTATCAACCATTGAAAATGTTGTGTCCACGACCACCCATTTCATGTTGAAGAAGTACAAGCATGATGGCGTCAATTTTTATAGTGGCAATGATGATAAAGACCGCAGAATGGTGGTTTCACCATGAAACACCCATACGAACACTATCTTTCCCAAACAGCCAAAGATTTGCAGCCTTCCGGAATCAGGAAGTTTTTCGATTTAGCAGCCAGCATGGAGGGCGTAATTTCCTTAGGTGTCGGCGAACCAGATTTCATTACACCATGGAGTATTCGCGAAGCAACAATCTTATCGTTGGAGCAAGGCATGACCGCTTATACCGCTAATCCTGGCTTACTTGAATTACGCGAAGAAATTACGAACTACCTGGTAACAAGATTTGGCGTTCAGTACGACCCAAATAATCAAATTATTGTGACAATCGGAGCGAGCCAGGCAATTGATCTTGCCTTTCGCGCCACTTTGAATCAAGGCGATGAAGTGCTGATCGTCGAACCTGCCTTCGTCTCATACGCTCCATTGGTAGCAATGGCCGGCGGAAAGCCAGTTGCTGTATCCACTTCACCGGCAAATGGATTTAAGGTAACAGCACAACAAATCGAGGCCGCCATTACCGATAAAACAAAAGCCATTTTGTTGTGTTCGCCTAATAATCCGACTGGCAGTATGTTGACGAAAACGGACCTAATCGAAATTGCCGAAGTCATTCAAAGGTACGATTTACTTGTCGTCTCCGATGAAATTTACGCGGAACTGTCCTATGATGAGGAGTTTTGCAGTTTCGCCTCAATTGAAGGCATGTACGAGCGGACGATATTGGTTAATGGTTTTTCCAAAGGCTTTGCGATGACGGGCTGGCGGCTTGGTTTCCTGGCAGCACCGAAGGAATTTTACGAGGTGATGCTTAAAATTCACCAATATACAACGATGTGTGCGCCGAATATGCTCCAGCGCGGTGCCATCGAGGCGCTTCGTAATACGTATGATGAAGTGGAATCAATGCGGAACAGTTATCGCCGGAGACGGAACTATGTGGTTCAGACGCTCAATCAAATGGGCCTTGACTGTCATACCCCCGGCGGCGCCTTTTACGTCTTTCCATCCATTCGCTCTACCGGCCTAAGCTCCGAACAATTTGCTGAGGAACTGTTAATGCAGGAAAAAGTCGCCGTCGTGCCAGGCCATGTATTCGGCGACAGCGGGGAAGGCTATATCCGCTGCTCCTACGCAACCTCGATGGAGCAGCTGCAAGAGGCAATGAAACGAATCAAACGATTTATTGAATCAAAGGGCGTTTCTTATGAAAGCCAGTCCGAAAAAGTGAAAACTCGCTGAAAAATTGGCCCCAAGTGATGATTGCTCACCTGGGGCTTTTCATTTTCTCTACAAAAAGGATTTTGGAATATGGTTAAAGAAGTAATACTAGGTCTGAATCTTTAATGTAAGGAATGGTGGTGCGTTATGCTGAAAAAAGGGAGGCTTATACTGGCAGGCTGTCTGCTGGCAGTAACGGCAGGCGCCTTGGTTAATTTTCTACAAGACCATAAGGAAAAAGAAATACCAACGAAGGGGGAAGAGGCTATGACCACAAATATCCATATTGACCCGGAGATTGATTTGAATAGTAACGATGAAATAACTGTCCTCATTCATTTTAAAACAAAACCTGCGAGAGAAGCTGTTGAGCTGGCAAAAATGCAAGGTGTGCCACTAACTCTAGAACAGGCTGAACGAGATGTAAAGGAGAGCCATCAACGATTTCAAGCCGATGTAAAAAAATATTTAGACGGCGGGCAAATTTCCTATACAATCAAGCACACCTATACTGCTGCTTTTAACGGCGTGGCCATAAAGCTGCCTGCCAATGCCATTCAAGCATTACTGAAATCAGCTGAAATTGAAGCCATCTACGCGAATAAGGAAATCAAGAATATCCCGCCAGTGCAGCCGTCTTAATGTTAAATACAACGACCGTTAATTACTTGATTAAATCAGAAGAACCAAGGCATCGCCTTGGTTCTTCTTAACCATTATTGGGACTGTTTTCCTAATTCTATAATGGCAAAAACCTTCACAGCGTTGTATTCTTCTGTTGAAAGTCGCTGCAAAACAACCCCTTTAATCTCGGATTTCTCTTCAGGGGTGATGCCGCCGTCAGCCTTTTTCGCTAAATCTTTGAGCTCGCCCATAGTAAACTTGGACAATAAGAACTTTAGAACATCTTCTCTCGATTTGAAGTTTAGACCCGGCTTATTTTTAACAGGAGCTGGCGTGCTCACTTTTGTTTCGGCTGGGGTTGTTTGACTTGCTTCCGTTGTTGCAGGCACAGTTGATTCCTTTGGTGTGGCAGGTGCGGTAGACACAACGGCATATTTAGTCAGGATTTCTTCCTTTTTCTCAGAACCTACTTCATCTTCAATCTCTTTCTGAACGGTTGGATCCTCTAATAATTCCTGGATATCCTTTTCCGGAATTTGCGTGGCTAATTCTTTGACTACTTTTTCCGAAGCCAGGTTCATTCCAATCCTGTAGCCTGCAAAACCCAGGATTAGAATGATAACCAATGGAATCCCTAATTTCGTTCTTTTCATTTTCCAGAAAGGCCTTACCTGTTGACGGTGAGCTGCCCCTACTTTTTTATAATAAAGACCCGTTTCATCTTTAAAATATTTAATTCCAATAAATCTAAATGGTGTGGTGACTTCTTTCATTTTCGGCATTTCTGTTTCTCCTTGTTAGTTAGGTGCGGGTCAGCTGCTGTACCCATTCGGATTGTGTTTCTGCCACTTCCAGGAATCGCGGCACATGTCTTCAATTCCCCGTGATGCAGTCCAGCCAAGTTCCTTTTTTGCTTTTTCCGGGTCAGCATAGCAGACGGCCACATCTCCTGGCCTTCTGTCGACAATTTTATGCGGAATCTTTTCTTCTGACGCCTTTTCAAACGCTGACACAATCTCTAATACGCTATAGCCTGTACCAGTTCCCAGATTATAAGCCTCTACTCCATTTGCAGACATGACTTTTTCAAGGGCTTTTAAATGACCAAGGGCAAGGTCGACAACATGAATATAGTCTCTCACACCTGATCCATCTACGGTTGGGTAATCACTGCCGAACACTTGTAATTCTGGCAATTTCCCCACAGCTACTTGAGTAATAAATGGCATTAAATTATTTGGAATCCCGTTTGGATCCTCGCCAATCCTCCCGCTTTCATGGGCGCCAATTGGGTTAAAGTACCGGAGCAAGGCAATGCTCCAGCCGTGATCTGCCACATATAGATCCCGCAGAATTTCCTCAATCATCAGCTTTGTCCGTCCATACGGATTGGTGGCGCTCAACGGGAAATCCTCTGAAATCGGTACCCGTTCCGGCATCCCATATACGGTTGCAGATGAACTAAAGACAAGGTTTTTGACACCGTATTGTTTCATCACTTCACAAAGAATGAGCGTCCCTGTAATGTTGTTATGATAATAATGAAGAGGAATCGATACGGATTCACCGACCGCCTTTAAACCGGCAAAATGAATCACTGCCTCAATTTCATTTTCGGAAAATACCTTCTGCACTTCATTCCTATCGAGCAAATCTACTTCATAAAACGGAAAGTCCTTACCCGTAATCTCTTTTACCCGTTGCAGTGATTCCGCCTTACTATTTGAATAATTATCAAGCACGATTATTTCATATCCGGCCTCTAACAATTCAATACATGTATGACTGCCAATATAACCGGCCCCGCCTGTAACTAATATAGACATATTTATCTCCTTCATTTATCATTCTTCCGAGCACAATTACCTATTATTTTTGCAATAATTGACTGTTTGACTACCATTATACACCACACCCGGGTTCCGTTAAAATAGTGATCTGTTTAAATATTTGTGCATTATTGGACATACTATTTCACAAGTCGAAACAATGACCCTCGTTAAAAGGAGTTAACCAATGCCGTTAATGATTTTTTCCACCATTAGTTTAATCGCCGTCATATATTTTACCGTGAAGCCCAAACATTTGACTACACTTGAGCTGGCGATGTTGATTATCCTTGTGATTTATCTGGACAGCAATATTATGGATATTGCCATGTTAAACCTTGAGCGCATTCATTTATCTAAGAATCTGTCTGACCAGTTTTCCTTTTATTGCACATTTATCCTATTATACCCGCTGATGATTGCTTGGAATATAGACCATATTCATACGATTCGCTTAAAATCAGTTAAAATAGTGTTCTCTCTCCTTACTATTTTGTCGATCACAGCATTTGAAGGGTTAACCAATTATTTAAAGATAGTGAAATATAGCAGCTGGAATTGGCGGATGGACCTTGTTCAGTGGCTCTCGATTTGGCTTGTTACCTATTCGGTCCATAAGCTGTTCCAAAAATTAGTTTTGAAAGAGTTGAAGCAGTAATGTTGCCATCCCCAGATCAATTCGATAGGAATGAATGGTTTATCATCATTTCGCTAATCGTCATGTATACCTTGATATTTTTGCTTCCGAAGAGATTCCCGCATACGGTCACCTTAATCATGCTTTTGTTTAGCATGACGTATGTCCAGGTTCTTGATCATATTTTAGCCGGCTTAAGCTTTAATTTATATGATATCAACGATGTTGAAACATACGAATGGTTCGATCTCATCACCTGGTTTCTCTACCCGCCTTTTGGTTATTTCTTTGTATACTTCTTTGATAAGTGGTCCGTTCGCAGGACCGGGGTATTTTGGTACATATTCCTCTGGGTATTGATTGCCATTGGAGAAGAAGCCCTCAGCTTGAAGTTTAACATCTTTACTTATACCGGATGGAAGCTTTCTTATTCCATTCCTGTTTATTTTATTACCTTAAGTATTTATCTGCTTTTTCTTCCTATATATAAAAGGCACGTTTGAAAAATATAAAAATCAACAAGCTCAAGAGTGAAAAGACTGGCTCACACTTATTTCCCGCCTTTTTGGTATTGATCTCGGCTATTTTTCTGTTCTTATTCTGAAAATCTTTGGATACAATCGTTTACGCTTTAATTTTTTTAAGACCATGGAACTAGCTTGATAGAGACTGAGCCCAACCACTACGCCCGCGCTGTCTATGAAAACGTCCTTTGCCTGCGGACCCCTGCCCGGTACAAAGATTTGATGAATCTCATCTGTAATTGCGTAAAGGATACAGATTCCCAGTGCAAGCAGCCACCCCTTTAATCCGGAAATCTTACTTTTTATCAAGGCATGAAAGACCCACATCGCAAGCATTAAATAAATGAAGAAATGGGCATTTTTCCTGACAATATGATTGAACCGCTCCAAGCTTACATCCGAGTGAGGTGTTACGCGTTTCACGGTTTCAACAACAACCTCTGTTACTCCCTTACTAAGCTTATTGGAATGGACTGCCGGCTGCGCTGAAAGATAAAAGATGAGAACCATCCAAAGGGCGACAATGATCCATGGCAAAATAGCACCAATTTTTTTAAATAATGACATGATATAGATCCTTCCTAATCCAGCACCAAGCCGGAAAATTCACTCTTAAATTTTACCACAAATTTCCCTGCCGCCGAATGGTATTATTTTTTTATAAACATGGCTAACAATTACTGGTTACCGATTTAATCTTATTGAGACACCCAAAATAAACTAGTATACTACTTAATAGATAATTAGTATCACAGTCGAGGGCGAAATCTTTATTTATTGAAAAAGATCTGTTTCGAGACATCATGATAGGGGGAAAAGATGAAACAGGAAGGTTCAAAATCCATTGTAATGCCACTTACCATCTCCATTATTGCCATTTCCTTTTCAGCAATTTTTGTCAAATGGTCGGATGCACCGGCCTCCATTTTGAGTATGTACAGGATGTGGTTTGCCAGCATTTTAATGATACCAATCGTATGGAAAAATCGTTTGGAATTCAAAAAAATAAGTAAAAAGGATTGGGGCTTTTTATTTTTTTCCGGTTTCTTTTTAGCGCTGCACTTTGTTCTTTGGTTCGGCTCGTTGAAGTTAACGACGGTCGCAAGTTCCACGATTATTCTAGCTTTGCAGCCGATTGTCTCACTGGTTGGCGGCTTTTTACTTTTTAAAGAACGAACCACCCTTTCCGCATTGATGACGATGGGCATCGCCATCATCGGAGCGATGATGATTGGCTGGGGCGATTTTGGGTTGAGCAGAGATGCTATTTTGGGCGATTTGCTCTCGTTTTTCAGTGTCATCGCGGTGGTTGGCTACTTATTAATCGGGCAAACCATTGTGAAAAAAGTATCGCACTGGCTTTATAGCTTTTGTGTCTTTTTCTTTGCTTCTATTGTACTAACCATCTATAACGTAGGAACAGGGGTTGAGCTTGTCGGCTATCCCGGCAAGGAATGGGGCATCTTCCTGTTACTCGCTACCGTTCCAACCGTCAGCCACGTGATCAATAACTGGCTATTAAACTACGTCAATGCGACAACCATTTCGATGAGTATTTTAGGTGAACCCGTCGGCTCAACGATACTAGCCTTTCTATTACTTAACGAGCGTCTCGTCAGCTGGCAGATTGCCGGCGGCCTCCTCGTCCTGCTCGGCGTCTTCTTCTTCCTAAGCCAGCAGCACAAACCTATACCAAAAGTAATAAAAGAATCGACACTAACCCCCTAGAACAAATCTAAGGGGTTTTTTTGCGACTGTTTTTATAGGACGTTTTTCCTTTGCTTATAGGAAAAAGTATTCATTTTTAATTTTTTTCCAAAATAATCAAGCTAGAAATAATACAATAGGATGAGGTGATGAAAATATGGAATTTAATCTAAGCGGGGCTCTTAATCAGGGCAGACGGATCAATGATCTTGCGGCAGATATTAGAAGCAGTAAAAATAGTTTACATGTTGTGAAAGGCAGTCTGGGTGGCAGCTGGAAGGCTACTGAAATGAATTATATCAATAATCATTTTGACAAATTGGCCACAGAGCTTTCCCAGTTAGCAAGTGAACTAGAGTCAATCGGACACGACATCCAAAGTACAGCAAATGAAATACATAAAGAAATAGAAGCAAAAAAAGCGGCGGAAGCAAAGGCGAAGGCTGAAGCTGAGGCCAAAGCGAAAGCTGAAGCTGAAGCCGCTGCAAAAGCCAAAGCCAATCCCTAACATAAAGCACTAGCGGACTCTGGAGGTAAAGATATGTCCCAAATCAAGATACATACTGACAGTGTTGAACAGATTAGCAGCCAAGTCCGGCATCAAGCCGGGAAATGTACCACAGCTAAAACCAGCCTGCAATCCACTATCTATCAAATCGACAGCCGCATCTTAGCAAGGAAGAACATTAGCGGCCGGCTTCAAGCGGCGAACACATCGCTTGGAAAAATAACGAAACAGATGCAGGAATTAGAAAGCTTTCTAAAACAATCAGCCAATTATTATGACGAGGCAGAAAAAAAAATTAAAGGGGCAAATAACTTTGGACAGCTTGCCCGCGATTCTTTAATGGGAGCTGCAGCGTTGGCAGCTGATCCAAAAACCTTCCTTCGCGCGGGCAAAGGCCTTTCCTTTAAGCTGTTTCGCAAGAACGGCCATATCTTGATAAAGGTCGCCAGAGGAAAAGTAAGCAGCCACCAAGACTTTACGAAATATTATAACCTATTGAAGGAAAACCTCAGCGGAACAGCAAAATGGAGCCGGAGTTTTGTCACAAGATTAGTGAATGAAGGCGTTCCGATCTATGATGAAATGAGGGGCCGCTATTTTAATAATCGAAATAAATTTGCGAACACCCAATTTGATGCCTTAAATAAGGTCATTCATGACATAGGTGATGACCAAGTGAAGGTGATGGGCAGAGCGGTTAAAGATAGTTTTATCGATGAAATAAAGGTTTGGGATGATTTTAAGGGCTGGAAGAATACCCAAAGTTTAGCCAACACCGGAAAGGCACTGGGGATTATTGGCACTGGCTTTACCGTTTGGAGTGATATTGAGGATAGTTTCCTTGATAAGCATACAGGCAAGTGGAGCTACAGCTCAGGGAAGCTAAAAGAATTTGGTGTCAATCTTGGTGTTGATATCGGAATGGGCGCTGGCGCTGTCGCGATAGGGGCTGCCGCAGGTTCTTTCCTCCTCCCTCCTCTTGGTACCGTTGTCGGAGGTGCTGTTGGCTTTACCGTCAATGCAGCAATGAACTTCAAATTTGGCGGACCGCCTGCTGAAAGTATTACAGACCGGGTAAAGGAAATGGCCAACCATCCAATTAAAACAGCGCAAGCAGTGGGTAGTACGATTTCCAAATCAATAAAAAAAATCTTCTGGTAGGAGAATCATATGTTAAAAAACAGTAATGAAACAGACTTCTATGAACTTAAGAGCGTGGCCTATGGACGCTTAAGCCCTACTCGCATCTCTTCCTTTTTTTGGGTATCGTTTATCATAAGCGGCATTTCCACTTTGGTGGTAACTGTCGGATCCGGTTCCATGATGTTTATTAGTGATGCATGGCTTCAATTTATTAGAATGGATATCTATGCATTATTAATACATCTCTTTATAGCCATTTTTTTCTCATTTACTAAAAATGCATACAAGTTTCAAAAGTTGCAAGCTATTTTATTAACGATTTTCAGTTTAAAAATGTCACTTGATTTTTATAAGGTCTACTTTCTCGCGTGTGAAGACCGTCTTGCTCCCGGGTATATGTGGACGACTGGCTTTGTTCTGATTGGCGGCGGTCTAATCTATTTAGTTCTTTCGACCTTAAGAGCAATAAGCAGGGTGAAAAAAGGGGCGTTCCGCAAAGGCGGTAAATTACTCTATGATTTTCAAACCTCTAAAGGACATATCAGTCTGTCATTTGTCATTGGAGCCACTATATTAGGAGGGTCGATTATCAAAGCCGTTTCTGCGGGCGGCAATGGTTTGATGGAAGTATACGTGCTGCTGGGGGCATTTGCCCTGGTGCAATATCTCTTTGCCATGGCCTGGCCTGAGTTTTTCCTTATCGCCTATTGTAAATTCCGCTTCGACTCCTTTTTGAAAAAGCCGCCGACAGTACTAACAGATAGAGGAGTGAAACGATGAATATTAAACGAAAACCAGTAGTGTTTCATAATGTTATTCGTGCTGCAGCCACCTGCAAATCGGAAGAATGGTTTGCGAGCGCCGTTGAATTAAGAAATGCAGTGATTAAAAGCGGTTTATATGGGACTGGCCCGATTATCTATCAATTTGCGGGTTATGACCCAAAGACCGATATGGCCGATTATACGTTTTACTTGCCGGTAAATGCCCCGATTCAGCTAACGGAAAATGCAAAATTACAGTTTTTCCCGGAATGGAAGTTTGCGGATGGATTGGTGGTCCGCCACGCTGATTTGGAGGAGGACCTAGAGGAATCCTATGAGGTGCTCCGGGCATGTGCAGATGAATTTCGTTTGGAACTGCAGGAACCCTTTTACCATATTTATTTAGATGTCTATGGCGGCGGAATCATTGATATATATGCACCGATCTCGGGAGGAGCGGTTAGATGATTAATCCAAACGACTCCATCCGATTCGCCAATGTTCTTTCACGGAAATATCGCTTTCATTATCTCGATATGAATGAGGCACTTGAAGATTTCTTACACGATATCGGTTCCCACAAGGGGACGGTGCGCGGTCCGCTCTTCTACTCGATTCATAATATTCCGTCCGATGAAGTGATCAATGCCGAGTTTTATATGCCCATGGAGGAAGATTGGATTGAGCCTATGGCCGATATGCGTTTCCATAGTTTCTATAGTATTGAAAACATGATATCGCTATGCATCGCCGAAAACCTTGAGGTCAAAACGGAAGCCGCTTATAAGCTGTTATTTGAGTACATGAAAGAGTATAGCTTAGAGCAGGCAACTCCAATTTTCCACGTTATATCCGGGGATGAGAACTTTCAATATTCATTTATCAAGATTGGAGTCATCTGACCACTCTCACCAATACGGGAGTGGTTTTTTCTCTTTTTCTTATATGTTGGCCGAATTGGCACCATTTGGCCTCGTCCATCCTTTATTTTTTGTCAACTTTTTGACTTTTGTAGAAAATTGACAGATTCCCCCGCTGTTTATAGTAAAATTCTTTTGTATTGTATGCCTTTACAGGTGCATCCAGGGGAATAGGGGGAAAAAAGAATGGATCGAAAAATCAATAATTGGCTCAATAATCCTGTCTATTTTCGCTGGGGATTTTTTATTTTATTGCTCGTAAGTTCTGTTCTCTATTTATTTCAAATCGAACCGAATCATTTATATGTATTTTATATCCTTGCCTCCGTATTTTTAGGGATTGGTTTTTACCAAACAAACACATGGTTTTTATTCGTTTTAACGACAGCAGTAGTCGTTTGCCGGCTATTAAGCGGCCCGGAACCAATTAGCATTCTGTCTTTTCTTATTCTCGAATTTACCTATCTATTAATCATGATGATTTCAGTTGGCATAATGAAGCGTAATCAAAAAATTAACGATGACAGCCTGGAATTAATTTTTGCCTTATCCAAGACGCTGGATTCAAAAGACACCTACACATCCGATCATTCACAAAATGCCGCTTGGTACGCAGTGGAAATTGCTAAAAAGATGAATTTGCCTAATCATGTCATTGTTGCCGTCCATCAAGGCGGACTATTACACGATATTGGCAAAATCGGAATCCCTGAACATATTCTTGTGAAGCCGGACAAACTAACGGCCAAAGAGTATTCCATTATAAAACAGCATCCCGTCATCGGCCATGAAATCATTAAACACGTGACATGCTTTAACGAAAACGGTGTGCTTGATCTTGTTCTATACCATCATGAAAGATATGATGGCACAGGGTATCCAAAAGGATTAATGGGTAATGAGATTCCATTAGCTGCCCGCATCATGGCGATTGCCGATACCTTTGATGCGATGACATCGAACCGGGTCTATCGAAATGCACTTAGTTTAGAACAAGCGCTTCAAGAAATTAAAAAAAATAGTGGAACACAATTTGACCCTTTTATTACCGATGTGTTCCTCAGTCTTTTTGACAATAAACAGGAACATGGAATTTCCACTTATGAGGACAGCACGTTGGAACATTCCGTGGGTCGGCAATTATCTTAAATACTTAAAAGGGTGTGTGAGGAAAGTGAATTTTAAAGGCAGGATTGTGACATTCTTTTTTGTATTAGGGATTAATTCTATTTACATGGCCTATTACTTTATTCGCGATGGTTTCATCAGCTGGATGGAGTATCTCGGATTACCTGTTTTGCTCAGCCTTTCCTGGTGGTTTGGCAAGCAATATGATCGGGCAAAGTTTTACTCAGAAAAAGACGCCCTGACCGGGATCTATAATCGCAGATTTATTGAAACCATTTTTTTAAAAATAAAAATGGCGGCTGATCGGAAGAATCATGGCGTTGCCATTCTCTTCATCGACATCAATAACTTTAAAACCATTAATGATTATTTCGGACACAAGGAGGGGGATAAGCTGTTAAGGGTGATTTCCGGCCAATTAGAGAGAAGTGTCCAAAACACAGACATTGTTGCCCGTTGGGGTGGAGATGAATTCATCATCCTCTCCCCCTGCATCATGAAAAAGGATACCACCCATGAATTGATGGAACGAATGAATCATCATCTTAAAATGATCTCGTCCACTCATTCAGAAATCAGCGTTTCAGTCGGCACCGCTTTGTACCCTGCTGAAGGCGCAACACTCGATGAGTTATTACGAGTAGCAGATAAAAAAATGTATAATATGAAAATCCGGCATAAAGCATAAAGGATTCACCTTTACCATATTTTTTACATTTCACTCCACTTATAATTTTGATACACTGGAGAGCAATTGCATATCATTTTGTAAGTTATTAGGAGGTTTTTTCAACATGAGATCTCAAAAAAAGAAAAGTAAAAAATGGATGAAGGTGACCGCTGTGATTCTTTCGCTAATGGTAATTGGCGGAGGCGTGTACGGGTACACTGTATATAAATCATTGAATAAAGCGGTTGACGCGATGCATCAGCCTATTGAGCGCAAGCAATCAGATAAACGGGAAGACGCTGTATCGCTCAAAGCAAAGGATCCGTTTTCCGTCTTAATGCTGGGTGTGGACGAGCGTGAAGGTGACAAAGGCCGTTCCGACACGATGATTGTCTTAACGGTTAACCCGAACAACAATTCAGTGAAAATGCTCAGCATTCCAAGAGACACCAGAACTGAAATTATCGGCAAAGGAAAAGAGGATAAGATCAACCATGCCTATGCGTTTGGAGGCGTTCCAATGGCAATGGACACGGTGGAGAACTTTCTTGATATTCCTATCGATTATTATATCCAGGTGAACATGGAAGGATTCACAGAAATGGTCGATGCCGTTGGCGGTGTGACTGTTCAGAATGATTTAGATTTCACCCAGGATGGCATTCATTTTGCAAAAGGAGAGCTGACACTGGATGGTGCTCAAGCCTTAAGCTATACAAGAATGAGAAAAGAAGATCCTCGCGGCGACTTTGGCCGCCAGACAAGACAGCGCCAAATCATTGAGGGTGTGGTGAAAGAAGGGGCAAGCCTTTCAAGCTTAACGAAGTTTTCCGATATTTTTACCGTCCTTGGTAATAACGTAAAAACGAACCTGACGTTTGAGCAAATTGCCACCATTCAAAAAGGCTATAAAGGTGCCGGAACATCCATTCAGCAAATGGAATTAAAAGAACAAGGAAAAATGATCAACCACATCTATTACGGCATGGTATCACCAGAAGAAAAGCAACGCGTGCAAAACGAATTAAAGACACAATTGGAGTTATAAGCGCAAGCGCCCGGTCAAATTCTTTTATTATATTGAAAAAGTCCCTTCATGACTTACATCAAGAAGGGACTTTTTTTCGCTCAAAAACAGCGAAAAACGAAGAATTACTAAGGTAACAGTGGGAATTATCGCTTACATTACCGATGTTTTCGTTTTCAAGACAATTGTTTCCGTTTTCAGCGAGATTGTGTAAATCCCCCATTACCTTGATAATAAAGGTATCAAATCAAGAGGAGGTAATTTCAAATGAAAAAGCTGTTATTAAACATCGTTGAAAAAATCGAACAAAACCATGAATATCTTCCATTTCATCTAGTAGAACCAGTTCGTCCTAACACCGAAAAAAAATAGGTGGGACGAACTTTTTTTTTTGCAAAAAAAAGAGTACACCACGTCGTAGTGCTGTACTTGCGCCTAAATGGCTTGCACCTCGTTCGCATCATTTTCCTTTTTGAAGGCGATTTTTAATTTGAAAAGGCTGGCAGCAATAAAGGCGACTATCGATAGAAGTAACACGTACGTCCAAATTTGTGCAACAGTTGGCGTATTCCAAATACCTAGGAAGTAAAGCATCGATGGGATGGTTAAGGTTACCCATGACTGTACGAAAGCAACAAATCCAAGGTATTTTTCAAATTTCTTTTTAAGCGTGTTAGCTAAAAAGAATAGAAACCATAGAAATGACCACATTCCCCATGTTAATGCATTTACTACATCGTGAAAGTGCACCACAGATGTAATAGTATAAACGATGGCAATAATGGAAACCCATAAGCTAAACCAGCCAAGACCGTTGCCCTCGAGACCCTTCAATACCGTGATTCCCAAATATAAGAAGGTTAAACCAAATAAAAAAGTCGCTGCATTATTATAAAGGTCCCAATTATTTTGATCAGAAACAATCAATAAATAAAATGGAATGATGATTTGAATACTTCCTATAAAAATATTAAAAACTCCAACACTCTTCCCATCAGCCTTTCCTACCGTCATAAGACTGTTTAAAAATAAGGCGGCCCCAGAAAGAAATAAACCGACAAAGCCCACACTATTCCTCTCCTTTTAAAAAGGAAAAGGCAGCTCCCCTCTTGATGAAGAAAAGGAATTGCCTTTTCAAACAAATTTTTATTAATTCATGAATCATTTCGTCATGTTCATCTAATTTGTATATTTATATTTCAAAGTAACTATAGCACAGGTGATGAACATTTGTTAAGCACCATTTGAAAAAATGTTAAATTTAAATATTTCCAATTTAGCCGGTCCATTGTCTAAAGAAAAAGTGCCAGGCACTATCCATTTTTTGGACGATGCCCGGCACTTTTGTTTTTTAATTGATTATCTGATGCTGTTATACCAATTAATAAAGTTATCAACTACCAAATCGATAAATTTAATCGTAGGTTCATGGGTAAGGTTTCCTGCTTCATCGATTTTTTCATGAACAGCTCCTACATATACTTCATTTCCAGGTAGAAGTGGAGAACCAATCCCCGGGCAAAACAAAATATCCCGTAAGTGCTGTTGAGCACGGACCGTTCCCAGTGCTCCCATTGTTGCGCCCATGATCCAAGAAGGCTTACCATTCATTACCTTATCCACACGGGATAACCAGTCCATTGCATTCTTTAATACGCCAGGGATGGAATAATTATACTCCGGAGTTACCCAAAGAACAGCGTCTGCATTCGCTACTTTGCTTTTAAATTCAGTCACTACTTGTGGCGGGTTTAATTCGGTATCCTGATCATAATGTGGCAGGTCGCGAATACTTAGTATTTCAATATCCATGTGCTCTTGATACCTTTTTTGCACATACTTCGCCAGTTTTAGGTTATATGATTCCTTACGTATGCTTCCAACGATTGCAACGACTTTCATAATTCATGGCCTCCAATGATATTGTAAATTGGTCAATATATCACTATTTTGTATGGTCTGACTATAAAATATTTACATTCCCTCGAATTTTCATAAGCAGTCTCCGAAGTTCCCCTATCTCTTCTTCTGTCATTCCGTTATTGAGTGCTTGCATGATGTTTTTATTGATTGGAATCACATCATCGCCAAGTTTTCTCCCCTCTTCTGTGAGATAAACTTCAACAGAACGCTTATCGTTTGGACATGATTTTCTGCGGATATAGCCTTTTTTTTCAAGTGTTGAAATCATTCGAGCAATACCGGCTTTATCTTTATTCAATTTCGCAGCCATTTCATTTTGGGAGATTCCTTCTCGCTCCCAAAGAAGAGCCATTAATAAATTTTGCTCATTTGTTAACTGAATTGCCTTTAATTTATCATTTACAAACTTCGTAATATCTAAATCAACTGCGTGAATCATAACGCCGATATTGTTTAATGGTTCGTATTTCATAGCCAGCACCCTATTAGTTGATATATCAACAGTTCATAAAACTTATTTTACTGAAGGCAAAAATTGTTGTCAAAATAATTGCTTCTTAAGCTTAGTTTCGCCAATTTCATACATTTTATGAGACGAGAGCAGGCCACTAAATTTCTTTCGAGGAAACGGGCAAAAACAGTTTAATCCCGCGTTTATTAAATGGCAGGATTTTTAGATCGGCCATCAAATGACTGATGTATCCTGCAAGACAGGTATAGAATACTCCGTCAATTCCAAGTGACTCTTCTAATTTGGCAGCGATGACTCCGAAGTAAATGACTCCCACTATCGAATGGGTATAACTGCGGTGCGATACAAATGAAGCAATTAAAATATAAATCCCAAGCAGGATCAACCATGGTTCTTGTAAAGAGACACCCCCCACAAGTACACCGACACCTGTGATTGTTAGCATATGTTTTTGCTTGAGCTTTGAGGCTGCAATCATCATACTCAATCCAATGACGATCCCAAACCACTTCTCTGTAGCTCCGCCCTCAAAAAAACTATAAAAGATCATCAGGGCTCCAATTAGCTGGGCAACCGTTTGAATTACCTTATGAGATAAGGTGATTTTGCCGCGAAGACTGCCATCAATGTCAAGATCAGGCATTAACCCAGATACTGCTCCTAAACCTACGAATAAGAGCGTCGTAGAGGGAGAAGCTTGAAACGTGTTGGCAACGATAAATCCTGTCGCCGCTCCTAATGCTGCATGTGCTGTACCGTTCAATTGTATGTCCACCTTTAATTAATTTGTTGTGAGTATTTTACCTAAGCACCACCACACTTTATTTATTCTACACCAAAACACTTGTTCTGTTTAGTGAGAAATATATAAAGATATGGCACGACCATTTAAGGGGCATAAGAAGCTTCATTTCTTTAATTGAATATTACACACAATTTTCACAAACCTTTGTATAGATTGCCTAAGAAGCATTGGTAAATATTAGTGTTACTATACGATGACGGTGAAAAGAATCCCTCCTAGAATAAACGTGAAGCCTTAGATTGGTAATGCTTCAAAAAAACACAAAAGGAGGAAAATTTATGTCAACCAACAATGTTGATAAAAAGCTATTAGATCCAGAGTTTGAAACGACTCCGGTACCTCTGGAATACCGAAAATCCTTATCTTCGGTAGCAGCGGTATGGTTTGGCTTCCCTATGGTTTTGACAAGTGCGGTCATTGGCGGAGTTATCACAGCAATGCTGGGATTCAAGGCAGGAGTTGCAGCCATACTGGCGGGTAATTTGCTGTTGTGTCTCATAGTGGGTGCGCTAAGCTACCTTGCGGGGAAAACTGGAGAGAATTTTGCTATGACGACCCAAAGGACATTTGGACGGTTTGGGTATTTTGCCGTGTCAGGATTACTTTCCACTGTAGTAGTAGGCTGGTTTGCCCTTATGGTAGGTCTAACCGGGGATACAATGGCTCGTTCATTTGGAGCAAATTTGTTATGGATGACGTTATTAGGCGGCGTCCTCTACGTTGCCGCAACCTTTATCGGGATTAAGGCCCTAACCTTTTTAGGCTGGATTGCCGCACCTTTGTACCTGATATTAGGAATAATTGCTGTAGTGATTGCGATGAAAACCGGCAGTTCCGATTTCATAAATTACGAACCAGCTGCCGGGGTGGGAATCATGTCTTTTGGAGCAGCAGTTACATTGGTATTTGCCACGTTCGCAGATTCCGGAACAATGACAGCAGACTTTACAAGATGGTCGAAGAATGGCCGAGAAGGACTGTTAGCGGCTATTTCGGCTTTTCCATTCGGAAAATTCATCGCTGAGGTAATTGGCGCACTCATCGTTGCCACCGGTGTCATCCAAAACCCTGCTGCTAATGGCGGAGATTTTATGCCCATACTTTCAGGACAAGGTCCGCTTTTAACCACCTTGGCGATTGTGTTTGTATTTATCAATCTTGGGGTTGGATGTACACACTGTTTGTATAATGGTGCGGTGGGCTGGTCACATATGACGGGTAAAAAAATGAGATCACTAACCGTCATTCTTGGAATCATTGGCATCATAGCAGCTCTATCCGGTATTTGGAGTGCTTTCCAAAGCTGGCTTGAGCTTCTTGGTTTAATTGTTCCGCCAATCGCGACAATCATTATTATGGATCAATTGGTTCTGAAGAAAAAGTCAGCTGATAACCAAGCAAGCGACTCCATGAAATGGAAACCACTTGCCTTTATTGCTTGGGGATTAGCTTCGACAGTCGCATTGTTTGTGAATTTCTTTGCACCGGAATTTTCAGTTGCCTTTTCCGGAATCGTTTCATCCGCAATTTTCTATTATATCGGCAACCGATTAATAAAAAAGGGGCCTGGAGCAAACACCAAAATCAGCCATGTAGGTTAACACAACTAAGCAGCATAAGCAACATCAGTGTAGTATAAATGGTGCCTGACACCCTTTATACTTCTGCCAATATGTTTATGGTAATAAATTGTAGAAAGCACCTCTCTTGGTAAGAAGAGAGGTGCTTTTTGTCTTTAATACCTTTTACTCGAGGTTATTCCCTCTTGGTCTGGGTTTGGCCGGGATTTATGCCGTTACTGCAGAAAAGCTTTTTGCGACTTCTGCCACTTTTGCTAATCCTTCAGCAATAATTTCTTGCGCTTGGTCTGGCGCAGCATTGTGTCCTTCAATAATGACTTCATCAACGATTTGCATACCGAATACGCCGCCAACAACATTTTTAATGTAGGTAGCCGCCATTTCCATTGGTGCTGCTTCTGGAGTGGAGTAAATGCCGCCGCGCGCGCTAAGAATGACCGCTTTTTTGTCCGTCATTAGGCTGACTAGTTGGCCATTTTCGTTATATTTGAAGGTGAAACCTGCTGCGTACACATAGTCGATGAATGTTTGTAATTTAGCAGGGATTGTTAGGTTCCATAATGGGAACGCAAATACAACAACGTCAGCTGCTGATAATGCATCCATTGCTTTTTGTTTTGCCGCTACAATACGTTGTTCAACATCTGTCAATTCTTCGCCTGATTGCATTTTACCAAATGCGTTGAATAAATCTTGGCCAAAGTATGGCATATCTTCCGCGAAGACATCGTAAGTTGTTACATTGACGCCTTCTAAATTCTCCATGAAAGTTTCATACATTTTACTTGAAACAGCTTCGGAAGCTGGACGATTATTTGCTTTTACTACTAATATGTTCATTATATTAAAAAGTCTCCTTTTTTATCATAGTTTTACTTATCTCGGATTCATAATATATGATTTAAAAAAATTCAGCAAGCGAAATGAATTGGAAAGGATGGAAACTTATCCCCGTTATATGGAATGGGCAGAGAGATTTCTCCCTCTGCCCACTAATGTGCTGCCCGGGATAACCGGGAGCCGAGCTGGTGCTGTCCTCTTACTCTTTTGAAGCAGCTTCAATAGTAGTGTCGACAGCATCTGCTTCCTCTGTTGTTTCTTCAGAGGCTGCAACTGCATCCGTATCTACAGTACCTGCAAGTACGGCGGAGTTTTCTGCTGCATGGGCTTTTGCCTGAGCGCTTGCTTTTACGCTAGCCTGAGCCTTTGCTTTGTTTGCTACAGATGGGCTTACTTCTTCTGTGTCAACTGTTGTTTCTTCTGTTGTAGCTTCTTCTGTGTCAACTGTTGTTTCTTCTGTTGTAGCTTCTTCTGTGTCAACTGTTGTTTCTTCTGTTGTAGCTTCTTCTGCGTCAACTGTTGTTTCTTCTGTTGTAGCTTCTTCTGTGTCAACTGTTGTTTCTTCTGTTGTAGCTTCTTCTGCGTCAACTGTTGTTTCTTCTGTTGTAGCTTCTTCTGCGTCAACTGTTGTTTCTTCTGTTGTAACTTCTTCTGCTTCAACTGTTGTTTCTTCTGTTGCTACTTCTTCTGCTTCAACTGTTGTTTCTTCTGTTGCTACTTCTTCTGTGTCAACTGTTGTTTCTTCTGTTGTAACTGCTTCACCTTCCGCATGGACTGCTGCGTTTGCTGCAGCATGGGCCTTAGCTGTGTCACTTGCATGTTCGAACGCTTGAGACTTTATTTTGTTAGCAGCTGAAGGATTAACCTTTGCATCCTTGTCAGTATCTGTATCTTCTTCATCTGACTCTGTATCTTCATCATCTTTCGTGTTCACGATACCTTCACGATCACGAACGAATTTCTTAGAATTAGACTTTTGGTCAGCATCTTTCTCATCCTCAATACCTGCTTGTGAATCAGCATCGACATCTGCTGCTTTTTCATCCTCTTCCACAGACGCTTCATCTTCAGCTTTTTCATCTTCTTTAACTGCTGCTTCATCTTCAGCTTTTTCTGCATCATCAGCATCAATTTCGGTTTCAATACCTTGGTCTTCAGTTGTAACGTCTGTGTTAACGTCAACGTTCTCTTGTACTACAGGTTCTTGTGCTTTACTTGCAGAATCCTCTGCTGCAGGTTCCTGAACCGGAGCTTCTTCCTTTACTGCCTCTTCTACTTTTCCAACCTTGTTTAGAACGGCAGAGTTTGGATTAGCATGCATTTTTGCTGTTTCGCTGGCATGCACACTCGCTTGAGATTTAGCTGCTTGTCCCGCCTTTGGCTGTTCCTTAACCGCTGGTGCCGCTGGGTTCGCAGCTGCTGCTGGTTTTGCGGCCGGTACTTGCTTTTCTTTCACATTCACTTTTACCGCGTTTTCAGCTTTTACATGTACGCTGTGCTCCGCTTTTCCATTGTTAGGACCGGCAGCTTCAGTAAAATGAGCTCCGGCAAAAACGCCAAATGATACTGCTCCAGCTAATACAAAAGATTTTACAACTTTATTAGGGTTTAGATAATGTTTCATGTTTATATTCGCTCCTTTTATTTTCGTGTTCCGTGGCGATTAGCTGCGGTAAACGGTTTTAAAAAAAGGAGCTTCTTCCGGCGGTGGTGAAGGCGGAGCATTCACCCATTGATTATTCATTAACGTATAACGAGAAAGGTAAGGCTGGACAAGTTGGATTTCGTAGTACTTATTCCATTCAAACCACTTATCTAAAAAACTAATAGTGCTTAATCCTGAGCTGATTCGATCATTTGATTGGCCGCCTGTTTGGTTTGACCGCTGGGTTGGGTTTACCGCCCGATCGGCGTTCGGTATTTCTTCCTTACTGACAGGGGGCTTTCCCTTTTGCACCGGTTCCGGCAATTGGGGTTCAATTGTTTTTTTGTCCGATACATTTGAATCGACCTTTTTAGGCTCAATTCTAGGAACCAATTTCGTCTGGCTGCCTTGATCTTTTACAGTTATTTCTGGATAAAGTTCGGCCTCATCTTGAGCAGCTGGCTGTTTATTCCCTAACCCTGTTTCGTTTTCCTGTTTAGCAGCAGGTTTTGGTTGGCCGGGATCCTTAATGGCATTCTCCGTCTTTTTCACCGCAGACAGCCCATATCCGTTCCCATTTGCTTGATCGGGCAAAGTTTTTGGTTGTGCCACAGCTGGCTTTTGGGAAGCTGCTTGCTTAAGAGCACGATTGGCGGACGGCTGCTTTACTGCACTCTGATTTTTGGCTGCGGGTTCAGGCAACGTCACAGTTTTTTCAATCGAATTTGCATTTTTAGCCTTTGCCGGTCCGTTAGCCTGTTTAGCTGCATTCTCAGTTTTTTCTGTAGGATGAATCGTTTGTACAATTTCCTTTTGGGAATTTGCCTGTCCATTTTGCTCACTCTTCTCGGCGAAGGCATTTACTGGTAAAAACAGGGCTGCTCCAACCATAAGAGTCGGTATAAGAAAATGGCGGAAGTGCAACATCTCACCCCCTTTCCTCTTAACGTCACTTTCATGAACAGCATTCGAGCCAATTAAACAATTTTTGACCGTTTTCTCCATCAATCATGAGAAACGATTCTTTTCACCCATGTGCAATGAATCAAATTGCCCGTAATCTTGGTACTTCTTAGAAAAATTTCTAGACCCCCACGCCATTTTTTCGGAATAAAAAGCTAGAACAAAAATATATATAGTATCACTCAAATTGCATTAGATAGGGTGGTATGAAAATGGAAATAGAAGAAGTGCTATACGATGGCAAGCTTTACACGGTGATTTACAAGTATACTTCCGGCTATTGGGAAATACGGGAAAAGGACAATAAATTTCATGTCGAATTAGTTCATGAATCAGAAGTACAAATAGTAGCATAAAGACCGTTACCTGTGTAATGGCCTTTTTTATGCAATTCGCCAAAAATAGACTTACTATTTTGAATCCCCTATAATAACAAATATGTTTTTAAAAATTCAATATTTAGGTGGTACATATGAAACATACGCATATTTTCCAGGGGACTGCTTTTTCTAGCGAATCACCAAAGGAGGTACAGATTCTAAAGGATCATCTTTTCTTTATCAATGCGGATGGGATGATTGAAAAAATCGTCGCTCCTGAAGATACCGACTATCAAGCATTACTGGATGACTATCAAGGAGATGAACATTTCCATCGATTAGCTGATGGCCAGTATTTTTTACCGGGCTTTGTCGATTTACACGTTCATGCCCCGCAGTGGGCACAAGCCGGAACAGCATTGGATATCCCGCTCTACGATTGGTTAAACACCTATACCTTTCCGATTGAGTCGAAGTTTTCCGATCCAGCTTTTGCAAAAAAGGTCTATCATGATGTCGTCAGTACTCTAATCGCAAACGGAACAACGACTGCGCTTTACTTTGCCACGGTACATAAAGAAGCTAGTTTAGTGCTCGCTGAAATTTGCGCCGAAAAAGGACAGCGCGGATTAATTGGAAAAGTCGTGATGGACAACCCTGATCAAACACCGGACTATTATCGGGATGCGGATACACAAACGGCACTAGCCGATACGGAGGAATTTATTGTAGCTGTTAAAGAATTAGCAAAGCGGACGAAACAGGGCGTTTTTCCTGTCGTAACGCCGCGCTTCATTCCAAGCTGTACCGACGAGGCATTAAAAGGATTAGGGGAATTAGCGGCGAAGTATGACACTTATGTCCAATCCCATTGCAGCGAAAGTGATTGGGAGCATGGCTATGTGCAGGGGCGGTTCAAGAAAAATGATGCCTTTGCCCTACATGATTTTGGCCTATTACGTGAAAAGTCGGTCATGGCGCATTGTAATTTCTTAGATGACCATGACGCAGCTTTATTTGCAGAAACCGGGACTGCTGTTTGCCATTGTCCGATATCCAATGCCTATTTTGCCAACAGCGTCATTCCCATCGCCCGTTTGCAGGAAAAAGGCGTGGAGATTGGTCTGGGATCCGATATTTCCGGCGGTTTTTCACCGAGTCTTTTCGATAATGTGCGGCAAGCGGTGATCTCATCGAGGATGTTAGAGGATGGCGTTAACACCTCCCTTCCAGCTGAAAAAAGAGGGGTGCCCAATTCCCGCATTACACTGAATGAAGCATTTTATTTCGCAACTGCAGGCGGCGGCGAAAGTGTAAGCCTGCCGATTGGCCGGATCGCAGAAAACTATGCTTGGGATGTACAAATCATTGATACCAGCGTCGAGACTGCCAGACTGCCTCTTTATAACCTTAAGGAAAATTTACATGATGTTTTTCAAAAAATCATGTATCTGGCGCGGCCGGAAAACATTCGGGAAGTCTGGGTTCAAGGGGAAAAGGTGCATTCACGAATCTAAGCAAAACAAGACCTTCTTGGGAAGGTCTTGTTTTCTTTTACAGGCAAGGGAAGCGAATAGTGAACGTGGTTCCCTTCCCCAGCTCGCTTTCTACTGTAATCGTTCCTTTCATGGCTTGAATATATTGAAACGAGATGGTTAGGCCGATGCCGGTTCCTTTTTCCTTCGTCGTATAAAAAGGTGTTCCCAGTTTCGCCAGCTGGCTATTCGTCATTCCTTTGCCGCTGTCAATGATTTGGATGATAATTTCCCCATCCTTCTCATACGTAAGAACATGCAGCATGCCGCCTGTCTCCATGGCTTCAATGCCATTTTTCATGATATTGACCAGCACCTGCTTTATTTCACTTTTATTTCCTTTTATATACAGGGAAGCCTGTATTTGCATTTGAATGGAAATATTCTGGATATTAGAAAAAGAGGTCATCAGTGCGACGGTCTTTCTAACCTCCTCCGAAATATTGACAGTCGTCAAGCCCTCCGTATTTGGTTTCGCTAAGGATAGGTAATCATTAATAATCGATTGTGCATGTTTGAGCTCCGTAAGCGCAATATCAATATAATGTTTCTGCGCACTTTTTAAATCTTCATCATCCCGAATTAACTGTAAAAAGCCGCGAACGGATGTTAATGGATTTCTGACTTCATGGGCAACAGAAGCAGCCAGCTGACTAATCACATTTAACCTTTCATCCCTTTGTAATTTCTCCCGCATTTGTTGCTGCTGATTGACATTTTCCATAATAAAGACAACCATTAATAAGCAAACCCAGGTAATAAAATAAAACATAAACATAAAAGGAATTTGCTCTATTTGATTTTTACTAAAAAGGGTCACCATCACAATCAACGTGTTAACCCAAAACACCAAACTAATAAACATCAGCTTATGTTTCTTTTTGAAAAATTCATATCGATTCCGCATCCAAATAAATACCGCACATGTGAGTAGATAATTGATTAAAACGACATAAAAGCCTTCTCCGCCAATGAAATAGCGGTACCCTAACAGCACTGCCGCAGTTAGTAAGCCTGGCCTGGTTCCTCCATAAACAAAGGCAATGATAAAAGGCACTATTCTAAAATCATACACATACCCCTCAGAAAACTTCTCCGGGAATGACATGGCAAGAACTAGGATGAGGATCAAAATGAAGGAAAGTTTCGAATGAGGCTTCCTCCGCTCGCTGTCTTTTTCATTAAAAAATATATGATAAACAGAGATTGGCAAGAGTACAGCGACGACTTGATATAAAATGACTTCCACTTCTAAATTCATAGAGTAACTCCTTGACTGGATTTTCCTCCCAACTAAGGCACAGCTTGCAAGGAAAAAGGCTGTTAATTTATTCTATCTATCTATCTATTATATAAATTTATTAGAAATATGTAAATTTTTGAAAGAGATAATTAAAAGCCGATCCCTTACGTGTACAAGAACTCGGCTTCATCTAGTTCGCAATTGCTTTGTGTATAAATCCTTTCAGTTATACATCCTAAAGTTATATGCTTTTTTCACCTTTCACGCCATTGATGGAGTAGCTTACGCTAATTTCTGCATTTAAGGAATGGGAAACGGAACAATATCTGTCTTTTGATAGTTGAATCGCCCGGGTGACCTTGTCTTCCGGCAAGTCTCCATCAAATGCATAGTGAATGGTAATTGCAGTGAACCGCTTGGGATGTTCTTCGGCCCGTACACCTGTTACATCCATTTGGAAGGACGAAGGCTCCAGGCGCATTTTATGCAAGATGGAGATAATATCCATTCCTGTGCAGCCCGCAACGGCCTGCAAAAGTAGTTCCGTCGGTCTTTGGCCACCGTTCTCACCGCCTACTTGTGGATCCGCATCCATTATAAATTCATGTCCGGAAGGAGTGATCCCCCCAAATGCCATTTTCCCTTTCCAGTTAATTGTAAAATCCATCA
Organism: Neobacillus sp. 19; assembly: GCF_049463095.1. Taxonomy (NCBI): domain Bacteria; kingdom Bacillati; phylum Bacillota; class Bacilli; order Caryophanales; family Bacillaceae; genus Neobacillus; species Neobacillus sp. 19. Next base: position 121,101 of record NZ_JBMPZU010000070.1, on the reverse strand, counting down.
TCATACCCCTTTCATTTTTTTATTCTAACCAATCGACTCGTTCCTTACTTTTAAAATACTTTAAATAATGAGACAAGGACTAGTTGGTATGGCCCCTAAAATGGAAATAAGCGCTAATCCTTACTACAGGAAAGCGCCTTTTATCGGTTTTTCATTGTTATTTGCTGAAACGTCTTATTTAGATTTAAATACCGAAATGACGGCTTTATTTTTATGTATAACTGTTACTTTCTGCCCCGCTATTTTTTCATAATCTGGACCTGAGCAGTAAGGAACAGTTAAGACGAATGATTCATCCATATGCTTAAATTCAACAGTGAAATTATCAGCGGCTCCTACGACTATTGCTTTTGTATAGATAGCTTTGCCTGGAATCGTCAGCTGTTGTCCAATCAGAACCATATCATGGCGGAGCTTATTTTCTTTTTTCAGTTCGTCTGCATTTACTCCAAAGCGTTTAGCAATTCCCCATAAAGTGTCCCCGGGAACCACCTCATAAACTGGATTGATGTTATTTGCTTGAATTTCAAAAGGAAGAGTTATTGTTTGACCAACGTAAATTTTCTCTGTTTGCAGATGATTGACCTTTTTTAATTCATCCATACTGACAGCGAATTTTTTTGCAAGGGAGTAAATGGTATCCCCTTTTTGGACAGTATATTGACTGCCGGTCCCTTTTGAATGCCCTTTTTTTATATAATCAGGTACCAAAAGTTGTTGTCCAATATAGATTTTTTCGGACGTTAACCCATTAGCCCTCATTAGCTGTTTTTCAGTGACTTGATACTTTTTAGATAGGCTGTAAAGAGTATCTTTCTTTTTTACAGTGTATACCGTGCTGCATGCTCCAACATCGGTGTTCATAAATACAAGTGCTGCAACAGTCCCAGCAATGGCTGCTGCTGCCAGCTTTTGATTACGCGCTTTCATCTTTTTCTTACTCAGTTCTGATAATCTTTCTTTTCTCTTTATATACAAAGAACTATTCCCCCATAAAAAATATTAAAATACCCCTATAGTAGTACGACAAATGTCATCATTTTTTGACTGTATTTTTAAATAACTTTCCTCTAATGCCAAAAATATCCCACTGTATTAGCGCTTCGTAAAGGATCAATTTCTGCGTGAGCTGTTGTATCTTTTCGCTAAATCCAATCATCTGTCCTCTCATCAATTCTTTTAAAATACTTGAAATTGGAAACCATTTATACTATGATTAACTTTAGTTTCTTATCTACATATTGTTTTATTTCTAAAAAACATAACTATATATTGTATTTACCTTAAGTTAGATGCCGAATAACGGCTTAATAGGGAATCCGGTGAATCCGGAACTGCCCCCGCAACTGTAAGTGCTGACGAACTGAGCAATCCACTGTATCAGAGAGTTTATGAAGATAGACGCTGATATGGGAAGGGCTCAAAGTAGGGTGACGCATAAGTCAGGAGACCTGTCTTTCTTAAGTAGTTTCACTTCTTCGGGGATTGAGGAGATGAACGGTGGCAGCGAAAGGCAGAAATTTGTACTTCCTTTTTGTAGTAAACCGTTTCATCCGCTCAATTACCTTGAGCGGATTTTTTTATTAAAGGGGATATGACCATGACCACAAAAGTAAACGATGAAATTCAATTAGTATTAGAGACAATCAAACAAGCTTCGGAAACATACCAGCTGGATACTGCAATGCTTGAAAAACAGATTAAAGAATTATACGTGGCTGAGGCTGGCCGGCAAGCGCTCCTCTATGCCGTTAACCAAATTGCGATGGATCAGCCTGATTGGACTTTTGTTGCAGCAAGGCTGTATCTGAATGAACTGTATCAAAAGGCATCAATAAACCGCAGCTATGACCTCTCCATAAAGTACGGAGATTTTTACCTCCTTATAAAAGAATTAACCGAAATCGGCATTTACTCTAGCAATCTACTTACTTCCTATACGAAAGACGAAATCGAAGAACTAGCAAAGGAAATTGAGCCGGTCCGAGATACTTTATTTACATATATCGGTTTATTTTTACTAGCGGACCGCTATCTCGCGCAGGATCATGAGCGAAATGTCTATGAATTGCCGCAAGAGCGATTCATGATTATTGCCATGACGCTGATGCAGAATGAGAGCCCTGCTGCAAATCGCCTCACCCTTGTTAAAGAGGCTTATTGGGCACTAAGTCATCTTTACATGACCGTTGCCACACCGACACTCGCGAATGCCGGAAAGAGCTTCGGCCAGCTTTCCTCTTGCTTTATCGATACCGTCGACGATTCACTGGACGGCATTTATTTAAATAATTGGGACATCGCACGGCTAAGTAAAGATGGCGGCGGGATTGGACTTTATTATGGAAAAGTCCGTGCCCTCGGCTCCGATATTAAAAAATTCAAAGGCAACTCGTCCGGGGTTGTGCCTTGGATCAAGCTGGTCAATGATACGGCCGTCAGTGTCGATCAGTTAGGACAGCGGCAGGGTGCGATTGCCGTCTACCTAGATGTGTTCCATAAAGATATTATGAACGGCTTTCTCGATTTGAAAACCAACAATGGCGACGAACGCCGAAAAGCTCATGATATTTTTACCGGTGTGACCATTCCCGATTTGTTTATGAAAAAGTTGCAAGAAACCGATGAGAACGGCAGAAGCATCGGGGAGTGGCATACGTTTTGCCCCCATCAAGTAAAGCAAATTATGGGCTGGAAGGATGCAAACGGAAACCCGCTTGGACTCGAGGATTTTTATGATGAAATTGATCAGCCTTATTTTTCAAAAAAATATCAAGAAGCCGTCCACCATCCGCTGCTGCCAAGGAAAACGTACCGGGCAATGGATATCATGGCGCGGATCATGGTGTCGCAGTTGGAAACGGGCACCCCTTACATGTTCTATCGTGACGAGGTGAACAGGCAAAATCCGAATAAGCATCTGGCTGGAGCGGGGCGGACCTCGATTTATTGCAGCAACCTATGCACGGAAATTGCGCAAAATATGTCGGCGACCACGATCGTCAATGAATATCAGGATGAGGACGGAAACATCATCATCATTCGCAAACCTGGTGATTTCGTGGTTTGTAACTTATCCTCTATTAATCTTGCAAAAGCGGTGCCGGCTGGGGTACTGGAGCGGTTGATCCGCATACAAGTAAGAATGTTGGATAACGTGATAGATTTAAATACGATATCGGTGGGGCAGGCTCAGATCACTAATCAGAAGTTCCGCGCGATCGGACTGGGAACGTTCGGCTGGCATCATCTCCTTGCCTTGAAAGGCATACACTGGGAATCAGAAGCCGCGGTGGAATGGGCCGACCAGCTGTATGAGGACATTGCTTACTACACCATCCGTACCTCTAAAGAATTGGCCAACGAAAAAGGAGCGTATCTTGAGTTTCAAGGTTCTGAGTGGCAAACGGGCACATATTTCAAGCGGAAAAATTACCGCTCTGATCGATGGCTGGATCTAGCGGCGGAGATCGTGGAACACGGTATCCGTAACGGCTGGTTAATGGCGGTTGCGCCCAACTCGTCAACAGCGAAAATTGGCGGCTCGACGGATGGGATTGATCCGATCTATTCCATTGAATATGCCGAGGAGAAGAAAAATTTTAAATTTAAGGTCACAGCGCCGAATTTAACCCATCATACCTATCCCTATTACCGCCGGGCACGACATGAATTGGATCAAGTTTGGAGTATTAAGCAAAACGCAGCCCGCCAGCGCCATATTGATCAAGGGATTAGCTTTAACCTATACGTCCGACATGATATTAAGGCGAAGGATTTGTTAAACCTCCATATGGAAGCATGGGAGCACGGACTAAAAACGACGTATTACGTCAGAAGTACATCTCAGGCAGAAATAGCCGAATGTGAAGCTTGCCAGAGCTAGCACGGGATTTGCCATTTAATAGAGCAGGAGGTTTTTTAAAATGGATATTCATGCCCCATTGGCAAAAATAAAACTATTAAACCCAGAGTTTCCTAATAAATCCACTGGGATCATTAACGGCCAGTCTTCCGGCCTGTTGAACTGGAATGATATCGCCTACCCGCAGATGTATGATTTGTATCAGACCTTATTGGGGAACTTTTGGAAAGCACAGGAAATCAATATGCAGGATGATATTAAACAGTGGGACATGCTCAGCGACGTTGAGAAGGATGTTTTCTTGCGGATCAATACCCAGCTGGCCTCGCTCGATAGCCTTCAGACACCGACAATGACGCAGGTAATGGATTATGTGACCGATTCCAGTTTTAAGTCAATCTATGCCGTCATTGCCCAGCAGGAAGCGGTTCATACTGAATCGTATTCATATATTTTGAGTTCACTTGTCCCGTTAAGCGAGCAGAATGCCCGGTTCAATCAGGCAAAAAGCGACCCCATCGTCCAAAAACGGAACCAGCTGATTTTAGATGCTTATGAGTGCTTTCGTGAGAACCCGACGCCGCAGCATTTATTTCAATTAGCAGTGAACTCGATCAATCTTGAGGGAATTTATTTTTATGCAGGATTTGCTTTCTTCTATCACTTGGCCCGCCAGCAAAAAATGCTCAAAACGAGCACGATGATTAGCTATATCCAACGAGATGAAATGCAGCACGCTTATTTTATCGCCCAGTTTATTCGGATTCTGTTAACCGAACATCCCGAATTGAATCATCAGGGAAATATCGAGTATGTTTATCAAACGATTGATCAAGCCGTCCAGTTGGAAAAGGAATGGGCCGGCTACATCCTTAGAGATATTACAGGAATTGATTTGGACGAGTACGATGGCTACACGGAATACCTGGCCAATAAACGCTTTCGCCAGTTGGGCTTAGCAAATCTATATGAGGACCGCAGCAATCCGATGCCATGGATCCATGTGTTCAGCGATGAAATGATGAACGGCACGAAATCCGACTTCTTTGAACAAAAGTCGCGGACCTATGCGAAGGTGTCGCAATCGAATGGTTTCGATGAACTATGAAGGTTGCCATCATCTATACCTCAAAAACGGGGAATACGGAAGAGCTCGTTTTTGTTTTAAGAGATTTATTTTTGAGGAAAAAAATAGAGGTTTGTCTGTTCAGGGTCGAACAGTTCCCCTTGCAGGATTTACCCGCATTTGATGCGGTCATTATCGGTACGTACACATGGAGAGATGGGGAGATTCCAGTTGAAATGCTCGCGCTGTATCGCGCTTTCGAAACCGCGGATGTCAAGCATATTGTCACCGGTGTTGTAGGTACAGGTGACAGCTGTTACCCTCACTTTTGCGGCGCAGTAGACGGTTTTCGGGACATGCTTTACGTTCAGAGTCATTTATCCGCCACACTGAAGATTGAAGTCGCACTGCAATCGAAAGACTATGAACGCTGCCGGGGATTTGTGGATAAATTGTGGAAAAGCTTAAATAAATAGTATTACCCTTTTGATGGCAACTTGACGAATTGGGAGGGAAGTGCGAAAGTATGCAACCATAATTGGGTTTGGATTCATTTTTGATAAAAGTCCTGAACGAAATGCATCCAATAAGGGGGATTGGATTCATTTTTGATAAAAGTCCTGAACAAAATGCATCCAATAAGGGGGATTGGATTCATTTTTGATAAAAGTCCTGAACGAAATGCATCCAATAAGGGCTATTGGATTCATTTTTGATAAAAATCCTGAACAAAATGCATCCAATAAGGGCTATTGGATTCATTTTTGATAAAAGTCCTGAACGAAATGCATCCAATAAGGGCTATTGGATTCATTTTTGATAAAAATCCTGAACAAAATGCATCCAATAAGGGCTATTGGATTCATTTTTGATAAAAGTCCTGAACGAAATGCATCCAATAAGGGCTATTGGATTCATTTTTGATAAAAGTTCTGAACGAAATGCATCCAATAAGGGCTATCGGATTCATTTTCGGTAAATTTCCTAAGCAAAATACATCCGATAAAGGAAGTTGATTCCTTTTTTGATGAAATCTATTGTTTTATGAATCAGGATCCAGAAAACTATACACATAGTAAGTCGCAATCGGCCAAAAAAACGACGTAGGTGAGGGCTACTTCGATGATTAAACTTGAAATTTCCCTCAACCACTATGTAGACCAATACCACATAGAGGCTGAGGCTAAAAATTCTCCCAAACATCGATGTAGAAACCCTCTACTTCTATGTTTGAAATTCATTAATCATATTTCTGATCCTACATTGTTTAAGCTTTAGCTGATAACAGGACGGACATTACATTTTGTACTGATTGTGCAGATTGATCTAGTGCGGCCTTTTCTTCATCCGTCAAGGGAATTTCGATGACACTTTCGATACCGTTACCGCCTAAGATTGTTGGTACACCTAAGTAAAGATCGCTATAACCGTATTCACCCTCAAGATAGGCGACTGATGGTAAAATACGTTTCTTATCCCTTAAGATTGCTTCTGCCATTTGGACCATTGAAGCGGCAGGAGCGTAATAGGCGCTTCCCTGGCCAAGCAAGTTAACAATTTCACCGCCGCCTTTACGGGTTCTTTCCACAATGGCTTCGATCCTTTCCGGTGAAAGGATTTTTTCAAGCGGAATTCCGCCTGCATAGGAATAGCGCACTAATGGGACCATATCATCTCCGTGGCCGCCAAGGACAAACCCAGAGATGTCTTCTACCGATACATTTAGTTCCTGGGCAACAAAGGTATTAAAACGCGCTGTATCCAACACACCAGATTGGCCGATGACGCGGTGTTTCGGAAAACCGGTTGTTTTATAACAGACATATGTCATCGCATCAACCGGATTACTTAAAACAATAATGTAACTGTTTGGGGCATATGTTTTCACATTCTCTGAAACTTCTTTGATAATCTTGGCATTGGTTGCCACTAAGTCGTCCCGGCTCATGCCTGGCTTTCTTGGCAGGCCTGCAGTGATTAAGACTAAGTCAGCGTCCAGAATATCCTCATAATTGGAAGTGCCGGTTATGTTGGTATTAAAGCCTTGAACAGGACTTGCCTCCAGCATATCCAGTGCCTTCCCTTTAGTTGGGTTTGCTTGTGAAGGAATGTCAACTAATACGACATCGCCCAGTTCTTTTTGTGCCAGCATCAGCGCAGCGGTTGCACCGGTAAATCCTGCCCCGATGACAGCGATCTTTCTGCGAGTAAAAGCCATATTTCCTCCTCCGTTCCATTCATCGAACCTTTATAGGCAGCGTGTTGACTATTTTTCTTCATCAGGTTGTTTTTCAGTTTTCCCTGCTTGAGACGGTTCGGCTTTCTTCTTAGCGGCTCTCTTATTTTCAGAAGGAATATCCTTTTTATTAGCAGGCTCTGTTACTTGATCCTTCTTTAATAAAACATCCTTGATGGATTCATCTGGATGGGGGATGACATGAGCGGAAACTCAGCTCCCCGACTCTTGCTGCTGCCATTTTGCCAACTTCAACAGCCGCTTGGACGGCACTGACATCCCCTTGCACCAAAACGGTAACAAGTGCGGCATCTACTTTTTCCTGCCTCACTAATGTGACATCAGCCGCTTTCAACATGGCATCAGCCGCTTCGATGGAACCAATGAGTCCTCTTGTTTCGATCATTCCTAATGCTCTACCCATCATTCCTCACCTCATTTCATTTCAACATCGACGGAATCAATAATCCCAATGATAAGGGCATCTATCGGTAAATTTGTTCCACCGGACATATTAGCAGCTGCACTACCTCGAGTAACGAGGACTTGATCGCCAAAACCGGCACCAATTCGATCCACGGCAATAAACGGATCTCCTGAAGGGATTCGATTTGGTAACTCAGGTTGAACAAATAAAAACTTCAACCCCCTTAGTTCATCCTCTTTCTTTGTAGCCCAGACATTACCAATTACTGTCCCCAATTGCATTTATTGTTTCGCCCCTTTTGCGTCATTTACCTTGATGCTTTTCCCCATTTCCCGTGCCGTATCACGTGCTAAAGGGGTAATAATAGTAGATCGCTCGACTACTATTTCATCTTTTGTACAATCTTTTACATCTCTTTGCGTTAACAGCTTTTTCTTAAAAATCATTGGAGCCTTCGCTGCAGCAATGGGAATCGGCTCATTTTGCCGGTTGAAAACATTTATATTCATACCAAATTGACATCCCTCATATTTAACAAGACGACCGAATGATTTTCCAGTAATAAAGCCGGCATTGGCTTCATCTGTATCGACATGCATTTCAAGCTTGTACCTAGGGGAAACACGAATCAAGACTTTCCCAAGTGTGACTGGCCGGGCGCCTTCAACTTCCACTTTGACATACTCTCCATTCTCTACACCAAACATATGAGCATCATCCGGAGACATGTGAATATGGGCCTGTGCAATGATAAGGCCTTCTTTTTTGTAGAGGCTGCCCTTAGGTCCGACAAGCGTGATCGGCGCCGATCCGCTAATATCACCTGATTCCCGCAAAGGAGGTTTTACACCAAGCTTGACCGAATCGGTTTGACTGACTTCTACTTGGGTCATCGTACGCGCAGGACCAAGAATGCGCACGTTTTCAATGCTCCCTCTTGGTCCGACAATGGTAATAGATTCGTTTGCAGCGAATTGACCCGGCTGGGATAAATCCGCTTTTTTCGTTAATTCATAGCCCCCACCGAAAAGGGCTTCTAGGTCGCTTTTACTTAAATGACAGTGCCGGGCAGAAACAGCCATGGGTACATTACTTGCGGAAGCTCCCATTAACCGGGTTACAACTTCCTCCACAATCGATTGAATGGAATGCTGATCCATGTTTCATGCTCCTAACCTAGTAATCTACTATATTAAAGTTCGATTTCTAATTTTGGTAAAATGCTTTCTAATTCATTGTGCGGGCGTGGAATGACGTGAACACTCTTAAGTTCACCCACACGTTCAGCAGCAGCAGCTCCTGCTTCAGTCGCAGCTTTTACAGCACCAACATCTCCGCGAACAAGAACCGTAACGATTCCCCCGCCGACATGCACCTTACCAATTAAATGAACATTTGCAGCCTTTACCATTGCGTCTGCTGCTTCTACAGATGCGACTAATCCTTTTGTTTCAATCATTCCTAGTGCGGTTAATTCTCTTGCCATGTTCCATTCCTCCTAATTAATTCATTTGATAGTTTTGAATAACTTGATTGACCATTTCTGCAATCATCTTTGCGTCGACCTCACCATTAGGGGATACTTGCTTCAGAACCTGATCGACGATTTGTTCAACATCCTGTTTACCTGCGGCTTCTTTCTTAGCTAAAGCAGCTGGTTTTAGGATAGAAACTTCCTTTATTCCGTAAGCCATTCGCTTAATGTTAATCAAATGGCGTGCAGTCACATTATCTGAGGTAATATTCCCGCCAAATGAACCGCAGCCAAGTGTTAACGAAGGCATTAAACCTGTGGTCGCCCCCACTGCACCGATAGATGAAAGGGTATTAACCATTAATCTTGAGACAGGCATTTCAAGGGCGAATTCTTTTGCAACAGCATCATCATTCGTATGAAGCGATAAGCTGTGCCCCCTTCCGCCAAGATTCAAAAGCCTTAAGCACCATTCTTTTGCTTCTTCATAGTGATCCGCGGTATAAAGGGCAAAGATGGGCGACAATTTTTCAATTGAAAACGGCACATCTTTTCCCACTCGTGTCTCTTCGGCAATTAAAACCCTTGTATCAGCCGGTACATTGACTCCCGCCATTTCAGCAATCTTTATCGCCGATTGTCCAACTATTGCTGGATTTAAATGTCCAGGTGTGAGCGTAATAACTTTTTCTACTAATGCCTTTTCTTCCGCATTCAAAATGTAGCCGCCATAATTCTTCAATTCACGAATCACCATTTGCACGATATTCCGGTCGACCACTAAGGATTGCTCCGTTGCACAAATGGTTCCATTATCAAATGATTTACTATCGACAATCATCAATACTGCCTTGGAAACATTCGCACTTTTTTCAATATAACAAGGGACATTGCCCGGTCCGACCCCATAGGCAGGTTTCCCCGAGCTGTAAGCGGCCCGGACTAAGGCACCGCCTCCTGTTGCTAAAATGACATTGATATCACGATGCTTCATTAATTCATTTGTTGCCGCCATGGACGGCTTGGAAATCCAGCCAATCAGCCCATCTGGCGCACCCGCTTTTACGGCGGCTTCCTGACAAATTTTCAACGCTTCAACCGTACAATTAACGGCACGCGGATGGGGGCTGACGACAATCGCATTTCTTGTCTTTAATGAAATCATTGCTTTAAAAATGGCGGTTGACGTTGGGTTGGTTGTTGGAATAATTCCTGCAACCACACCGTAAGGATACGCGACCTCCGTCATTTTGTGAACGTGGTCTTCACGGATGATCCCAACTGTCTTTTCATCTTTAATCGATTCATAGACAGCCTTGGAACCCACTTCATTTTTAAGCTGTTTATGCTCCACGATACCCATGCCCGTTTCTTCAACCGCCATTTGCGCGAGTTCAAGGGATTTGGCATATGCGGCTCCCGCCACGCGCTTCACAATTGCATCGACTTGTTCCTGTGAATAGGACAGGTATTTTTGCTGCGCCTCTTTTGCACGCTTAACGGCATCCCGCATTTCTTGTATCGATTGGAGATCCTGATCAAATTGCACTATCACACACTCCCTTTGTTTAAGAAATAAGAAAGTATAAATTTTGACCTTGAGAAATGTCCAGCTCCAGCGCCCTAGCGGCTAGTGTCCTTCGCTCTCCGCCCTACGATAAGTCAACATCGGCTCGCTCCGCTCACCGTGTTTCCTTTATCTCAGTTGGAGTGCTCCAGGCCATACGCCGCTGACCAGGGCGCTTGCGCTTTCTTAATACCTAATCGGATTTTCAGCGATATCCAAAATCGCCTCTCTGAAAGCGTCTGCTGCCGCCTGGCAAGCCGATTGAGTGCCTGTCAGTAATCCGCCGCCAAAGTTGGTTTCAGACGGCGGTCCAAAAAACTTAACCAGTTTGACATCAGCTGCCTTCATTGCAGCATCCAGGCCATACACCGCTTCTAGTGGAGGTGCAATTAAATAGGCTAAAGGCTCACCCGCGGTAATACCAGCTTCTTTCGAAAGATAGGAACCAGTTCTCGAAACAACATGCGCGTAAATGGCATGTGTTTTATCAGCATTAAGTGCTTCAAAAAAGGCATCATACTTCGCTGTTTGGAGTACCGCTTCCATGCCGCTTTTCACTTCATCTGGGGACGCTCCGGCGATGATGCCAATCATCTCTCCTGACAAGGGTCCGGATGCATGGCCGGAACCAGCGTAAAAGGAGCGGGCATAAACCACTTCAACATCTGCTCTTTTCGTCGCTTCATCAAGAGCCGTATAGCCAACATCATCAACTGTCGATGTAAAAATCGCCAAGCTGCGATGATGCGGTTCAAGATGAAATTGCTTCGCCAAATCAGGGTCAACATTTGGAATCACTCGAACTGCTACTATATCAGCATGAATACGTTCTAAAGCCAAACTGCTTCCCCCCTAGTTTTCTTTTTGAACAAGCGACACACCGCTTGCTTCATATTTTAATATTTTCTGAATAACCGTTCCGAGGTAGGCTCCCGCCTCAACAGGGGGAATTCCGCCTTTGTGGATATTTGAAATAACCATGCGGTCGGCCTCAATTGTTCCGATCCTCGGCTTGAAGCATAAATAAGCACTCATGGATTCTGCACTTACAAGACCCGGACGCTCACCAATTAACAGAATAACGACCTTCGGCTGAAGCAATTCACCTACATCATCCATCACGGCAACTCGGCCCTTTTCAATATAAAAAGGGGTACCAGTATCAAGCCCCAAACTTCCTAATGATTGCTGCAATGATAGGTAGACATCCTCAACGTTTTCTTCCACCGCACTCGAGCTGAGTCCATCGGAAATAATAATTTGAACAGTTGGCGCTTTTCGGCATCTTTGGCTGATGCTCTGCTTGGCCTCATCTGAAAGCTTCCGCCCTAAATCAGGACGACGAATGTAAACCTCTTTATCACTGACCTTTGTGCTAACCTTGAAAAGATCGAGCCGTTTTAACAGTTCCTCATTTACTTCGCCATAAACAGCGTCCACAGCAGCAGCATGATCAAAACGGAATTTTAGCCATGTATCTGTTTTGGGCCGTAACCCCGCTCGTCCCACGCCAATTCGAGCCGGTGTTTTACTCATGAGTTCTTTCAGTTCCTCGGGATTAAAGGGATGAGGAATCCCTGATACTTGAGAAGTCGGTTCTTCCCTCCTAACAGGGGAATCCAGCTGTTCAGGTGACCGGGAATCAGCGTACTTCTTAAATTCGATACGTCCTTGTTCCTGCTGCTCTTCCACTTTTTCCCTAGAGTCATCCGAGGCCCGGACAAAGTTACGTTTAGCTTCGCTGTTTTCCGTATGGTCCCAGAATTTCACTTTCGCAGATGGGGATATCATTCCTGATGGCTTTTGACTTTCTGAAATCGTTTGCGTTTGTAATTTTTCCACAATCATTTTAGTGACCTTTTCTATTAGTTCAGGATTCAATTTAGTTCACTCCCCCCTTAGAAAAAATGGTCGGATCCCCCGCAATCTTACTCAGCCTTCCATTTTCAAAAATCCCCATTTTTTCAAGCCATTCAGCGAATAGAGGCGATGGCTGTTTGTTCATCGTTTGTCTGAGTGTGGCGACATCATGGTAGCTCAGCGATTGATAATTTAACATGCAGTCATCCCCCATTGGGGCAGCAATGACAAAATTCACGCCGGCAGCTGTGAGCAGGACACTAAGGTCTTCAATATCATTTTGGTCCGCTTTAATATGGTTTGTGTAACAGATATCTACGCCCATTGGGATACCATGCATTTTCCCCATAAAATGATCCTCTAGACCGGCACGAATGACTTGCTTATTGTTATACAAATACTCAGGACCGATAAAGCCCACGACGGTATTGACAATATAGGGATCATAATAGCGGGCAAACCCGTAATTTCTTGATTCAAGTGTCATTTGATCCATTCCGAAATGCGCTTCTGCTGACAGCTCCGACCCTTGACCCGTTTCAAAGTATAGGCGCTGCGGACCTGTTCCCGTTCCTAAGGTTCTCGCCATGTCATTTGCTTCCTCAAGTAAAGATGCGGATATTCCAAAGGAGCGGTTCGCCGCCTCCGTGCCCGCGATACTTTGGAATATCATGTCCGCAGGCGCGCCTTGTTCTATCGCCTTCATTTGTGCCGTCACATGGGCAAGGACACAGTTTTGTGTCGGAATGTCCCATTCTGTAATAAAATTATGGGTTGCATGGAGCAGGCGTTTCACACTTTCAACCGAATCATCAACTGGATTAATGCCAATCACGGCATCCCCGATCCCATAGGACAAGCCTTCCTTAAGTGATGCAATCATTCCTTCTACATTATCTGTCGGATGGTTTGGCTGAAGCCTTGAAGAGAGAGTCCCTTTATAACCGATTGTGATATTGCATTTTGTTAAAATTTCAATCTTGTTGGCCGCATGGACAAGATCGAGATTGGACATGATCTTTGCCGCCGCAGCAATCATTTCACTATTTAATCCCCGGCTAATCCTCTTTAAATCTTCCCCTGTCGTCGTATCGCTAAGGATATACTCACGAAGCTCAGCAACAGACCAATTTTTAATAGATTCGTAGACGGGTCTGTTTAGCTGGCTTTCAATAATACGGGAAACCTCATCCTCCTCCGGTGAAAGCAGCGGGTTTTCGCGAATATCTGAAAGTGTCAGCTGACTCAGCACTTCTTTCGCAGCAATTCGTTCTTGAACGGTTTCAGCCGCTATTCCCGCCAAGCGGTCCCCGGATTTTTCTTCATTCGCTTTCGCAAATAATTCTTTCAAAGAAGTGAATTGAAAGGTCGCTCCGATATAATTTGTATGCAGCTTCATTGAAAAATCTTCCTTTCTTCATTGATGAAACGTCAATGTCTTAATCACCACCGGGACCACACTTGTTTGAAGCAAATGTCCAATATCCATATAATCACCGTGTTCAACCCGTATTTGATCAATGCAAATGACACTTTGAGCCGGATGCCGGACCTTCAAGGTTTGCCCTAGAGACTTTGCATGATCGCTTTCTAAAACAATCACGAGCGGCTGTTCTGGATTGGGTTTTGCTTGAACCGATTCGAGAATACAAGCGGCCATTTCCTGAATCTGACGAAATCCTAAATAAGGAATCTCTGTCATATACAAAGCAAAATTTTGCCCTTCAAGCTGAGGATCATACATTTCGATCGCGTGATGGACCGCTTCTGGGATTCTCTTTAACCCTTCATTCAAATCATATCCAAATCGAATTTGGTAGACTGGGAGATTTTTTAACGGCAGTTCATTACTTTCGACATGAATCGTCGCCCCGCTTATTTCGGTCGTCTGTGTCCCCGCTCCAAGAACAGTTGCACGAACCGTTTCAACAGGCTTTACCCATATCCATGAGGATAAGGCTTGATTTTTTCTAAGGGAATCAGCCAGCATTTCCCCGAGGTCGTCATAATCTGCTCCAGCAGTGGGTACGTTCTCATATTTGTAGAGACATTCACTGATCCCGCCAGAAAACATGATGGCGTCGATATCCTCCTGCCAATTCGGCTCGTGGCCTAAAAGCAATAGCCGGTCTGCTTCCACGAGTTCCCTCCTCAGCATTCTTGCAATCACCGCAGCCATAAAGTCCGTTAACTTTTGGAACACGGTCTGCTCACGGCTGCTTCCTTCCATGACAGCTAAAGCATTCCACTGAAGAAACAATTTTTTGATCGGTGGTGAAATATGTCGAATTTGATTCCCGGAAAACTCGACCAACCTGCCGCCAATATGTAAGGTACAAGTCCCGCAAAGTCTCCCAGCTTTATACACAGCTACATTGGCAGTCCCGCCGCCGATATCAATATTGGCTATTGTCTTCCCCGTTTTCTTCGAATATTCATAGGCACCCGATCCTTTTGCCGCGATGATTCCTTCTAAATCCGGCCCCGCTGTTGCCACCAGAAATTCACCGGCATGATTGGATAACGAATGGACCATTTCTGCAGCATTTTGTTTCGTTGCCGTCTCTCCTGTTATGATGACAGCACCCGTTTGAATATCACTGGGCTCAATACCAGCCTTGGCATATTCCCCCTTTACAATCGTTTCCACTGCTTCCATATCAATGGCCGTAGTGGATCGTAATGGAGTACGGTAGATGGGGCTGCGATATAATACTTCCTTGTTGACAATCTCGATTCGTGGCAGATGCATCCCGCCCGCCATATTCATCAATGAGAATTTACTGATAACAAGCTTTGTCGTACTCGTACCAATATCAATACCTGCACTAAGAATTTCCTCATGTTGAGGTTCGTAACGCTTAATGACGACCACCTCAATTCGATTAAAAAATTATGCTATGTTAAAGGTGTGAATGATTTTACACCCCTGTTGATTGGAGCGTAAGGTGCGAGACTCCTGCGGGAGCAGCGGGACAGGTGAAACCCCACAGGCGCTTTAGCGCCGAGGAGGCTCACCGCCCGCCCCGCGGAAAGCGAGCATCCTGAAGCGGAAATCAACAGCCAAGTAAAGCTGCCAAAAATAAAAAAGGCACCTCATATGAGCCATCATTTTCATGACAGATCATACAAGGCGCCTTTGCCTGATAAATTCATTTGTATACTAAAAATATAGTCTAATTATTCAATTTTGTAAAGGGTTTCAGTTTAAAAACCTGTCGCTGGATTCAAACAAAAATAGCGGTCTCATCTGAAATCGACTCCACATACGCTTTCATCTCTTGCATAGAATTACATTTTACTAGATTTCGAATTTCCTGTATTCCTTGCCCTGTAATAGAAGAGGTAAGAACAATCGGTCCTTTTGGAATCACCTTTTTCAATAAGTGAATAGCTGAGTGAATATCGGCTTGTTCGGAGTCGCATTTCGTGACAACCCCAATCGGCAGCTTATTGATACCGGTACTAAAGCCAGGTGGAAAAATCGTCCTTTGCTTCGTGCCATCCTGCAAATATAGGACATGCGTCACTTCAAGTGATGTCGCCATAATATTTTTATAGAAAAAAGGATTTTCCGTGTATTCGCCCGGTGTATCGACAATCCAGTCATGAAACGTGAGGGCTTGCGTCTTCACCGCTTCCACCTTTCTTTCAAGAAGGGCATTGGTTAACGTTGATTTCCCTGCACCAATTGAACCAATCAGCATCGCCCTATTTTTTTTCATCATAATCCGCTGCCTCCATTACGATTTTGTAATGTTTGATGGAGAGTACTGTAATACTTCAGATAAGAATCGGTTAATTTCTTCCATCGCCATTTGGACAGAAGAAACACTGCCGATAATGACAAGACTTCCTGTAAAACGGTCTAAGAAACCTATTTGCACATCGGCTGCTTTTGTAGCTAAATCACCAGCAATGATCACCGTTTCACTTGGTGTCAACGTTAATATCCCCATCGCACCTGCTTCCTGAATGCCTAATTTTTCAAACATATCAGGATTAGGATTGGCGATTAGATGACTTAATGTCACTTGCTTTCCCGGCACGAATTCCTGAATAAATCGTTTTTTCTCTTCACTCATAACTGCACCTCCTTAGGTGATCACCTTAAACTTCCACATAGTTATCACCTGACAACTTTCAAATCTACAATCTACTTTAATTGGGCAAACTTTACCCCACTGGCTTTATGTTTTAAAACATCCGCGATTAGGTCAGCAAGATAGGCTCCTGCTTCAACCGGTGGAATACCGCCATCATGAATGTTAGAAATGACGGTCCTGTCTGCTTCAACGGTATCTTCATTTGGACGATATATAAGATAGGCACTAATACTCTTTGATGTAGCAAGACCCGGACGCTCCCCGATAAGGGAAATGACAACATCACAATTAACGATGGAAGCCAACTCATCTTGGATCCATACACGGCTTCTTTTTATAAAAACAGGATCTCCGGTAGAAATATTTTTAACTGTTAAGCCCTGAATCAGCGCTGGAAGTAAGTCCGGAACATTCGCTTCAATTCCAGTGGAACTCAACCCATCTGACACAATGATTTGGACTTGTTTGTTTTTAGGAATATTGGCTTCGGCCCATTTCCTGGATGCGTCATCAAGCTTTCGGCCACTATCTAAATTCATTAAATATTCATCCATTGATTTCGATATAGAACTAAGGACAGGAATCTTCAATTCTGCTAAAAATTCCTCCGAGACTCCTCTGAAAACAGCATCCTGTGCAGCGGCATGGTCGATCCGGAAATCAAGGTACTCCCTTGTCTTCATCCGTGTCCCCGTGCGTCCGATGCCGATTCTTGCTGATGTAATGGATTGAACCTTTTCAATCGTTTCACGGTCGATCGGGTTGTCTACTCCTACAACATTCTTTTTTTCAAAAACTAGATCCCGGGTAATCTCTCCCACTTTTTCTTTACTCACAGTTGAGTTAACGGGGTTCGTTTGCTGCGTCTTTTCCAGTTCCTCCATTACTTGTTTGACTATAGCTTGTATATCCAATTTGCTGACCCCCCTCTCTTATTTAAAAATGGATAAATCTCCTGCCCGTTCCGTTAAACGTCCATTTTCCATAATGCCCATTTTCTCTAACCAGGTTTCGAATTCGCGCAATGGACGAAGACCCAGCATCTCTCTTAAACTGGCATCATCATGATAACTTGTATCTTGATAGCTAAGCATCACATCATCTCCGCCTGGTACGCCCATGTAAAAATTTGCACCAGCAAGGGCCGTCAGCATACCGGCAATTTCTTGATCGTTTTGGTCCGCTTGCATATGGTTCGTATAGGTAGGAGCAATCCCCATTGGAATTCCGTGCAGTTTACCCATAAAGAGATCCTCGAGGTCTGCACGAATGACCTGTTTACCATCATAAATGGTTTCAGGTCCAATGAATCCGGAAACATTATTTACCATAAACGGCTTCCAGTGGCGCGCATAACCATACGTTCTCGCTTCAAGCGTTTGCATATCCACACCAAGGTGTGCATCAAGTGATACTTCTGATCCTTGACCTGTTTCAAAGTAAAGTTGATTGGGCCCTGTAGAAGTTCCATATTTGGCCATTAGCTCAAACGCTTCGTCTAATATTTGTTTTGAAACACCAAAATCATTATTGGCAGCCTGTGTTCCTGCAAGACTTTGGAACATAAGGGCAATCGGCGCCCCTTTTCTTAAGGCCTGCATCTGTGTTGTAATATGTGCCAGCACGCAGTTTTGTGTGGGAATTTCCCACTTTTGGATAAAATCATGGGTCATTTGCAAAATTCTAGACACAGACTCCACACTATCATTGTTTGGATTAACGCCAATCACCGCATCGCCGGAACCGTATGACAGGCCCTCTTTCATCGAAGCCAAAATACCTTCTGGGTTATCAATTGGATGGTTAGGCTGGCAGCGGAATGCTAAACGGCCCTTTTCCCCAATTGTTGTATTACAAGTGGCAGTAGGTCTAATCTTTTGCGCAGCCATTACTAAGTCGATACTCGACATAAGTTTGGCCACACCCGAAATCATCTCACTTGTCAGTCCTCTGCTTATACGGAATAAGTCGGATGTATTCGTTCTGTGGGATAGGATATAATCTCTCAGTTCACCGATCGACCAATTGGCTATTTCTTTATAAATAAATTGATTAAGATCATCATAAATAATCCTCGTCACTTCATCCTGCTCATACGGAATAACTGGATTCTCATAAATCTCTTTCAACGTCAGCTCACTTAAAACCACTTTTGCAGCCATCCGCTCTAAATAGGACTGTGCTGCAATTCCTGCCATCTTATCCCCTGACTTCTCTTCACTTGCCTTTGCTAAAATCTCTTTAATTGAATGGAACTGGAACTTTTCATTTTTCACCGTACATGTAAACATCGTTTCCTCCCCATTAGATGTTGCTGTTTCCCCGGTTTATCAGACGGATCAGTCGGGTTCTTTTCATCCTACTTTTTTTTCATTCCCTTGTTTTGACAAATACTCATCCTTACCAATAATTCCTGCCTCGCGATCCTTTTTCTCAAGTTCCAACGCCTTCGGGACAGATAACCAATAGGCTAAACCAATCCCGATGATACCGGCAGAGATTTTTCCAACAATAATTGGAAATATTAATGTTGGCTGGAAATTCGCTGTAAAGGATAGATGATCACCTAATAGAAAAGCGGAACAAACCGCAAAGGAAATGTTGATCACCTTATCTTTAGGAGGCATTGTTTTGACCAGCTTAAACATGGCAAGGATGTTGGCAATCGTAGCAACAATCCCCGCACTTCCTTCTTTACTTAACCCCACTTTTCGCCCCATTGCTTCAAGCGGGCCGCCAGCATATTTTTGGAGTAAATACACCATTGGGAATGCACCTGCTAACATAATCCCGATATACCCGGCTGTTTCCAATGCGCGGAATTGGTCCGCTTTATCAGCCATGATGGGGTGAAAGCCCCAAGCGCCAAACACATTGGTGAATAGCCCCGTGAAAATTTCGACGATAGAGAATACAAGGACAAGCTTGATTGCAGCATCCATAATTCGCCCAAACCACATAAAGGCTTTGATCATGAAGTCTGGAAGGAAATATAAGCCAACGGCAATGACAACAACGAAAAGAAGGAGAGGGCTCAGGTTTAAAAGGATTTTTCCATAGCCCAAAGCAAATTGGTATTTTGCTTCCCCAGAAGTCGAGATGAAATCACGAAATTTAGAGTTTGTCAGTGTGATGATCGTACTGGAAATAAGCGCGCCAATCGGAATGGTTAATACCCCTGACATCACGCCAAGTGCCATATATTTGTGATCACGCTTATCAAGCATGGCCAGCCCCATTGGAATTGAGAATACGATCGTTGCACCTGCCATAAAGCCGACGATCATTGCCATAATCCAGCCCTCTTGCGTTTGTTTTAGCACTTCTGCTAATTGATACCCACCCATGTCTGTTGCTAAAATGGCTGTAGCCGCAAGCGCCGGGTCGGCACCAATCGCCGCAAAAAATGGTCCGCAGACTTTATCAATAAACCATGATAGATAAGGGATTGAAGCCATAATCCCTGCTGCAGGCACGAAAATATGCCCCACAGCATGCAAACCTTCCATAAATTGTTTTCCTAATCCTTCATCACTGTTTCGAATCGCAGCAAAAGCCCCCATCACAGCACAGGCCATGATAATATAAATCACAATTTTTCCTACCATTTCCATTTTGTCCGCCCCCTTAATACATATTAAAAATTTATATAAAACAGAAAATGTAAGCGTCTTTTGCGGCTTCGCCTTTCACCATAAAAAGACAAAAAGGTGCCGTGCGGTTTTTTAATAAAACCACAGAGCACCTTTGCTCGGTCTATTTACTTGTAAAGGTTACGCGTTATACTTCAGAATGATTTGTTTTGCTACATTTTCCATTGTAACCTGCTTGTTCATGCTAATTTTTCTCATTTTTTTGAAGGCGGCATCTTCAGGCAGATTGAATTTCTGCATCAAGATTCCTTTTGCCTTTTCAACGATTTTTCTTTCCATGAGCTGCTTGTTCATGTTTTCGACTTGCTCTCGGTATTCCTGAGCATTCTCAGCCTGCCTTAAGGCAATTTCCACCGCAGGGATTAAATTGGCTTCATTAATTGGCTTTACCAGATAGCCTAATATATTTGCTTGTTTCGCTTTATCCACATACTCACGCTGGCTGTATGCCGTCAAAAGCAAAATAGGCGTATTCATTCGTTTTGAAATGATTTCACTTGCCTTTAGACCATTCATTTTTGGCATTTTAATATCCATAATGATTAAATCAGGCTGCAGTGAAAATGCCTGTTCAATTGCCTTTTCTCCATCCCCAATTTGGGCGACGACCTCATAACCGGCATCTTCCAGCATCATCGCTACATCTAACCGGACAAGGGATTCATCCTCGACAACCATGATTCGTTTCTTCATGCCAGAACCACCTCACTATCGATTGGGAATCTAACGGTGGCGATGGTCCCTGTTTCTGCTCGGTTAATCGAAAAATGACCGGATAAATCGTGCTCGATCATCATCGATACGATATCTAAACCTAATGAAGGCTTCGCATTCGGAGCATACCCCTCGCCATTGTCAATTACCTGGATCTCGATTTCATTGTCTTTTTGCTCAAACACAACGTTAATCTTACCTGTATTCCTTTGATTAAAGGCATGCTTGACACAATTTTGAATCAATTCATTGATCACCAATGCCGCCGAAACAGCCTTATTCGTTTTAATGTGAAGATGCTTTGGACCTGAATAAGCAATGCTGATCTTTTTATTTTCATGCTCTGCTTCAAAGACGAGTGTACTGCCAATTTTCTCTATTAAACTATAAATATCAACATCGTCAACACTAGAGTTGGAAAGAATAATCTCGTAGACGGACGCAATACTAGTAATCCGGTTAAGACTTTCCACAAAGTGGACCTTGCTTTCCTCCGGTAAGCCTCTGCGCATTTGTAGTCTCAAGAGACTTGCAATCGTTTGCAAATTATTTTTCACGCGGTGATGGATTTCGCGAATTGCAACGGATTTGACAATCAGTTCTCTTTCCTTTTCCCGGAGCTCTGTAATATTCTTAAAAAACAAAAAGGTTCCAATTGATTGATCCAGCGATCCTAACCTGATTTTCTTCACCTGAAAAACTTTATTTAACATCATTACTTCTTCCACAATTAGGTCTTCTGGGTCCTCAAGAATGTCTTCAATGCTTGGAAAAAAGGGCACTAGCAACTTCCCTATCTTACTTTCTTCCTCACCGATTTCCTGAAGGAGATTTCTCGCTGCAGGATTGTAATAGAGAATTTTACTATCCCGATCAATAAAAAATAAGGAATCTTCGATCACCTCAGGAATAATTGGTCTATTCTCAGTAAAACCAATGACAATTTCACTTAAGGCTTTCGTAGTTTCTGACAACGCTTCCATTTTTTGCTGATGCTGCAATTGGTCACTGATATCCTTTTCCATGATTAATGTACCGATCACAAGGTTACCCGCGCCATGAATAGGGACCACACTTTGGTCAACTGTCTTCCCTTCTTGAGTTAATGCTCGATTAAGAAACATGGGCTTACCTGTTCTTAATGAAAAGAAAACAGCTGGTTCGAACGCCTCATAGACAAACTTTCCGGCAACCGATTTTTTATAAACCGATTCTACCGTAGTGGGTGCAGCTTCTGCCACAACAATTGCATGTTTCCCCTCTTTTGTCGGACAATCAACGAATACATTTGCCCTATTTAAGTCTGCAATTAATGGCAGGTTCACGACAATCTCTTTTATTCTTTGAACGTCTTCCACTAAGAGACTCGTATGCAATGTACATAATTCTTCTACAAGTTCGATATTCATATGATGTGATTTCTCCTCTGTTTATAAAGAGACAGAATATAATAAATATTATAGTAGCAGGGCACGATTAATGTCAATCTAAGTCGTAAGAAAAGCGAAAGCCCCCTGGACAGCTGCGGGTTGAAACTTATCAATTATATTAAAAAAAAGAAGGCTGAGCCTTCTTTTTTAGTTTTTTCTTGTTCAATCAACCCGCTCTTCTAAAAAGATAGGCTGGGTTTTACCTTCATAAGTTTTGGATTTCGCTATTTGTTACAGGGCCGGTCCTCCCAGGGGCACGGCAAAATAGGGGGGTGTCGGTGTCGGCTTCTGACTCAGCGTGTGATCCATCACATGGATCAAGTAATGATCCATCTGATGAAAATAAGGTTGATAGTAAGGAGCGTATCCAAAACCCAAAGGCGGATATCCGTATGGATGGATGCCGTAAAAAGGGTATGGCACAAATCGGTACATATTGTTTCTGATTTTGAAGTTCATGTTCCACCTGCTTTATTAAAGGGACTATATGGCTTCTTTCATAATATGGTCTGAATTTAAGGAAGAGCTTAGCTTTTTTTAATTTAGGTGCTGCTATACCATACTCTCAAAACAATGAAAAAAGGGCAGTTCCACCAGCAAGCGGTGAATCTGCCCCATTTGAAAGCTTTATAAGAACATATCGAGGATTAGCACACCAGCTAGTCCGACTAGAGAAATAATTGTGACCATGACCGACCAGGTTTTGATCGTCTTCCCAATGGATAGGTTAAAGTATTCTTTATAAATCCAGAAGCCTGCGTCATTCACATGCGAGAAGGTGACACTTCCAGCACCAGCGGCTAACACCATTAGTTCAGGGCTTGTACCTGTTGCGGCAACAAGAGGTGCGGCAATTCCCGCTGCTGTCATACCTGCAACAGTTGCAGAACCTACTGACACCCTTAGGATGGCTGCAATCAGCCATGTTAACAATAATGGGGAAAGAGTCGATCCTGCCATGATGTCGGAAATATATTTATCAATATGACTGTCAATGAGTACTTGTTTGAACGCACCGCCCGCAGCAATGATTAACAATATCATCGCAATTCCGCTAACGGCATCGCTAAGCGATTTCATAATCTCCGGCATTTTTTTACCTAAATTAAGACCAAATGTAAAGATGGCAAAAAGAACGGAAAGTAAAAGTGCAACATCCGCATTACCGATAAAGTCAGTAACTGGCTTAATCGCTGAGTTCGGCGCAAAAATTTCTACAACGGCTTGTAAAGCAATTAAGATAACTGGTAAAAGTGCCGTAATAATACTGATTCCAAATTTAGGCATCTCTTCTTCTTTAAATTCTTTCGGATTAAATAAACCCTTTGGAATTTCAATTTCCAATGACTCTTTTTTAAAGAATTTTGTATAGACCGGACCTGCCAGAATGAAAGCTGGAATGGCAATAATGATTCCCCAGATTAAGGTCTTCCCGATATTTGCTCCAAATACATCCGCCACCGCTGTCGGTCCTGGATGCGGAGGAACAAATCCATGCATCGTAATAAGCGCGGCAATAACCGGCATTCCGATATATAAAACAGGAACCCTTGCAGCAGTAGCAATCGTAAACACTAATGGAATTAATACAACTACCCCTGTTTCAAAGAATAAAGCGATTCCAACTACAGCCGCCGTAACAATTGCCGCTAATTGAACCCTTTTTTCCCCGAATGCATGAATCAATGTCGTCGCAATCCGCTGTGCACCACCTGAATCGGTCATTAACTTACCGAGTATGGCCCCAAAGATAATAATCATCGTTAGATGTCCAAGGGTTCCACCTAAACCGCTTTCAATCGACTTAATTGCCTCAAGCGGTGACATTCCTTCCAAAATCCCGACAGCAAGTGCCACAATAATTAAGGACACAAACGCGTTTAATTTGAACGCCATCATTAATACTAATAACAGTAATACCCCTATAATAACTGAAATAATTGGCATTTTCTCCCTCTTCCCCTCTTTTTGTATGATAAAAGGCTTGCCTAATAAGATGCCACACTTAATCTATTCAAGATGAATGGTAAAATCAGTGCTGATGAAGAAATAAGTGTGTGCATGCCTTACTAAAAGCAAGCCTAATGCCCAATATTTTTTCCCCTTATAATGACTTGTTGCTTAACATTTCAACCACTTCTCTTAAATCGGTCTTTGTCCCAACGTTACCTGGGAAGATGACATAGGCAATGCCTGGGAACTTGCTTTCACTGCCTGTTGTCCAGACGGGAATTCCCGGTCTAACTTGCCCAGCTACGGTTGCTCTTTGCACTTCAAGACCTTTTGTACCCACATCACTGGATGTAATGCCGCCCTTGGCAATCACAAAAGCAGGTCTCACTTCTAATCGTTTCACAATACTCGTGACCGCATCAGAAATTTTTACAGAAAGCATTAATTCCTCTTCTTTTTTGCCTTCACCAAGATCCAGTCGTTCCCGTCTTGTATAAACAGCCACATTTTTTCCCGCTTGGATTATCTGATTACTTGCTGCAACAACCCGATCAAGTTCTTGTTCGAATTTTTCAGGTTCCAACACAAGATGAACATCAAATTCAATAAACTGGACAGCATCGGATTTCTTCAATTCGGCAAGCTGTTCGGTTGTCTTTTGCACATGTGAACCAATAATGACAATCCCGCCATTTTCGGTTTCCTCTGTGATCAGTTCAGCCCGAGTTAGTAAGCATTTATCGCCTACGCCTCCGATGACCTTCGTAAGAGCGGCTGCACTTCTAAACATGAAATTTTTCCCTTTATTGATTGCCCTAACTAAAGCAATCGTAAAAATTTTCACGTCGACATAATCAACAGCATTTACAATGATTTTATTAAACTGTTCAACTTCTAGTAATTGCTGTTCAATCGCTTCAATATCAAGGGAGCGCAAGCTTTCAAGTGAAATATACGTCATATTCTCCGCTTTATATTCACCTAGCGATTTTTCCTCTGCATACTCGCCTAAATGGGATTTGGTATAACCGAAGGTACGATCCTTCGCAAATTCCGTTTCCCCTGCAGGAACTAAATATTCGTCATATTGAACATAGTGTGTATTATCAATTGTGAAGCGGCCGCCTTCTTTAAAGAAGGGCACAATCACTTCACCATCAAATGTACAATCAGAATGGGACTCGACTGTTTCCTTTAACACCTTTGTTTCAAGGGGATAATGTCCCCTTAAAGTGGAATCACCGCGGCTGATGATGATAAAATCACGATTAAACTTTTTCGCTGCGGACACAATATTCGCTGCGATTTCTTGATGCGCTTTTGTCGTCTCAGCAGCTGTAAATCCACGTGAGTTTGTCAGAATGAAAAACATGGAATTGTCTTCTGCGAACCCTTTTTCAATACTGTCCAGCGTCCAGTCAGTATAAACGGAAACACCATGAACCGTTTGAACCCCTGTTGGATCATCGTCCAGAACGATGATTTTTTTATTTAGCTTTTGCAGTTCCTTTTCGATTATTTCATTTACTACGTCTGAATCAACAGATGGTATCCTGCTAAAAACTTCTGTCACTAGTCTTTTATTTGAACTCATTGATTAGAACCCCTTACTTCAACATTAGCCAGTTTTTCATAATATTGAACAATGCCGCCGTGGTCGTTCATTAACTTACCATCCACTTTTAAAGCGTGGAAAATTTCTAGCAGGTGACTTGATAATGGAAGCGGGACATCAATTTCATGAGCTGTATCCATCACATTCGTAATATCTTTCATATTGATGGCAATCGTGCCTCCTGGAGCAAAGTTTCTTTCCAGAATTAAAGGTACTTTCGCATCTAGTACCGCACTGCCTGCCAGTCCGCCTCTGATTGCTTGATACATTTTTTCTATATCAATTCCGGCTTTTGCTGCTAGAACAAGTGCCTCAGACATCGCCGCAATATTCAGGTTAACAATAATTTGGTTCGCTAATTTTGCCGTAACACCGCAGCCGCTGTCGCCCACTAATGTCACATCTTTCCCCATATCATATAGGACCGGTTTTGCTGCTTCGAATACATCTTCCTTACCGCCAACCATGATCGCTAAAGTTCCGTCAATCGCTTTTGGTTCTCCGCCGCTAACTGGTGCATCCAAAAAGCCAACGCCCGTTTTCGATGCTTCTGCTGCAAGTTCTTTCGAAACGGCAGGTGTAATCGAGCTCATGTCAATAATAATGGAGCCTTCTTTTGCTCCTGCCAAAATTCCATTTTCACCAAGAACAACAGCTTGTACATGCTTAGATGCCGGCAGCATCGTGATAATAATTTCGCTGTTTTCAGCTGCTTCTTTCGCTGAGCCCGCTTGAGCCGCTCCAGCTTCTGTTAACACTTTCACTGCCTCTTGATTAAGATCATTAACCGTTACGCTATGTCCTGCTTTAATAAGGTTTAATGCCATTGGTTTTCCCATAATACCTAATCCGATAAAGCCAATCTTTCTAGTCATGTTGTATGCCTCCCCGTTCGCTATGGTCAGAAATATAGAAGATTACTTGATGAATCATCCGCTTTTGAACGGATTTTCAACTAGCAATCGCTTTCATAAATAATTTACTCTTCGATTGTATACCACTTTTTATTTTTTGTATACATTTTTATTTAATTTTGTATACACTTTTTCACTCTATGTATAACCTATCCTCTTATTCACCAGTATTATTTACGAAAGCAATTTGGTACTATGTATGTAGATAAGAAATATACTGAGGTGAAACTTGTGCTTGAAAGTAATAGCTCACGCCCTGCATACCATCAATGTTATGAAATTCTTCGTGATAAAATTTTAACAGGGGAACTTCCAGGTGGAACAAAAGTGGTCGAAGAAAAATTAGCTGCGGAATTAGGTGTTAGTCGAACACCGATAAGAGATTCGATTCGAAAATTGGAAAATGAAGGACTTATTGTGAAAAAGAAAGTGGTAAAGCCGACAGAGAAAGATTTACGAAATATGTTTCAAGTCCGGATTCAGCTAGAAGGCTATTCAGCGAAATGTGCCGCGACCTTTCTTAAAGAAAAAGAAATTGAACAACTTTATAACTATGTTGAGATTGGCAGGAATGGAACGAAAGAAGAAATCATGTCTGCCAATGAACGGTTTCATAATGATATTGTTCAAGCCAGCAATAATCCATTCATGATTGAGATCATCGATCGGATGCAGGCGATAATCTACCTATTTAGAAAAACCGTTGTCATCTACAATCGCCCGCGGCTCATCGACGAACATGAAGAAATTTATGAAGCGATCAAGGCAAGAGATGGAGAAACGGCTGAATTACTAATGAAGAAACACCTGGAAACAGACTTGAACTTTTACCTTCATTTAATGGGGAATGAATAGTAAAAAAAGCGAAAGTGCCCTCACAGCGAGGGCACTTTTTAGATTATTGATTGGCTAGCAGACGGACACATTTCGTCATGACCGGTTCCATTGCTTCCTGCATTTCCGACATAATCGTAGAAAGATGGGCCATTTGGTTTTGGTCAGGCACCGACTGCATTTTTTCCTGTTGATTTAACATGATACATAGCTCTATCAGCACTTTTTAATAGGGCTGAAGGGGTATCACCATGTTTAGATATGGCAATGCCAATGCTCGCGGAAATCCTCAAATCATGTACATTTAATTGTAACTTTTTCAAAATTCCCTGCGCTGCTTCGATTGATTTTTCTTGATCCGCCCCCACTAACATGACAATAAACTCATCGCCCCCAAGGCGGCCGACAAACATGGAATCATGACAGCAGAGGTTTAACTGATTCGCCACTTCTATTAATATGCGATCTCCTTCTTCGTGGCCATAGGTATCATTCACCCTTTTAAATCCGTCTAAATCAACAAACAATAGGGTAACGGATGGTTCACCCTGTAAGGTTTCTGATAATCTTTCCATAAAGTAATGCCGGTTTGGGAGACTTGTAAGTGAATCATACAAGGCTAAATGCTTTAATTTTTGATTCAAACTTTGCAGCTGCAATTGTTTTTCGGTTAGTTTTTCCGACAATAGTCCAACACCAATCGCGCATAAAAAAGTGACGATAGCCACACCTATATGGAGGGATAATTCTTGGTTGACTAATTCTGCCATTCGCAGATATTTTTCATACATAAACCAAAACAGGTGATAGACATTAACCGTCAATGCCGCAAAGACCCCGCCGGCAAATCCTAAATAATAGGAAAAAATAAAGCAAGGGAATAGCAGTAAAAACCAAACCATATCATCAATATAAAACATATCCAATCTAGCTAAAAAACCAGGAATCACTGTTAATATGATGCAAAGCCCCAAGATCATTTTAGGCATTCTTTGAATCGATTCCCACTTAACACTTAACGACATTCTGTTCCTACCCCTTCGATTCTTGTATTATCTTTGATATTATCACATGTTGTCGAAAATTGGAGTATAAACAAATAAATGACATAAATTACAATTATCAATAAAGTGAAACATCAATATGGCAGAAGTTTTTTGTTGCATTATAGCTGAATATAAATTAAAATTATTGCATAAAAATTCAATGTTATTTTAGAAAAATATCCAACTTGGAGGAACGATCATGATCCAGACCAAATTAGTAGATTCAGAGCTTGCTGAATGGACAATTCAGCAGCGCCGCCATTTTCATATGCACCCTGAGCTTTCAGGACAAGAATATAAAACAGCAGCCTATGTAAAGGAGAAATTAACCGAATTTGGTATTCCGATCGATTCGCGGTTTTCCGCACCGAATGTCATTGCCTTTTTCAAAGGAACAGAAGGGAAAAAGACGATTGCCCTGAGAGCGGATATGGATGCCCTTCCGCTTCAAGAAGAAGGAGACAAGAAGCCGTATATCTCAACCGTACCCGGTGTGATGCATGGCTGCGGTCATGATGGCCATACCGCTACACTGCTGGGAGCAGCTAAGTGGATGAGCGAAAACTCAAAGCTTATAAAAAACAATATTGTATTGATCTTTCAAAGTTCTGAGGAAGCTTCGCCAAGCGGAGCCCAGCAGCTTGTAAACGAAGGTGTACTCGACGGTGTCGAAGCGATTTATGGTATTCATTATATCTCCGGGATGCCGCTTGGGGAAATTGGCTTCGCCACCGGCTATGCGATGGCATCGTGTGACGATTTTGAGATCACGATTGAAGGGAAAGGCGGGCACGGCGGCTATCCACACCAAACAGTGGACCCGATCTATATCGCAACCCATCTGATTCAGGCATTTCAATCGATTGTCAGCCGCAACTTGAACCCGCTTCATGCCGGGGTCATCTCGATTGGCGGGATGCAGGCAGGCCATTCCTATAATGTGATTCCGGAGAAGGTTTCAATTCAAGGAACGATTCGGGCGATGACGTTTGAGGCTGCAGAATTAATGCACGAAAAAACGGCTCATTTAACTGAATCGCTTTGTGCAAGCTTTGGCGCCAAAGGGCACTACCGCTTCATCCAGGGCACGGTGCCATTGTACAATCACCCGGAGGCATGCAAAATTGCGAAGGGAATTATTGAAAAATCCTTTGGAGAAGGGGTCTTTGTGGAAAAAGAACCTGTTATGGGTGCTGAAGATTTCTCCTACTATGTAAAAGAAAAAACCGGCGCCTTCATTAATGTCGGAATGCAAAGCGAAAAAAGCCAATACCCGCACCACCATCCTAAATTCGACATCGACGAAGCTGCCATCCCAACTGGCATCGAATTAATGATCCAATTGGCTTTACATGCATAAATGAATGAGTGAAGCACGGGAGTTGTACCATTCCCGTGCTTCTTTTTTGTTTATTTCTTTCTGTTTTGATAAATAATTCAGTTAAGAAAATCTTGATATTCTTAGTGAACTTTTGATAAATTGTTGGTAATATATAATTAATATCAAACACTGAAAACGGTATCAATGATAAGTTTGATTAGGAAATAAAGGATGGACGGAAATGATAAAAGATAAACGGATCAATAAAATTGAAGAGTATATTATCGAACATAAATCTGTATCTTTAGATGAATTGATGAACGTGTTTCAGGTGTCAAAAAACACGATTCGTCGGGATGTTCAGGAACTGGTTGAAAAGGGGGATTTCAAAAAGGTATATGGCGGTGTAGCTGTAAATGATTACAAGCGCGCTAAATTAGAATCTTTCCATGACAGGCAAGTTCGTCATCAAACAGAAAAGGAAATGATTGGGAAAGTTGCAGCGAATTATGTACAGGACGGAGATATCATTTTTATCGATTCAGGAACAACCACTATTGAAATGATTGAATATATCAATAAGAAACAGGTCACAGTGATCACCAATAGCCTTGATTTTATCGTTCGTGCACTTCCTTTCGATAATTTAAACGTGATTACAGCAGGTGGAATACTTGAAAGAAAGACAAATTCATTTGGAATCTTAAAATATATGGATATTCTAAATGCCTATAATATTAATAAAGCATTTATGGCTTCAACAG
This sequence comes from Neobacillus sp. 19, assembly GCF_049463095.1. Taxonomy (NCBI): domain Bacteria; kingdom Bacillati; phylum Bacillota; class Bacilli; order Caryophanales; family Bacillaceae; genus Neobacillus; species Neobacillus sp. 19. The sequence continues at coordinate 90,256 of NZ_JBMPZU010000070.1, read as the reverse complement.
GAGTCTCCTTATCGAATGGTGTCACGAATTCTTCACCACTTGAAAGCGAATTAAAAGCTTCTATTGTGAATAGAAGCTCTGAAGTATTTTTATTAGTTGATCATGATAAATTTGATAAATACGGGTTAATGACCTATTGCGGATTAGATAAGATTGATTACCTTATAACAGATACCATGCCTAATGAAGTTTACCAGAATTACATGCAAAAGAATAACATTCAACTTATTATTTCTGGTCAAAAAGCCTTTCCTCATTAACATGAGAAAAGGCCTTTTTTTGCCTTAAAGAGCCTCCTTCGCGAGAATAAGCGCTCCAGTAATTCCAGCGTTGTCTCCAAGCCCAGGGCTCATAATATATTGGGCCAAATTCGGTAACGCTACATAATCGTTAAGTAACTTAGGCAAGTACTTGTAAACCGCACTAAATACCTGCTCCTGTTTCGCGACTCCTCCGCCTAAAATAATACTTTTTGGAGAAAGAATCAAAATGTACTGCATCAATGCTTGGGCGAGATAATACCCTTCCAAATCCCAGACCTCAAGTCGGTTCACAAGGTTCATGCCCTTATCACCCCAGCGTTCCTCGATAGCAGGTCCTGCCGCAAGCCCTTCTAAGCAATCATGATGGTAAGGGCATTTTCCTTTATAGCTGTCGTCCTCATGACGCCTCACGAGGATATGGCCCATTTCCGGATGGGACAGCCCTTCTAAAAGCTTGCCTTGCACAACAGCACCAGCCCCAATTCCGGTCCCAACCGTTATGTACAAGCAGCTGTCTAATCCTTTCGCCGCCCCAAGCGTCGCTTCACCCAATGCCGCCGCATTCACATCCGTCGTAAAACCAACTGGCACATCGAATTCGTCCTTCAATGCTTGGACAAACGGGTAATTCCTCCAAGCCACTTTAGGGGTCGACGTGATATAACCATATGTTGGACTCTCCCGATTCACATCAATCGGTCCGAAAGAACCAATCCCTATAGCCTCCAACGAATACTGCTGGAAAAACTCTATCACCTGACCCATTGTTTCTTCTGGCACCGTTGTCGGTATCTGAATCCGCTCATGGATTTGACCGTATTCATCCCCAACAGCACAAACAAACTTCGTCCCGCCTGCTTCAATTGCTCCTAACATACTTTTGTACCTCCTTAAGGTGCAAAGGACCGTTCTTCTCCAAAAACCGCCCCATGCTTATTTGCACATAAAGAAACAAGAGAAATAGCCCCCGCTTCTATCTATCTCTTCATTTTTTTGATTTTCGCTCTCATAACTGCTCTCTGCACCAGTCATCCATTACTTTGCCCGACAGCTTTCGCAAATATTTTCAGATGCCCATTTACAGACACATAATCCGAAAAGCATACCGATACGTCCGATCAGCAAATAGTGTGAATTCAGGATGTGTTTTTGCCTCCCATGAATCATCGCCGCCAACACCCATTTGCTTATGGTTGACGCGTACATAGGTTTTCGTCCGCTCCGGCAATTGATACGTATGAGCTGCTTCCTGTAACTCAGCCGCCGAGTAAGCACCAGCATTGATTTCTAGTAATGACTCACCCGTAATGCGCAGTTTAACTCCTTGCTCATTTGCAATTTCAAAGGAACGAACAGCGGTCTTATTCCCATGTTCCTGCGGCTTTAAATATGGTACAAACTCATCTGAAATAGTGGAAACGTGGCAGCCGATTTTGGCACCCTTTTCGCGGTCCCAGTAATTTTCATGTGGACCCTTTCCGTACCATGCCAGATGTTCAAACGACTTCTCTAATAGAAGAATCATCCCGATTTCCGGAATTTCCGGCAGGCCTTTACCAGGCAACAGTTCAAACACAACCCGTAATTGCCCGTCTCCGGCTATTTCGTAATCAATCGTACATTGTGATATAGGAGACGTTTGCAATTGAAGGACCGTACGAACCACAACTTTACCAACCATCTCTTCAATTTTTAAGCGCTCAAGCTTTGCCGTCCTGCCGGCATGTTCCCAAATCCCCGCACGCTCACCCAACTTGTTCCCACGGTCATTATCTGTAATGGCCCGCCAGAAATTCGGTGTGATGGGATCAGCTAATACTTCTGCACCCCGAGACAGCCATGAGGTAATCAGCCCTGTTGATTTGCTGATGAATACAGTGAAGGTGTCTCCTTCGATTATTAGCTGGTCCTCGGTTTCCTCGATACTTTTTAATGGCCACCCTTGTAACGGCGAAACAACGCTTCGTTCTGACAGAACAAATTGATCAAAAGCCATTTCATGCCCCTTATTAGCCCATAGCTGATCCGTCACGGTATGAAAACTAATCGTGAGAATGTATTCCTGTTCTCCTTTTACAAACTTTTCGAGAACATCAGTTAAGTCAATAACAGTCTGTGATAATGGCGGACAAGCAACCCTGAGAGTATCACTTGCTATTTCTTCCCCTCTCTCAGCATTGTCCATCTTGTTTCATATTCATCCACATCAGTGAATAACTGTTTATTGATTACAGTAAAAACCTTGTTCTCAAGGCGGACATCAATCGGCTGATAGCACTTTTTCACTTCAAAAATTTTCGGTGTGAATGACCCGTCCGAAAATATCAGACCGTTGCCGCAGAAATTTCCGTCGTGCGGTGATTCGCCAAAGTCACCGCCATAAGCGAGGTACGTTTCACCGGTATCGGCGGTCGTTTGTATGGCTTGATCTTTAAAATCCCAGATAAAACCGCCTTGCAAAATCGGATATTTTTGAAAAAGGTCTGTATATTGATAGAGATTCCCGACTGAATTTCCCATCGCATGAGCATATTCGCAGACAATATAAGGCTTTACCGGAACTGGACTCATTTCTGCCTGTAAAGCATATTCCTCAAGCATAGATGGAGACTCATACATCCTGCTTTCGATTTCGGTTGCATCATCCGAAGCACGGTACATCGTGACCCCTTCGTAGTGTACAAGCCTGGTTGGGTCCTCGTTTTTCATATGTTCCTTCATTTTGATAAAGTTCGTTCCGCCAAACGATTCATTTCCGAGCGACCAAATGACAACTGAAGGATGGTTTTTATCCCGGTGAAGCATGGAATGGCAGCGGTCGATGACATTTGCTGTCCACTCTTCGTGATCCCCGGGAACGGTGTCGCCTATTTCCTCTTGTCCATACGTCCACGAACCATGGGTTTCTAAATTGGTTTCATCGATGACATACAACCCATATTGATCACACAACTCATACCAAAAAGGGTGATTCGGATAGTGGGAGGTGCGGACGGCATTGATATTATGCTGTTTCATTGCCAAGATATCGTGAACCATCTCTTCCTTGGTAACTGCGCGACCTCTCAAATGGGAAAATTCGTGGCGATTCACACCGTTAAACAAGATGCGCTGGCCATTGATCTGCATCAGGCCATCTTTTATTTCAATTTTTCGGAAGCCCACTTTACAGCTTTGCGCTTCCATGATCGTCCCTTCGCTATTTTTCATGATAACGACAAAGGTATAAAGCGCCGGCTTTTCAGCACTCCAAAGCGACGGTGAGAGAATCGTTTTACTAAAATGCATCTCTGCATCTTCTATGGATTGCCTGTACTGTTCAGCTACCTTTTCATGAAAAACCATGTTCCCAGCAGGATCATATAATTGCGCCTCCATCGTTACCTGCTCGTCAGACAAACAGGCATAATTGGATAACTTGAAATCAATAGACAGTTCCGCATTCGTATACGCCTGATCTAAATGGGTTTTCACAAAGTAATCCCGGACATGAAGAAGCGGTGTGGTATAGAGATAGACATCGCGAAAAATACCGCTTAACCGCCAAAAGTCTTGATCCTCTAACCAGCTGGCATCACTCCAGCGATAGACCTCAACCGCCAATTTATTTTTCCCTTCTATTAAAAAGGGGGTGAGATCAAACTCACTCGGCGTGAAGCTGTCTTCACCATACCCGACCAAATCGCCATTCACCCAAACGTAAAAGGCGGATTCTACCCCAGCAAAATGGATATAAACAGGCTGATTGTCCCACTCTTTTGGAATATCAAAATAGGTAATATATTGACCAACAGGATTATAGTTCGTTGGTGCAAATGGAGGTTTGAGGTCCTCCTGTTCTTCCCATGGATAGCGGATATTTGTATACTGAGGATAATCATATCCTTGAAGCTGCCAATGTGACGGAACTTGAATCGGCTTCATGGAACTTTCATCAAATCCTTGTTTAAAAAAATCCTTAGTCCTTGCCGCAGGATTCTTAGAAAAAGCAAATTTCCATTCCCCATTTAACAATTGACAGTTTGGGGACTCCATTGGATCCTTTGTCATGGCATCTTGAACTGATAAAAACGGCATGCTGGTGGCATGTGCCGGGAGACGATTTAATTCAAAAATTTCCGGATTGTTATTCCACTCGGGATATCCGTTTGCTGGCGGTGTATATACATACTTTTCTTTCGCTTTCAACATGAAAAGGTTCCCTCCTATCCTTTGAAAAAAGTTCAAACCAGTACAAAAAGAGCCATCGATACGATGGCAATATGAATAAACTAGATAGATTCAGCTATTTTTCTATTAATTTGTTCTCGGATACCCAACAACCACTCACTTTGACATGGGTATTGTTTAAACGTAATTGGATGTTCCAATTGATTTTCCAATAAGGAAATGACTTCATCTCTTCCTATCAGACCTTCCAATAATTTTAGTGCTCTTACATCCTGCAGGGCATCGAAAAAGACTTCGAGTCTGAGCGATTCAATCGGACCCTTTTCGCCGGGATACACTAAAAAGGCATCACCTGAAGGGAAGCTGATATCCGCATCCGTATTCTTAAACGGATCAATTGGTTTACGGGAATACTGCGAAAACCAAAAATTATAGCCCCAATGCAGGAAACCCTTAATATCATGTTTATACAGCTGTAATCCAAGGATCCGCGTTCTGACAGATGGGAAGTTAAAAAATCGATTCGAAACCTCTTTATATTGGGCATTGCAATAATAGGTCCAAAGATTCGGTACACCCTGATCTAGAAATGGTTCGATATGGTCAGTCGCTGGAATCGGTTGTTTTACCAATCCTTTTTTATAAAATTCATAATCCGATAAGGCGTCAATAATAGGAAATTCCGCAAGATGGGTAAAGATCAATTCACTTGCACGCCTATAAGATTCCAAATGCTCCGTGTTTGGTTCATCAGAGATATGAAAGTAAACCTGCTTTTCTAGATGGTGACTTTTAATATATTTCACGAACTGCGGCAAGAACTGGGAAAGAAACAATTGATACTCCTCACCCGTTGCATCCGTATCCCAGCCGAAAATGGATTGCTCCTGCCCGTCTATAATGGCGACAATTTTCGGGGCATGATACGCCCCCCACTGGGTAAAGAAATGGGAAAACTCAAAGTATTGAATGCCACGATTTGAACAAATCTCTATCCAGCGTGTCAATTTGTCAAAAGAAAAACAATACTCATCTCCATGCTTTTCTACCCCAATTAATTGGACCGTAGGCCGTTCCCCGCCTACCTCTGTATCAAGCGGCGGGGTAAACAATGGAGTAAGAATCATGTTGATTCCATGGTCAGCTGCTGTTTTTACATACTGGTCCACAAGTTCCCAATACCCCTCACTAAACACATCAACATCGTAGTAGACAGCTAAACAATCCGTATGAAACCATTCCGTATGAATCAATTGCTGTTGGGGCAATTCAACAGGAATCACCTCCAGTAGAAATTGTTCCTCCGCCAATTTGTCGCCTTTTTCATTGTTAAAAACGATGGTAATTTCATGAATGCCCGGTTGATCCTTTTTATCGATAGGAACGGTAAACCAGACAGAGCGCCATTGGTTTGGATAGCCAATCATTCCCTCTTCACCAATCGGATACAGGGGGTCTGGATATAATCCCGGCGCCGTCCGCAGAACCTGGTCATCATGGTCGTGAAAGCTAGGGTATTCCGATGGAACAAGTCCCACCATTCGAACTTGTACAGGAGTTTGAAAATCTGCTTTTACTTCCACACCGATATTTTTGATTGGTTCCCCTATAAATCGATAAGCAACTTGAAAAGAAAAAACTTCATTTTGCAATGAAGTTGCCCTGCTAAATGAAGGGTGTGTTAGCTCCTCATCAGCAAACACTTTTTCAAGGGAACTTAAACATCTTGTTTCAAAAGTAATACCGCTCCCGTTCATCTAACTCCCCCTCTACAATTCTTCTTCCAAGCTTACGAGATAATCAAATCCTCTTTTTAGACTTTCGAAGATGCCGATTCTAGAATAATCTTGCTCCACACAATAATATTCAACTCCGTTTGCTTCTCCCCATTTAACAACGGATCTTATATCAATATCACCGCTGCCAACTTCCATTAAGTTGTTTTCCATATCGTTCACATCATAGCCGGACCGATAATCTTTCAAATGGAGGATTGGAGCCCTTCCACTGTATTTCTTGATCGTTTCCACAGGGTTTTCACCAGCGACCGTCATCCAATACGTATCTGGTTCTGGGTAAATGCATATCCCATTGACAGGGTCTGTAATATAATCCATGACTTTCCGGCCATCGACGTCATTGTTGTAATCATACTCCGGATTATGAAGACCAACTCTAAAACCAAGCGGACTCAATTTTTGTGCCGCTGCCAGCAATACTTCTTTTGTCTTGCGGTAGCCTTGTTCGTTCTGTTCTTCATCATCAATATATTTGTCGTAAATCGTTTTACAGCCAAATAAATAGGCCTCTTCAATGATTCCATCTAAATCGTTAAAAAAACGATCATGCTTGATATGCATGCCTGCGACTCGTAATTGATATTTTTCAAGTAAACGGGCAACTTGAATCGGATCATTTCCTCTCATCCCATCAAGCTGGACAGCCTCAAAACCAATTTCCTTCAGTTTTCTTAAAGTCCCTTCAGCATCCTCTGCAAACTCCTTGCGGACAGAGTACATTTGCGCGGCAATCTTTGACCTTAAATTTTTCACGCTAGCTCATCTCTTTTCAAATCCAAGTAATGGATCTCTTCTGGAGAAAGTTCAATAGATGCACCTGAAATGGAAGAAACTAATTCATTCTTATTTTCTGAACCAATCAGTGCGGCAGTAGGAAATGATTGATTTAATACATAGGATAAAGCAATTTGAATCGGTGATGCCTGTTTCTTCTCCGCCAATACTTTAGCGCGGCTGTATCTTTCCCAGTTTTCCTCGCTATAATAAACTTCCACCATTTCTTGATCTTCTAGAATTTCTGGAGAAAAACGTCCTGAGAAGAAGCCGCCTGCTTGACTGGACCAAGAAAATAACGGGAGGCCTGTTTCTTCATGCCATTTCACCATGTCACTGTTCGCGGACACGCAATTTTCCCAGCGTGGCTTTAATGGCTTAGCCAGGCTTAAATTAGGACTGTTGAAGCTAAGCCGTGTCAATCTATTTTCCTTTGCATAGTTATCTGCCTCGATGATTCGATCTATTTCCCAATTGGATAACCCGATGGCGTAAATTCTTCCTGCTTCAACTTGTTTATGAAGAGCTTCCATAATCGGACCAACCGGTTTTGTTGGATCATCTCTATGCAATGCATAAAGTTCAACGTGGTCGGTTTTTAAATATTCCAAACTCGTCATTAAATCTTCTTCAATTGCTTCGGGGGTTACTCTTGGCTGGTGAGGATTTTCCCTTACAGGATGGCAACCTTTTGTTAATATATTCAACTTGTCCCGATTGCCTCTCATTTCCATCCATATTCCCAATGCCTTTTCACTATGACGATAATGTCTTGCCGTATCAAAGGTATTGCCGCCACGAGCCATATATTCATCTAAAACAGGTGCGGCAAATTCCATATTATCAAGTCTTAGGAAGTCCCCAGATCCCAAAACAATATTTGAGCAAGTCAGGGTAATGGGCTGATGATTTCTGGTCCCATTGACAGTAATAGATTTCATTTTTTCTTCCTCCCATGCTGTTTAAAAATCTAAATCAAGATCTGCATACCGATCGTTATCTTGATTATTTTGCTCTTCCATGACGCTTTTTTCATAAAGCTTAAAGAAAGGGTAATACATGATGACCGCGAGTATGAAGACAACGATCATCATAATTAACGCCCGCCAGTCCATTGTGGACAAAACCTGTGCCAGGGGGATGGGTGCATCGGCCACATGAACAACGGGAAAGTTCACAAATCCCCACTTAAAGATATACCATTGTAAGGTAGCCAATATCGGCGTACCAATCACAAAAGGAATAAACAAATAGATATTAAATGCGATCGGCAGACCGTAGAGAATCGGTTCCGTAATCGAAAATAAACTTGGAATAATGGATGTTTTACCAACACTTTTAATCTCGTTCACTTTACTGCCTAATGCTAAGAGGACAAGTGCTCCAGCGATTCCTGCCCCTGATAAACTAGCAAAGTAATCCCAGAAGTTTGGAGTGAAAATATATTCCGGTGTCCCCCCGTTCATCACGGCCGATAGGTCTTCTCCTAAATAGAAGGTGGCGAACGGTAGAATAAAACCGGCTAGAACGGCATACCCATTGATGCCAATAAACCAAAACAGCATTTCCAAGAAAACGAGAATAAAGACCATAACTGGTGTATCAATCGATTCAATCCCCCAAAACAGGTAATGAAAAATCCATTCCGACACATTGGTCTGCTTTGTCGTAGTTTCAATCAATAGATTGATAGCCAAGAAGGCAGCTGAAAGTAATACAACAGGCATGACGAATTGGAATGTATGAACACTGCCTTCTGGGATGTGTTTAAATTTAGCGGTTAAATTATATTTCGTACATTTGTTTAATACTTCCACCGTCAATAACGACACAATTAAAGCAATTAGGAAGCCGCCCGTATCAAAATTCCCATAATCAATTCCGGTTGGGGTAATCCCGCCAACAGCAACCCCGACAATAAAAACGCTGGAAAAAATCGACGGGATGATGGGGGCATCAATCCTTCTTGCATGGCGATACGATACAGAAACGGCTGCATAGATCGACAGCATCCCGAAGGTCAGCTGTACCGGAATATTCAATAAATCTAGCTTCAGAGAACCTAATAACCCAAAGTTCTTCTGCAAGTATTGTAAAATGAACGAAATAACAAAGAAAAACGATCCAATGAGTAAGACTGCTGTTAAGTCCTGCATTCCATTTTTGATGGAAGCTAAATGTTTTTGCTTCTCCAGTCTCCCCGCGAAGGGTGCAATTGCCTTTTGAATGGTGGGGATTCGTTTGTCTATAAAGCTAAGGAGTGATTTCATTGAAACGAACTCCCTATTAATTAATCCTTTGTGAATTCATGACAATTGCTTGTTTAATAATATTCCCCGCATTCATCGTTCCATAATCTTTGCTATTAATAATTTCGATTGGTTTTTGATGAGCATCTGCCAATTCCTTTAGTTCATCAAAACGATGGCCAATTTGCGGACCAAGAAGCATCACATCGAAATGAGCAATATGTTCGTTTAATTCTCCTGCCGGATGAGCTTCTATTTTAATATCCTTGTCTTTTAGTTTTTCACTGTTGTTGACAACCTCTTTCATCTTGGACACTAAAATGCCGGTGGATGCTCCTAAATTACAAAGCAATAGAATGTGCAGTTTATTGTTCATTGCAGACCAGCTCCTTCTTTAAAGTGTTGAACATAAGAATCATTTCTTTCACAATGGTTGACATTAAAATGGTATTCATTAACGTATCCTGAGCATGAATTAATAACACAGAGAACTCATTTGGAACGCCATTTGCTTCATTGACAATTAAACTAGTTTGTAAGTTATGGGCTTCATTCATTAATATTTCGGAGTTTTTAATATTTTCTTCCGCCAGTTCCAGTTTCCCGTTCCGGGCATGTTCCAGCGCCTTTACAAGAATTGAAAAGGCTTCTCCTGCTTTTGAAATCATTTCAAATGAGATTTGCTCATTCACCATTAAAACCACCCCTTAGCTGTATAGTGTTGCAGAAACCAAATCATATATTTCTCTATTTGATTGTAATTGAATTAACCTTTCTACTTTCTCATCATCCATTGCCAGCTTTGCGATATTTTCCACGAGCATATGAGTATCTTTCGATTTAAAAGCTAACGTAATAATTAATTTAATTGGCTTTTCAAATCGATCATTGATATCGATTCCATTTGGTAAAATGGTGATCGAGATGGAATCCTGTATTACCCCGTCCTCCATACCTGCATGGGCAAGCATAACCCCCGGTGCGACAACCATATAAGGACCAAACTTTCGCAAGTTAGTAATGATTTTTTGCTCATAGGTTTCACTAATTAACCCTTTATCGATTAATGCACGTGTCCCCACTTTGATGGCCAAATCCCATCGGTTGGTTGGAATGCTTTTTTCCCTCGTGATATAGGATTCGTCAAAATAAATTTTCGGGATTTCTTTTTTAGGAGCCCTTGCCTCATCTTTCGAAAGGATGTTAATTAAGTCCAATTCCAGCTTACTCAAATTTGTAATGTTGGTATTTGCCCGGATTGTTTGCATGATCAAATTAAATTTATCTAACTCGTTTTTCTCATTCATCACGAGTTTTAAGCTTAAATGCTGCTGCAGGACTTCTAAATCCTTTTTCCGCAAGTAATTATTAACCTTTAATATTTTGGAAGACTGAATATCCGGCAAATCAACCGTAGAAATAATAAAATCATATTGATTGAGATGCTCTTTGCTAAATTCCCGTACAGGTAAGGTTTTTACTTCCTCATATTCAAATATTTTCTTAATCTGCGTGCTGATCATTTGCGAAATCGCTAAGCCTTCCACACAGACAATTAATATTCTGGCCATTTTCGCCTTGCGATCTTCCTGCCTGCGGATCTCTGATGCAAAGTAGATCGCAATAAAGGAAATCTCTTGATCTCCTATGCTAATCCCCAAATATTTCTCCGCATTGTTGCAGGCTGCTTTTGTCGCTAAAAATAGCTCTTTATAGTCCGAAACAAAATCGTGAAAAATCGGATTTTGGACAACGATTGATTGCTTCACCCGTTTCACCATTGCCTCAATATGTGCTTTTAATTGCGAGATAAAAGCAGGATTAGCATTGAAATCAACGTGATATGCCCTGCTTATATGGCCAATAATTTCTTCAAGAAATTTCGCAATCGTTTGATCATCTCTATGATCGGAGTGGCTTCTCATATTTTCAATAATCGTTAATAGGAGCGCCCCATGTTCGGACTGCTCTTGGCGCTGATGAATAAAGTCATTAAAATGCCAGTCAGCATTTTCTTGGAGGATTTTCATCACGACAATTAATAATAAGACATAATTGCGGTCATCTAAGACTTTCCCTGCATATTTTTCGATATTCCGGCATTCCAGTAATGCCTGATGCAAAATATCCAGATCAAGCAGATTAAATAACACCAATTCTGCCTGCTTCGAGAAAACATTATCATTATTGAGTAAAAAGCTATAGATTTCCCGAATGTTAATTAACTCCATTAACACTCTTGTAAAAAAATTGTATTTTTTTACTTGTGTACCGGAAATGGTGAAGCCTTTTCTCGTATGATGTTCCAATGACAAATTCTCATTTAGGAGCATTTCTTCGATCTCACTTAAATTGTTTAACACGGTCGTCCGGGAAATAAAGAGAATATCCTCAAATTGCGCAACCGGAACAATTTCGTCGCTTATTAACAATTTAAGCAAGATAAAACTTTGAATCTCTTTCTTTGAGTACTTATATTCACGTATCGTCGTGTATTGGTTGAAGGCTTGCAGCTTCTCCTTAAGGCCCGCCTTCTCCACTATGATAATTCCCTTTTTTGGATTTTTCCTAATTACATCCAAATGGTTTTTCATTAAATACTTTTCAATATTATTGATGTCATACCTTACTTGTCTTTCTGTGAGATGTAAATGTTCAGAGATATTCTTATAGGTCATAAATTCTTCTTGGACAAGTAAGAATTCCAATATTTGCAGCTCTCTTTGCTTTAATCTCACCATGATGCCTACCCCCTAGGTACATAATAAATATGGAAAAGCACCAAAACAATCTTACTTATAACCATTTTTGACAGCTAAATGGCTGAAAAATATTACAAAATATTATACTGTGAACAGTAAGGTTTTAATTTCGAATGGTTTCACTGTTACATCCACTTCGTTTGTGGATACCAGATCACCAATTGGATTTTCCATTAAATCGGTTTCCGTCCAAGAACTGAATGGGAAATTAGCTTTGAACGTCACTTTTTGTGTGCCGCCGGTATAATCATGGAATCTGACAATTACTCCATCGGAATTTTCAGCCTTCTTAATCGCATCAATCAAGATTTTTGGTTCATTCATAAAGGTAATGAGCTGTTGTTGAACAAAAGGTACCGTTCCAGATACTGCCTCTAGCGGGCAATTGACCGCCCAAGCCTCTTGGACCGTATTTGCTTGAATAAAGTCACCGCTATGTGGATAAAGGCTATAGGTAAATTCATGCTCGCCCACATCCGCAGTCGGGTCTGGATCAATAGCTCCCTTTAATAATGTTAGTCGGATGACATTATCTTTAATGTCATGACCATATTTCGAGTCATTCAATAGACTCACACCAAATTGATATTCAGATAGGTCGACCCATTGATGGGCAACTGATTCAAATCGTGCCATATCCCAGCTTGTGTTCCAATGTGTCGGGCGCTTCACATTCCCGAATTGGATATCATAGGTTGCTTCTGTTGTTCTTACGTTGACTGGGAACGCTACTTTCAATAATTGCTGGCGTTCATTCCAATTTACCTTTGTTTTAAAATCAATTCTCTTTGATTTTGAACTTACGATCATCGTTTGAGTGATGTCAGATTTGCCAAATTGATAGGTAAATTCAATTTCAACAAACAAGTGATTCTTTTTATTCACAGTAATTTCACTTGCGGTGATTTCTTTCATTTTTTCGCTATAGTAAATATCGATATCCCATGCATCAAAGTTCATTGGCTTATCTTCGAAAAGCTGGAATACATTTCCTTTACCTGCAAGTACTTCTCTTCCCGTTTCTTTATCTAAGAGTCCGACTAATTGGCCGTCGGTATTCCACTCAATCACGTAGAATGGCGTTTCCACTTTACGCTCTTCTACAATGAATACCTCTGCTTCAGCAGTACCTTCCTTCGTGCTAAACCCTTTGATGGTTTCATAGCCCAAAGAAGGTATATTTGGCACATACACACGGTAACCATCCGCTAATTCAACTGATTCTAACGGCTGATTGGCATGATTGACAAAACGTAACCCTGCAGTTGTTTCAGGAATGAACACAAAGTCGCTGCGCTCCCACGCATTGCTATTAAAAATGTTCCATTCGTTTGATTGATTGTTTACTATTTTACAACGGAATTCCTCGTTAATACGCTCTAGAATTTCTGTTGCCACGCCGTACTCTATTCTCGCATCCTCATATACCTCATGGATAGAGGAGCCTGGAATAATATCATGGAACTGATTGCGGAGAATAATCTCCCAGCCGTCATGCAGCTTGTCCATTGGATACTCATACTGACCATTCTCTTTTAATGCCCATAATCTTAAAAACTCGGCTTCCCTGTACCCTAACTCCAGCTTCCTGTTAAATTTCTTAACGAACGCTTGAGAAGTATACGTTCCGCGATGGTACTCCAGATACAGTTCCCCGTCCCATGTATGAACATATTCATCCGTATTTTCTACCGTCTCACGCAGATTTTCAAAGTATTGCTTAGCGGAACCTGTCTTCACATGCGGCAGTCCTGGGATTTTATCCAAACGTCTTCGCTGTTCCAGCATTTCCCGATTCACACCGCCGCCGCCATCCCCGTGGCCATAGCAGACAAGCATTTCTTGATTAATATTCTTATCAATATAGTTATCATAGACGCCTTTTACCGTCTTTGGCTCTAATACACCGTTATACGTATAATGGAAGGAATCGGTCCCATAATCTTCAGGTTCAGGTGTTGTAATAAAATGGGTTAAGATTTTGCTTCCATCAATACCCTTCCACCAAAACGTATCATGCGGCATCCGATTAAATTGATTCCAGCTGATCTTCGTTGTCATAAAGGCTTTTAGATTGGACTTCACCAAAATTTGCGGCAATGCCCATGAATAGCCGAAAACATCTGGCAGCCATAAGAAGTTCGGTTCTTTATCAAATTCATTTTTCATGAACTGTGTTCCGTGCAATAACTGTCTGACAATCGATTCGCCCGATGGTATATTACAATCCGCTTCTAGCCACATTCCTCCGTCAATTTCCCAAGAACCATCGGCCACTCTTTGCTTAATTTGCTCATAGATTTCCGGATAATCCTTTTTCATATAGGAATATAATTGCGGCTGTGACTGCAAGAAATAGTAGTCCGGATAACGTTCCATTAAACGCAACACAGTCGAAAACGATCTTGCCGCCTTTTCTCTCGTATGTTTCAATCTCCATAACCAGGCTACATCGATATGCGTGTGTCCAATCGCAGTCACCGTTACAGGTGTATGCTTGTCCAGTTTCTCAATCTCACGCTGCATCGTATCATTTGCCTCGATACAGGATTGATAAAAGGACTCACTTCCAGGTTCAGACCAATCAATACATGTAAAGGTCTTTGCCAATGCTTTTTCTAAAATCACTTTATTTGGATCATTTTTATCAAGAATCTGTGCCGTTTCCAAAACCATTTTGGCCGTATAATATAAATCATCCACATCCGGCTGTAAGCTTGCAATATCGCTATATTTAAAGTCATGCTTGATGGTTCTTGGCGGACCGCCGCCTTCTAACCCTGACCATAATTTCAAACTCAAATCGATCGTCGTTCCATAGAATCGTTTATCGATAAATACTTCTTTATGATTCGCATCTACTCCTTGATAGGGAACGCCATTGATAAACAGCAAAGATTCAAAACCTGAGTTGGTTCCTCCATCAGTTTTCCCGAAATTAAACAGTAAAACGAATTCGTCGTCTTTTGAATCAGGAATAGACAATTTGCTAGAAAGCCAAATGTAATAGTCTCTCCCTGACCATGTTTCGCCGCGGCGGAACACATTCCATGTTTCATCTACTTTAGGCGGATATTTTTCCGATTTTGTTTCGTCTTCTTTATAAAACCATTCATTAATCCCTTCGCGATTTTGGTACCGATAGTCATTTAATTCTTCAATCCTGCTTTTTACTTTATCAAGCATGTAAAACATTTAGCACACACCTTCCAGTAACTATTTGAAGCTTATTTTAGCTGTGGGAATCTATGGAGTAAGCAGGGCCTGGCCAGCTGCATTCCATATTTTCCTCCCAAACCTTTGATGGATAAAACTTACTGTACCGATCATAACGATCATGATCGGAGGAAAGATAATACACGATAGGACTAAGACCACATAACAGATTCCTATAGAGAATGAATAGGGAAATTTAACAAAAGTCATAATTAAGCTATTTTTTAGCATTTCTTTCATGGAACGTTCCTTATCGGGCATCACAATCATATAATTGATCGCACTTAACGTGATCACCAGCAAGAAAAAGGCAGTAATAGAATAGATGAAAATACTCATCGAATGAGCAGCTGTTCGGGCAATTTCGATATTGACCAGCCCAATGAAATAGAATAAACATAACATGAGCTCACCGATCAAGCCTTTGAAAAATATGGCCTTAAATGAGATAAAGAACAGCCGAAACACATTTTCTGACACTTGACCTGCCTGCTTTTTCCGAAACACTTGTATCCCTGCAGAAAAAGAAGCCAGCATCGTAACCACGGGTAAAGAAAATAGGAGAATTACTAAACTCAATAGTATGATGTCCATTACTTTATCCAGCCATAACCAAATTTTCCCTTTCATCCTACTCTCTCTCCTTTCCTTACTCTTTAACAGCACCGTCCGTAATACCAGCCATCAGCTGTCTGCTAAAGAAGACAAATAAAATTAATACCGGTACCACACTGATTAATGTACCTGTGATAACAAGTGGATAGTTGGTAAAATATAATCCTTGTAATCTAGTTAACGCCAGCGAAATTACATATTTTGTTTCATCATTTAAGATAATTAATGGCCATGTATAATCGTTCCAAGCCCCAATAAAGGTGTAAATGGCTAAGAAGGACATGGCAGGCTTTAAGATTGGAACGCCAATTCTCCAATAAGTTCCAAATTTACCACACCCGTCAATCGTTGCGGCCTCAATAATACTATCCGGAATTGCATTTTCACAATATTGCTTAATCCAGAATATACCGAATGCATTGGCCATTCCAGGAATAATCAAGGCCTTATAGGAACCGACCCAGCCAAAGAAATCCATCATGATAAATTGCGGGATAATGTTGATTTGCCCAGGAATCATCATCGTAGCCAATAAGGCGACAAACAAGAATTTTTTCCCTTTGAACTTCATTTTGGCAAACGTATAACCTGCTAGGGAATCAAAGAAAAGCACCAATGTCGTGGCAACCACGGCATAAAATAATGTATTTAAAAAGGCTTGAAAAAAGTTTGTTTCTGTAAAAACAATATTAATATTCTCCATTAAATGGGTACCAAGGGTGATATGAGGCGGGATCGCGAAAATCTCACTATTGGTTCTACTTGCCATTACAATCATCCAGTAAAAAGGGAATAATGAGAAAATGGCACCAATGATTAAGATAACTTTAATAACAATATTGGAAAGTGATAGTTTCTTCATTAGTCATCCTCCCCCTTGATTCTGTATGATGTTAAGTACCAGTTGATTAAGGAAATGATTAGTATGATGGCAACTAATCCCCACGTAATGGTAGAACCATAACCATATCTATTTTGTAAGAAAGCGGTTTGATAGATATAGTACACAATCGTTAATGACCCACCTTCTGCAGTGGCATTGGTTGGCACTAATACTTGCGCTTCCGCAAATACTTGTAAACCGCCAATAGTCGACATAATCACGGTAAATAGAATAATTGGTTTTAACAATGGGATCGTAATCTTAGTAAACAATTGATATTTAGAAGCCCCATCAATGATGGCTGCTTCATAATAATCAGCCGGAATCCTTTGTAAGCCGCTATAGTAAATAATCATGTTGTACCCCAGGTATTGCCACATACCAACTAAAGCAATGACGATTCGGACCCAAAATGGACTATCGATAAAAGCAATTGGCTCCTTCCCGAACATTTCCAACACAGCATTGATCAATCCGCTTTGATTCGAGAAGATCAATCCAAATAGGATAGTGACAGCTACAACCGATGTAACATATGGCAAGAAAAAGGTTGTTTTAAAAAATTCCTTACGCTTAACAAACTGAAGATTAATGAGGAAGGCGAGCACTAAGGCGAGCACTAGCATTGGAACTGTTTGAATGACCCAAATAATCAACGTATTTTTAATCGATAGCCAAAAGTCTGTATCTGCCATTAACTTCTGAAAGTTTTCTAATCCAGTAAACTGTACCTCCCCGATACCATCCCATTGACTAAATGCTAGTATTCCAGAGAATACAATCGGAAATAGGCCAAAAATAAGGAAAAGTATATAAAAAGGAGATATAAATAAATAAGGAGTTACTTTATCGGCAAAGCTTCTTAATGTTCGTTTCTTCTTATTGCTCTTGTCATCTGGCATATTATTCGTAATAGCCTCCATGTTTTTCACCTCATATAAAGAGAATAGAGATTAAGCATAAAATATGCTTAATCTCACCCTTTCCTTACAATCCTTCTGCTTTTTTCACTGCATCTTTCCAAGCTTTTTCAGGATCCTTACCTTGTGTTTCAACTAAAGTGATTTGATCTTCAAAATATCTGAATGCTGATGTATCTCTAGGATCTCTATACACATAAGTAATGTTATTAGCAGCATCAATGAAGTACTCGTTGATTTCTTGACCGCCAAAGAAGTCATCTTTATTCACCATTTCTGGTTTGTCATAGATCGATTTCAATGAAGGGAAAAGGCTATTTTCAGTTAAGTTAGATAATTGACTAGCTTCGTTTGTTAAGAATTTCACTACTTCAACAGCCTCTTTAGGATGTTTGGTATTTCCTAATACAGCTAAATACGATCCGCCTTGGTTTGAATAGCCGCCAGGGGTTTTTGCAATACGCCATTTACCAGCTGACTTATCAGCATCCTTAACGTCCATTACACCCCAAGAAGCACCAATATAAGCACCGTACATTCCTTCGTTGATCGCATTTACGTTGTCAATGGAATTTGATTTTGTTCCCAAAGTGTAACCTTCATTAATCGCTTTTACAACAAAATCCCATTCCGTTTTCAACTTTCCATCAGCTAAGATTAATTTTCCGTCTTCATTATACATACCAGAATCAAGTGCTCTGTATCGTTCCCCAAGAATTCCAACAGCGGAAAGGAACATTGGCTTATCAATCTTTTCTTTCATTTGTTTTGCAGCAGCTAAATAATCATCTGTGGTAACAATTTTAGCGGAAACTTCTTTAGGATCTGTCGGTAATCCTGCTTCTTTAAACAAATCCTCACGATAGAATAATCCAGTAGGACCAATATCCAAAGGCATAGCAATCATGCTTTTCTTATCACCCGTTTTTGCTGATTCCCATTTCCACTCAACATACTGGTCAGCCAGATCATTTGCACCATAATCTAATAAGTTTACAAACTTATTAGCATACGGAAGGAAGTCTTGAATATTGCTGTTAACTGTTGCAATATCCGGCGCTGATTTTGAATTCAGGCTTGTTTTTAACTTTACATCATAGTTACTATCTGCCGGTAGTTCCACAAAGTCTAAATTGTATTTTGGAAAGTTCTTTTTAGCTGCATCAATCGAACCTTTACTGATGGCACCCACATAATAATGAATAGTTAAATTCGTTTTGCCATCTGAAGATTTGCTGCTTGCATTGTCAGATGCACCACATCCAGCTAAAGCGAACATTAAAACTAGTAAACCACTGAAAAGATATAAAAACTTATTCCTTTTTCTGTTACCCATTGCCTTTTACCCTCCTAATGTACTTATAAATTGCAATCTATCAAATAAATTGATTACATCTTAATAATACAAACTTGTGATTGCGCTTTCAAAGGCTCTAATGACATTTTTCGTCACCGACAAATCGTTTAAAAGTTATAAAATTCGCTATTTTTCTACTTTTTTTGTCGTCCATCCTTTCTATGTGCCTATTTGTACCTTACTTGGCGGCCGCAATAATCTAGCACTAATTCACAAAACATCGCATTCGCCCAAGAAAACCACTCTCTCGTAAACTGAGTAGAATCATGACAATCAAAAGATTCATGCGCTTGGTTTGTATTCGCATCATTCTGACAAATTAATTGAATCTTTTCCCACTTTTCCCTTTGACAATTTCCCGTAATCCCTTCTACTGCTAGAGCGATCGGCCAAATATAGCCATCTGGAGTATGCGGGCTGCCAACGCCACGCGCACATGTTCCTTCAAAGTAATAGGGATTCTGTTTACTTAGGACAAAATTCCGTGTCGTTTGATATTTTTCATCTGTCTTTTCCATGTTTGTCAGCATCGGCAAAGATAATAGACTTGGCATATTGCTATCATCCATTAACAGATGATTCCCTAATCCGTCTACTTCATATGCGTACATCGATTGGCCGGCATCATTCTTGATTTCCCCATATTGTTGAATGCCATAAGAAATTTCTGCTGACAAATTCTTGGCCGCTAATTGTAACGCCCCATCCTGATAAATATCTTCGAAAATTTCTGACATAATTTCTAATATTCTTATCGCAAATAGATTACTAGGAATTAAATAATGATAGACACAAGCATCATCACTCGGCCGGAAACCAGACCAGGTCATCCCTGTATAGCCAACCGGCGACCCTTTCCCATCATTACAAAGATCCTCGGTTTCTGGTCTTTGAAACGAATAGGTAGAAAAGTCGGTATGATTTTGCTCGACCTTCCATAGTGATAGAACTGTTTGTGCCGCCTTTTTAAATGTTTCTGTAAAAATGCTAGTGTCCCCGGTATACTTCCAATATTGATAGGCTAATTGAAACGGGAAACAGACGGAATCTATTTCATATTTCTGTTCCCAGATAGAAGGCTCTTGCAGCGGGATATCATCATCCCATCTGTTCCCATTCGCCGTCTCATTAAACGCATTCGCATAAGGATCTTTCATAATGAAATCGATTTGACGATTGATCACACCTTTAACCAGCTGGTCCAATTCCTTGTATTTGCCAAGGAAAGGTAAATAAGGTCTTAATTGAAGCGAAGAATCCCTTAACCACATGGCCGGTATGTCACCCGTCACCAAAAAGACCGTTCCATCATCCAAATACTTAGTTGTTTTGGTCAATGTATCACCAAAACAGTTTTCAAACATTGCTGTCACTTTTGGGTCATCAATAGACTCTCTTACAATCTGATTGGCTTCGGCAATAATTTCTTGGTACAAAGAGCACACTCCTCCACTCATTTTCTTACTTAACGGTTAAAAACTTTTCTGTTTCGATGATGCTTGTCTCAAACTCTTTATCAGCATAAAGCGTAAACACACGAGCACCGCGAGTCAGCTCCCCATAGCAATTAAAGCCGCTGATTCTTCCAAAGCCTAATTTGATCCTTTGATAATCGGCAACAAAGTCATTATCGTGATCATGGCCGCAAAATACGCCTGCAACCTTTCCGTTAATCAATAAGGATGTATAGAGACCTGTATTAATCACTGGTGAAGAAATATCCTCATATTTCGTCCCGCTGACTTGCCCATTGCAAAATGCTTCCTTATATTCAAGTAGTGGAATATGAAGGAAAAGCACGTCTGGTTTAAAATCGTTTATTCTATTTTGATATTTACGTGATACTTCATTAAACCAAGTCACTTGATCCGGGTGAACATACTCATACTGGCCGATTTTTAATGGGTCCTCTGCCCCGCTGTCGAGTATATACAATACATTCGACACCGTTCCATCCTCTTTAGTGATCTCGACACAATAAGATTCCCTGTCCTCCACTACATGGGAATATTTCTTTTCCGCTAACAAATGGATCTGACTTTCCAAATTGCGTAAATCAGAACGGGTAATTCTCTCTTCTGTATCATGATTGCCGTAAGTGATGGCGATTGGTGTTTCCAACTCATTTAATACGGAAACTATGGCCGTAAAGCTGTCTTGTGGATTTGGAACTCCTTCCGACCAGACAAGATCACCACTAATGACAATCAGATCGGGATTTGCTTTTTCCGTCATATCCTTTATGTGCTCAAATGTTTGTAAATCTTGTTCATTGAATGGCATGGAGCCAACGTGTAAATCTGTTAATTGTAATATTTTAAACGAACCGTCTTTCCCCATTTTTAATTGCACTATGAATCACTCCCTTAAATTTTCACAATTGCGGATACCGGATAATGATCGGACGGATACCCGTTCTCCACCTTCGAATGGATAATCGTGCCACTCTCGATTTTTATGTTTTTTGAAACAAATATATAGTCAATCGGCTCGCCGACGAAACCGCCTTCGAAATCATGAAACGTTAATCCGGCCCCTTGAATCTTCATAACAGAATAAATACTTGTGAACCGTTTGTCTTTCCAAAATTTCACTTCATCACTTGCTGGCTCTGCATTAAAATCACCTGTCAATATCGCAGGGAGAGGTTCACTTTCATTTAAGGCATCCATAGAGGCTTCAATAACCCGTACACCCTTTATCCGTGCTTCTTCACTGATGTGATCCAGATGGGTGTTAAAAACCCTAAATTTTTGAGCGCTGCATAGGCAGATAAATTCGCCCCATGTACAAATTCGTGGCAGCGCCGAATCCCAACTAATGCTTGCTTCTACCGTAGGAGTCTCCGATAACCAGAATGTACCACTTTTCACAAGCTCAACCTTGTCTTTTTTATAAAAAATCGCACTATGCTCATCGTTACTTTGTCGTGGCTGTCCAAACCAATTATATTCTGTTAGCAATTCATCTAAATCTTTGATCATCGCAGGAAGCAACTCCTGTGTACCAATGATCGCCGGCTGCTCCTGTTTAATGATTTCTGCCGCTTTGGCTTTACGATTAGACCAGCTATTCTCACCGTCTTCTGGGTTATCATATCTTAGATTAAAAGTCATAATGAGTAAATCCAATCTATCACCTGCTTTCCTAAGCTTTTTGACTAAACCATATTCATAGATTAGTATAATTCGCCTCCCCGTCTATTTCATTCAGCTTTATGACAAAAAACGTAACGAACGAGGCGAAATTATGGTGGATAACTGCGATTCGATTGTTAGAAAAGTGCTAGGGCGCTGGAGATGGACATTTCTCAAAGCTGAAACTTATCATGATCCTGTTTTTTTCTGACTTCCCTGCTGCTCTTTGTTTCTCATAGATCGTGTTTGTCTTTTCTCGATCAAGAGGCCGATTTTCGCTAAAATAAACGTAATGAACACAGCAGCAAAAACAATTCCATAAAATCCAGCACCAATTCCAATTCCCACGCCGCCGGCAAAAAACACCATTGCTGCGGTAGTTAACCCTTTTACACGTACACCGTCTTTAATAATCAAACCGGCACCTAGGAAACCTAAGCCCGACACAATTTGAGCTGACAGACGCATCGGATCCATTCGATTATTCGCATTCGAATCACCAAAAATCTCAACGCTATAGATGGAGATAATGGTAATTAATGTACAGGATACTGAAACATACATAAATGTTTTTAACCCGGCTGGCTTGTTTTTTGCACTTCTGTCCCAGCCAATAAACATTCCGAAAAGAGCACTGATAACAAGCCGAAGATAGAGCTCGATATTTTTTATCATATGCCCTTCATATAGAATTCCCAAATGTTCCATTTCCTTATCCTCCTTCACAGACAGTCCATTTGTCTATCTATAGGAGAGGCTGCCTTTGATGTATGATTAAACCTTTGCGGTATGTTTCACCATCTCGCCCAATGGTTTCATAATTCTTTCACGTTGTTCAAAGGTTGCTATTTTCGTAATTCCCTTATTTAGCAGTGTTTCAGTATTCAAGTCAATATAGGCGCCAATATCGTCTGGGAAATGAGAATCTGATGAGGTAGTAAAGCTAACCCCTTTGCCCACGAGTATATCCAGAAATTTCGGACTTGGACACATTTCCCTGACCGGATAGCGATAATATAATCCCGCATTGATTTCCGTAGCTGTATCTGTTTCCACTAAGGCCTCAGCAATTTTTTCATAATGCGGAATCAGGCTGCTTTCATTTGGACGGAAATTGAACACTTTTAAATTATCCAAATGAGACACAAAATTAAAGATGTTACTGCGGATGGCTTTTTCGACAACCTCAAAAAAGTCCTTATAGAGCGTGTTCAACTCATAATTGGCAAAAAGGTGCTGTGTCTCAGGATTATCGAAGCCCCAGCCGTTGAAAAAATGAACCGATCCATTCACATAGTCCCACTCATAGGCACTGAGGAGTTCCTTTAATTCCTCTTCGCCGCCCGGAAAATAATCGGCTTCGATGCCCATGCGAAGGGTAATTCCTTCGGCAGCCCAGCGTGGTTTCGCCTCCGTAATCGCTTGGACAAAATCCCCCATCGATTCGGTCATAACCTGGTTCAACCATTTTCTTTGCAAATTCCCAAGCTCTGTATCACTAATATCTACGTATTTTTCGAAATAAGCCTTTGTTTCTTTAAAGCGATATAAGTGATCGACAATTCCTACCTCACGCAGGCCCTTGCGTTTCGCTTCCTGTAAATAGAGGTCAATCCAAGAGGCATCATACGAACCCTTTTCTACTCGGTTATTTAAACGCTGCATACTTTCATGAAGCCATTCCATGGTATGTCTCTCATACGGAATAGGATAAAAATGATCTAATGCCATGTTTGTTCGATCGAGCCAGCGCAATGAATACGGCCCTTCTTCAAGATGTAAATGGTAATCAACCTTCATTGTTTTCTCCTCCTGTTGCCCTAATCCATTGGAGCATCGTATCCAGCTCTTGTTTCTGCCAGGATAACGGCATGTCCCCATCTGAAATAATATAATCAACCTTTGATAACGAGCAGATTTTGAAAAATGATTCATTCTCAATCTTCGAGGAATCCGCCAGTAAATAGACTTGATTCGCCCTTTCCACCATAGCGGTAGAAACTATGCAGTCCTCAAAGTTAAAGTCGCTGACATGACCGGAAGTGACACCGCCGCATGGCAGAAATAATTTATCAAAGCGAAAGGACTCCAGCATCTTACAGGTTAATGCCCCGACAATCGACTTTTGCTCCGGATTCGTCATCCCGCCTAAAACAATGACTTTTCCATCAAACTCCCGTTTTTCCAAACGATTATTTAGTTCTTCAGCAGCAGCGAGGGAATTCGTCACGATCGTTAATAATTTAATACCCGTAATTGCTTTTGCCAGCTGTAAGACCGTTGTCCCGGCCCCCAGCATAATAGTATCTCCGTCCTGAATAAATTCAGCTGCTTTTCTGCCGATGGCTGCTTTTTCCTCCGCTCTCACACTCATTTTTTGAACCAACATCGGTTCATTATTGGTTTGCAGGTATAGAACAGCACCCCCATGAACCCTTTTAAGCTTCTTTTCCTTTTCTAATGTATCCAAATCACGGCGGATGGTCTCAGGCGCTACCCCTAATTCTCTTGCAAGAGAAGCAACCACTACTTTCTTCTCTTGATTTAATGTTTCCAAAATTAACTGCTGACGCTCATTTAGCAAGAAAGTCATGTTTCAAAGTCACATCCTTCATTCTTATCTATGTTTGGAATTCACTTGTTTATGTTTGGAATTCACTTGTTTATGTTTGTTTATCCCATTAAACTTCCACAAACAAATAATATCAAACATATTATGATTTGTAAATTCAAATTTCAACCGCTTACAGGAAGGCAAGCATTACTAAGTTACATCATGAAAAAGGTCTCCATCAATATGACGAAGACCTTCTCCCTAGGCTTGTATTGGAAGGGAAAACTTCCCACTTCACTTATTTAAGCAAGCGACATAATCCCCCGCCCCTTAATGGTGGTTTGACCCCTTAATATTAACAAAGATCGGATTAGAATAAAACCACATACTGGTGTAATTACGGTCATTAATATTGTTGAAGCGTTCCTCATTCTCCAGTGGTGTAGGAGTCCCTTCATAGTCAAAGGATTGATCCATCAGCGGCTCCCCATCTTTCATAAAGCCCTTTACATTCATGCCAAGGTTGGTACCGCGCAGACGATAATAACGGTTAGTATCTGCCTTTACTTTGTATTTTATAGTGTAATAGCCCTCTTTATCTGGCTTACCCCAGTCTTTCTCGGTAAAGCGCTTAACGACTTTAGTCGTATCATTCGTCGTATTGCTGGCATATTGGCTCTTGTCAATCTTGCCGGTTACCTCGCCAGAAATTAAATCAATATGATCAACCTTGACCTTATTCGTAACAGACGTGTTATGAGCAGTAATTGGATCGTAATTATTGTACTCCGGACTCTTAAAGCGAATAGTGATAGTGGTTTGATCACCTTTAGACACTTGTAAATCCTCGCCCATCTCCGCTTGCTTTTTCTTTCCTTCCACATTGAACTCCAGTGCATTAATGAGGTCGCCATATACGCCGAAGGCTTTACCCGAACGCATGCCCTCTACGACATCCTTGAACTGATTGCCCTCGACCCAAGTATAGTTTCTTTGGTATTCGCTTGGCCAATAGCCGCTTGAATATTTGCGGTTGCTGCTGACTTTGAAATGGAAGTCCGAATTAGTAAAATTCCAGAAATGGCGCCCTTCTCCAAGCATGGCATCCCATGCGCCCCCTACCTTGGCGACCATCACATCCACACCACCATATATATCAGAAAGCTCAGATCGGTTAAAGCTTGCAGCCATCTGATTTCCCGGCATTCCCTCCATACCAAAGACAATATCTGGAGCAATATCATTCATCTTACGGAGATCTTCTATAGTAACTTCTCCGCCGCCCCCATTGTGACGGGACGGATGATTCGGCAATACAAAGCTTTCAGGATAATTGTCTTTTAACCATTTAATCGCTTCAAACGTTTTGCTTTTATCCGATTTCAGCTTATTCTTATCCGGTCTTTCTCCCCATAGCTCGGCTTCGTTTGATGTAAACTTGTCCGTACTTGTATCATAGCTGTATAGCCATTCAAACTGGCGGATGGCATCAAATGGTATGTTATTACTGTTGGAATCAATAATAGCGACTGAACCATGATCCAAATCCATCATATCCCACTCAAAACCGGGATAAATTATCTTGCCAGTGTATTTTCCAGCCGCCTGCAATGAACGGATTTTTGCCAGCTGATCTTGCATGGCTTCAAAGCGTGCTGTAGGTTTTTCATTACCATCGGGATCTCGCGGCGAATTACGCAAATGGTCAGTCAGCATAATATAGTCAAGAGACTCGCCGTATTTTAGCTTTACCACTGTTTCAGCAGGCATTAGGTTAATATCCTCACGGAAGGCAGCATTCAATATATTTTCCAGTTTCATAAACGGCTCTGATGCATCACTTGATTGAATGGTATGGATATGGTAATCCCCGGACATCCATCTGCCGGCTTCCTTGTGAGAATCTATTGACTTTGCTGATACGGTCATTATTCCCTGTGACAGAGTGAACACAGCAATCGAACTACAAAGAAAAGTCTTTAGTTTATTCCTCATGATTATTAATCCCCCTATTCATCATTTATTTATGTTAAATCTCTTTTTAAAATTAAGATCTAAATCAAATAAGTTATATTCATTTGTTAAATATTTGAAGTCAATATACGTTTTTTCTTTCTTTGACATTTCCTCTACAAATGGTGAGTAGGTACGGAAAAACAGTTTGTTCTTCGCTTCATCAAATTCTACAAGTCTCAGCCAGCCATTTCCGCCTCGATAGTCATACTGATAGTTGACCAACATTTGTATGACATCGTTTCCGGCTGCATTTTGTTTAACCTGATGGGTAATCCCAAAATAATGGCCGTTTACTGTCATAAATACTTGATTATTTTCATTGACAAGTTCATTCCAAATGATTTTCCCCCTGCTTGATTCCACCGCAACGGCTTTATTATCTACCGTCTCCGGATAAATCACATCATGAGAGACAATGATGGTTGGATTATTTTTGTGTTGATTTAAAATTGATTTTGACCATTCTAAATCTGTTTGAAGATTCTTCATATCCACCATTAAAAACAGGTATTCATAGCTGCCCGCCTTTACTAGCGCATAAGAGCCGTATCCTGAAGGAGACGAACCTTGATAGTAGTTTTTATCGGCAAAACGCTGCGGTCCATAATAGGTCAGGTAAGGATCTCCGCTTGCATAATCATGATTTCCCGCCGTCATTACATAAGGAATATTACTCTTATCTAAATAGGAAATAGATTGAAGGGAATTTTTCCATTGTTCCTCGGCATTACTATCGACAATGTCCCCAACAAATGCGTTCATCGCAATATTGTTTTTCTTGTTGTTTTTTGCAATCCATTTCATTTGGCTATCAAAAATCTCTGGATTCATATTCGAGTATTTTTGTGTGTCCGGAACAAAAAGAAAATTATAATTCTTCTTATTTGTTAAAAGTGGGATATTATCATTTGTTCCTTCAACAGGTTGAGCATCACGAGCATCTGGAATAAGCCAATCTTTTTCGTCCAACGCCTTATTAGCTACTCGTATTTCTTGAATGTTACCTGCGAATAAGGCATCTAATTCATTTCCCCACTCAGAAGCACCTATATTCCAGCCCTTTCCTTCTACAGTGGCAATTCCTTTGACCTTTATCGACTTCCCGTAATCACTTACACCATTTACAGTTAAAGTCGATGTTTCCCCATCATTCACGACCGCCAAATGATACCATTCATCTGTATTTAACGACCGCGACCAGTTCGTTTCATTATAGTTCAAATTAGTCGGATGGCTTGTCCATTGAATTTCTTTATCATTGGATACGGATAAGGTAGACAAGATTTCTTTCTCGCCATCCAGTTTATTTATGTCTGCAGCCTGCCCTTGCCTTGTTAAAATCCCCATCCAGCTATGTAAATTACTAGTAAAATTGCTTGGTAATTTAAAAATAGCCTCGATGGTAAATCCATCTTTAAATTCCTCAGAATTAATCGGTGCATCTTTAATCGTTTTGAAATATCTTCCTGCTGAAGCTTTTTTAGAATTAGAGAATTGTAGGCTATCTACATTTGCTAGATGATCATAATCATCTTCTGACCATTTCATCATTCCTTCTAATTCAGGTGAAGATAAGTCCCCAACTGTCACTAATTCTAGGTCATTTCCATTTTTACTAGCGTCTTGAATAATGATATCACCAGTTTCGATTGCACCGCTTTTCACATAGTCCTTTGAAAATTTCCAATCTGCCATAATACTGCTTTTAGATTCTTTTTTAGCTCCATGAGCTTTAGCCTCTGCATTTGTGGTCATGCTTGGAACCATCATACAAAGAATAGATAAACCTATTAGTGCTTTTTTCATTGCCATACTCTAAATCTCCTCCCAATCTTATTCTTTCACCGAACCAATATTGACCCCTTTTGTAAAATGTTTTTGGATAAACGGATAGATAATAATAATTGGTGCTACAACAATAATAATAGTAGCCATTTTCAATGAATCACCTGTTACCGTTATCTTTTCCAACGCTGCATAGGCGCCTGAATTTCTTAATAGGGCATCGGCGATTGCTTGCTGCTTCGTCAGCATTTCTTGTAAAAGTGTAGCTAATGGTTTTAATTGGGGATCCCGAACATAGAAGGCGCCGGAAAACCAATCATTCCAATGGCCCACGGCATTAAATAGTCCAATTGTGGCGATAACTGGTCTACTCATTGGAAGAACAATTCGGAAAAATATTTGAAATTCAGTACAGCCATCAATGCGGGCTGCTTCCATGATACTTTCCGGAAGTTGACTGAAAAACGTCCTCATGATCAAAATATTCCACACACTATAAAGACTCGGAATAATATAAACCCATATACTATTAGTTAAATGCAGCTCTGTTAGAACCAAATAATACGGAATAATACCACCGCTAAATAACATCGTGAAAAAAATAAAAAAGGTAATAACCTTTCTTCCTGGTAACGTCCTTGTAGTGAGCGCATAGGCGGCCATCGCCGTTAACAACACACTTATAGCCGTACCAACTACTGTCCTAAACACACTGATCCATAATGCATTTAAAACAGTTGATTGTTTAATCACCTCTAAATAATTCTCAAAGCTAAATTCTCTGGGAAAAAAATAGATTCCGCCTTTTTGTGCATCTGTTCCTTCATTGAATGATAGCGCCAAAATATTTATAAAAGGGAGAATAATAGATAAGCAAAGTAATGCCACCAGCAAAATGGTAATAATCTGATAAATGCTCCATGACTTTCGGCTCTTGCGATACATGGATATCCCTCCCAATTTAGAAAAATAGGCCTCCTCTCTTTCTAAATAGAAAGGAAGCCTGTTCATGCTGCCAAGCGCTGGCGCTTACATCAGAACGCCAGCGCTTTTCAATTAATACCTAATGGTGGTACCTTCTTTTTCTTTCTTCTCAATCAATTTGATATAATCGTTTAAGCCTGCTTTTTCTAAAAGCTTCTTAGAATCGCTTAGAATTTTCTTTGCTTCACTTTCTGATTTACTATAGTAAGCACGTAATAAATTTTCATTGTAAGTGTCTAAAGCAATGTTGAGATTCTCACCGTTTTCAAATTCAAAAATAAATGATTTTGGGGTCGATCCGTCAACTATTTTTGCATTCTTTAACTTCTCGTCATAATTCCATAGCTTGATAATTTTATCCGCGGCTGCTGTATCTTCACCGGAAACTCTTTCACCATATTCGAATTCACCAAAGTCTGCCATATTGTCGATATCTGTAAAGCCAAGATGCTCAGCCCAGTAAGAACGAACACCTCTAAAGCCTAGCTTCTGAGCTTTTTCTGGATTTTTTTCTTTTAATTCAAGGACTTCTTTTTTAACAACTGGATTACCTTTTTCATCAAGTGTATAGTCTCTTCCTTCAAGACCATATTGAGCGAGCAATTTACCTTCACGGCTTGCTAAATAATCTGCCAGCTTCACAATATCTTCCGGATGATCTGTTGTAGTTGGAATGGACCATCCCGCATATCCGGATTTATAAGGTAATTCCATTTGATAGTCTCCTTGGACGGTATCGATGGGTCCAAGCGGGACATATTTCATATCAGAGTTTTCTACTACAAAGTTATGCATATCGGAAACAATCCCAAAGGATTTATTAACAACGCCTTCCTTGGCTTTGTTTTCAGCCATTGTAAAGAACTCTGGATGAAGCAGACCGTCTTTTAATAATCCTTGCACAAACTTAACACGTTCTAAACCGTAATCTGTTTGCGATTCGTGCTTAATCTGTCCGTCTTTATCTTTTAAGAATTTCTCACCTTTTGTACCTGTCCAGATAAGGTCATTAAATATGAAGTCTCTATCTGCTCCACCCCATACTGTAGGACCAATTGGGGTGATTGGTTTGCCGTTAACATCTTTAAAGTTAGCTGCTTTAATCTGCTCTGCCAGCGCACGTAATTTTTCATGCGTATCGATTTCTGCAGGATTAATACCTAATTTGTCAACAATATCCTTTAAGATATATGGACCGCCAACATATTTACGAGATACTGTGCCAGGTTCACGGTCAATGGCCATATGAACGAAATAAGAAGCACCTTTAAATTCAGGTCTAAACATAATATTGTTTTTCGTGTCAGCTGGTAAGTACCCTTCTTCGAAATACTTGCTATAAACCTTTGAATCTTTCAACATAGGTGTTAAATCATGGAACATTCCTTCCCGTGCAGCTTTTAATAAAATTTGCATTTCAGGACGTCCGCTGTGATCCAAATAAAAGGCAACAAAGTCCGGTAAATCGCCCGACGCAAGTCCTGCAGTCAAGGCTTCTGTTGAGTCATCCACAGTAATCCCTTGCAATTCTAATGTAATCCCGGTTCTTTTCTTTAACTCTTTAGCAATTTCCGGATTCATTCCAGCAGAAACGTCACCATCACTCATAAATACCAGTCCTTTAATCGTGCGATCTGCGATCCATGTTTTTGGAGCTTCCTTTGGTTTTTCACGGCTTTCGCTGGAGCTCTTCTTCGAATCTGTACATGCAGTAAGCATTAAAATGCCTATCAAAATCAACGTCAAAAATTTAAATGAAACTCTCTTCATATAAATTTCTCCCCCTATAATTTTTTTACCATAATGAGGTATTAAATTTTTTATTTGCAAATCGGTTCACAATAAGCACCACAACCAAGCCAACAATCCCCTGCATCATCCCAACGGCTGTCGCATAACCAAATTGACCGCTTTGAAGACCAGTACGTATAACATACGTATCAATAATTTCAGCAACCTCTGCATTTCCTGGTGTTTTCAATAAATAAATCTGATCAAACCCTGCAGATAGAATATTCCCTAACGATAGAATAAATAGAATTAAGATAGTAGGCCTGATTCCAGTTAGGGTGATATGCCAAATTTGTCTTAACCTGTTTGCTCCATCAATGGCCGCCGCTTCGTAAAGAGCGGGATCAATACCGGCAATGGCCGCAAAGTAGATAATCGAACTCCAGCCAATATCCTTCCACACATAACTCCAAAACATAATCGAGTGAAAATTCTTTTCCTCCATTAAGAAATAGGTACTTCCATCACCTCCCATAAAGGAAATTAATTCGTTTAGTAATCCTGTATTTGGCGCTAATATACTTTGGATAATCCCGACAACTACCACCCATGATAAAAAATGCGGCAAGTAAGAAATACTTTGAAAGAAACTTCTAAGTTTATTGCTTTTTAGTTCATTAAATAAAAGAGCTAATATAATCGGAAATGGCATGGCTAGTATTAACTTCATTCCGCTGATAATGAGCGTATTTTTAACATAATTCCAACTTTGGGGATCCTGGAAAAAACGTTCAAAATATTTAAACCCAACCCAAGGGCCACCAAAGATTCCCGTATCAAAACGAAACTCTTTAAATGCCAGTACCATCCCAGCCATCGGCATATAAGAAAAGATGATGAAAAACGTTATACAAGGCAGAAGCATAATATACATAGCCCGGTGCTTCCAAATATTTTTCCAGGTGAACTTCATTGGCTTTACAGTGTTCTTCTTTTTCCTTTTGCTTTTATTCACCCCAGCACCCGGTCCTATATTTTTGTTTGTCGTAATCTCCATGTGGTACCTCCTCCTTTCTAATCGGTAAAGTAAACAGGATTTGTTATTAAAATTCGATTGAGATGTTGATCAAAAACAGATATTCGCAGCCAAATCAAATCTTTAACTTCACTTTTCTCTAGTTGATGAATCACTTTATGGTGACCTTCATATAAATCTCCTAAATTTGATTCGATTTTCACTGCATGTACATCCTCTGTATCTGTTAGATGGACCTTCATCATCAGAGTATTAAACTCGTTAAAATGAATCCTGTCGCCAATTGTCCACTGACCATTAATCGTCAGGTCAATTTGCGGTGAAAGCGAAATGTAACTTCTGCCAAGCTTTACGGCTTCTAAAATATCATCCCCTGAAGATGTTTCCTTAACGGCTGTATACAAGAAAGCTGGAAGTTTTGTTGTATTCGAATGATGCCAGTCCCTGCCGCATGTTACCGGAATTTCAATACCAGCATTCAGCAACTGAGTCCATTTTGCAATTGCATCTGCATTTGATAGAGATTCATGCGGATCCTCCGAATTCCACACTTCAATAAAATCAATCCATTCAAGGGACTCTAAGGCATACTGCCAGCGGCATCCCGTACAGTACGGACTCCCTACATCGAATGGATGGGCAATCCCAATTAATAATCCCTGTTCTTTCATTTCTGCTAATTTCTCGTTAATATTCACCCGGTCGATTAACGTCCAATCCATCGGCGGCTTGTCCTGATAGCCTAATGTTAAGAAGTGGCCGTGAAGCGTTGTCATTTCTAACCCCTTAATGAATTGTAAGGGATAATTTTCTGGGGAAATCTTGTCAAATGCACTAATCGTATTATGGTCTGTTATTGCCAGCCAGTCGATTTTCTGTTTTATAGCATCATTTATTAACTCTTCCGTTGTATGCCTTGCATCGCTGTGATGCGTGTGGGTATGGAGTTCTACTTTTTTATAGCAAGTTTGGGCATTTAAATAGCGCTCCCTCTTAAACCGCTCTTTTTTGATAGCTGCGATTTCGATGGGCTGTGTGGTGGACCTTTCTTCTTTATGTATAGCATCGATGGTGCAATGAATTTCTGTTTTTGCTGTAACTAATGCATGGAAATTAAATGATATATCCCAAAACCCTGGAGAGACTTCCCTGGTTTGTATCCCTGGTGAGGACTGGGAATTGTTAATAACGACTCTTCCTGTTGATTCAAACCGGTGACAACTTCCTTCATATCCTTGGCTTGAGCTGACTGAGACGGTAATCAAATTCCTTACAGATTGGATATGTGCCCGATCTGATGCAGCCATGTTGTTATCCTTTTGATAACGTGAAAACAATTGATCTAAACGGTCTTCGGCATTTTCTTCCGTTGGCGAATAGGAGTATTGGATGACGATTTCTTGGGTTGTCCTAGGTACTTCCACGCGAAGAATTATGTGTGATTGATGGGATTCTGGTGTTACTGAAATATAATAGTTTCCTAAGGTTGTTTTTAATAGTGAGGTTTTCTCCACAAATAGCCTCCTTTTTCGACTTTATACAACACATAAAACCCGTTGTAACCGCTTACCTAAATGGTAAGAAAATATTTGAAATAATGGTAAGAAACGTACAAAGTACAATTTGAATATGTTTGTTTCGCGGAAGTATAGCTATAATTCAAACACAACACAACATCAAATGGGCTTAAACTCATATTATTATAAATAGATCCATTTGTAAATTAGACTATTCAAATAATTTTTAAAATAATTTGACAAAAAAAAAAGACATTGCGAAACTCCGAAACTCGCTTGTCTTTTTTTACCTATTACTAGATTGCGGATTTTAAATTAAACACCTGCTGCCACAGAAGAATTCAACCTTCGAAGTTTCATTTTACTACAGCAGTTTTTAATTCAAGAAAGTTGTCGATCGTTATATCTGCTTGAGCAAGTTCATCTTCTTTGGCAAAATCAAAATTACAGCCAATCGCAATTAAGCCATTGCTTTTTGCCCCGTTAATATCTGATAATCGGTCGCCAACCACCGCGCCCTGTTCAATATCATATTTGGTTATGATCGTACGGATTAGATCCGCTTTATTGAGCGAGTCTATTTGTTGGATGCTGAAAACTTCTGTTACCCAATTATCCAACTTGTAATATTTCACAATAGCATTCAAGTATTCAATTTGCCCATTACTTGCTATGTAAAGGGAGAAGTTATTTTCTTTTAGATAGCTAAGAACTTCTGTCACATTCGGATATAAAGAACCATGACCGGCGTTAATATTCGCGATTGATTTTTCATGAAAAATTTCATTGGTTCGTTCACGAATCTCATGTGAATGGTTTGGTAATAACGTTTCCCACACGACTGGCAGGGGGACGCCCATAATTTCACGATACTTTCCGATTGGCGTTTCCCCCTCCCATAAGTTCAAAAACCTCAAATGCTCAAACGTTTCTTCAAGGGATAACGCTAAAATCTTATCTGTTTGAAACAGGGTACCATCCATGTCAAATATCAATGATAACGACATTTTCTTCCTCCTTTGGAATCTCAATTCTCCACTTTACTTGAAAACCGGTTAAAACTTTAAGAAATTTAATGATAAAAGGATGTCTTTGTAAATATAAAGACATCCCCGTTTATTACGCTTTATTACTTGATTTGAATTCATTCAGTTTGGCTTTTACTGTTTGCTTTACCGCTTCTTTACCTGGAGAAAGGATGGTACGTGCGTCGTATATTTCTTTGTCCTTATCCAATACTTCACGAACAGCTTTAGCCCAGGCTTGCAAACATTCTGTATTCACGTTAATCTTCGCATGACCAAGTTCGATTGCCTGTTGGATTTGATAATTCGGAATACCTGATCCGCCGTGTAACACCAGAGGCACATTGGTCAACCCTGAAATCTCCTTCATTTCAGCGAATCCTAACTTCGGTTCACCTTGGTAGGGACCATGAACAGAACCAAGAGCTGCTGCTAATGCATCAATTCCTGTTTCTTTTGCAATCCGTACACATTCCTCTGGATCCGCATATTGAATACCGCCAATAAGTCCGTCTTCATTACCGCCTACGGTTCCAACTTCTGCTTCAACCGAAACACCATGAAGTCTTGCATATTCAGTGACTTGCTTGGTCATTTCAATATTTTTATCAATTGGATGATGGGAGCCGTCAATCATGACGGAAGTATATCCCGCATCAATCGCCTCTTTACAGCGTTCCACACTATTGCCATGGTCTAGGTGTAAAGCGACTGGTACGGTAATATTCTTTTCTTCTATAATACTATTAATCATTGTTGCAATCGTTTTAAATCCACCTAAGTAATCCACAAGTCTATCAGAGGATGCTACAATAACAGGAGATTGTTCTTCTTGGGCCGCTTCTAAGATCGCTTCAGCCCATTGAAAATTATTAATATTGATTTGCGCAACTGCATATTTTTCTTGTTTCGCCTTTAACAGCATTTCTTTCATCGAAACTAATCTTGTTGCTACTTTAGTCACTAGAATCTCACCTCTCTTCATCAACCAATATGCCATCCGTTCTTAGTATTGTTTTGCCGTTTCTAATTTTTGCTTTCTTAATTCATATACCTTTTGGATGCTTTCTTTATTGGCTACTTCTGCCACTCCGACATTCCACCAGCTGTCATAGCCTTCTGTCATGGTTTTTGGCAGTACCTTAATCTCGATTAGAGTTGAAACTTCCTGCCTCTTCGCATCCTCTAAAGCGGCTTTCAATTGTTCAATGGTGTTTACGCGGTATGTTTTCGCACCATACCCTTCTGCTACCTTGGCATAATCAACATTTAGAATGGTATTGTTATGTGTTCTGAACTCTGTGAAATACGTTCCCATGCCGTTGCCCATTTGCAGGTTATTAATGCAGCCGAAACCAGAGTTATCAAACAACACAACATTGATTTTTTTGCCATATTGAATCGCTGTGATCAGCTCAGAGTGCAGCATTAAGAAAGACCCGTCACCTACAAGAGAATATACTTCCTTATCTGGGTTAGCTAATTTAACTCCCAGCGCACCTGATACTTCATACCCCATACAGGAATAACCGTATTCTACGTTATACGTATTTGAAACTGTTGGATTCCAGATACGCTGTACATCACCAGGTAACGACCCTGCAGAAGTAACAATCGTACTGTCTGGGGCAATCGTATCATTTACAGCGATTAACGCTGTCGTTTGCGCCAATTCCGTGTTTAATGCATCGGCATATTCATTAAGAATTTCCTGTGTGAAGTGGCTTCTAATTTCCGGTTCGAAGTTTTCACGGGTAAAGGTTACTTTACTTAAGCGGTCGCGTTCAGCGTTCCACTCCTGCTTCAATTCAGCAATTGTTTCGCCAAATTCACTTTCATATCCTTCTAATAACGGTGCCAATTGCTCTAATGCCGTTTTCGCATCTGCCACAACCTGGAAGGCATCCAATTTATATGCCTGCATGCGGCTGACGTTAATATTTAAGAACTCAGCATGATCAAAGTCAAATGCTGTTTTAGAGGAAGTGGCGAAATCTGTATAACGGGTACCGATTCCGATCACGAGGTCTGCCTGACGGGCTGCTTTATTTGCTGCCAGCGTACCAGTAACACCCATACCGCCTAAGTTATTTTTAAAAGTAGATTCTACCGTTGCTTTACCTGCTTGAGTTTCTACTAATGGAATATTATGTTTTTCAGATAGAGCCGTTAAGATGTCGCGTGCTCCTGAATATTTAGCCCCGCCGCCTACTAGGATTAGTGGCCTTTTGCTTGCTTTGATCAGCTCAGCTGCACCTTTTAGTTCACGCTCTACCGGTGCTTTACGGTCTAAATAGTGGACGCGCTTTTCAAAGAATTTCTCATCGTAATCATATGCTTCCCCTTCAACATCCTGTGCAAGGGCAATCGTTACAGGGCCAGCTTTCCCTGGGTCTGTCATCACTTCAAAGGCACGAATAAGACTTGACATTAACTGCTCAGGACGGGTAATACGATCCCAATATCTGGAGACAGGTTTTAAGGCATCATTCGTTGTAACCGCTAAGCTGTATTCCTGCTCCACTTGCTGCAATACTGGATCGGGCTGTCTTGTTGCAAATGTATCCCCTGGTAAAAGCAACATCGGAATATTATTTGCCAGCGCTGTTGCTGCAGCCGTAACTAGATTAGCAGCACCAGGTCCTACAGATGTTGTGACAGCATAGATTTTTTGACGAAGCATTTGTTTGCTGTACGCCATCGCAGCCAGGGCCATTCCTTGTTCGTTTTTACCTTGGAAGACCTTTAAGCGACCTGGATCCTGTTCCAAAGCCTGCCCAATTCCTAATACATTTCCGTGACCGAATATAGTAAAGATACCTTCAACGAACGGAAATTCTTCACCGTCAACATGGATATATTGCTGATTCAAAAATTTGATTAAGGCTTGTGCGGTGGTTAATCTTATTTTCCCCATGGACATTTTCACCTCTTACTGATTTGTCACTGCTTCTTTGGATCGGTCAGCAATTAATTGCTCTATTTCTTCTACTGTTGGCATCGCTTCAGAAGAACTGTGTTTACTTACAACAATGGCTGCAGAGGCACTGCCGTATTTTAGGGCTGTTTCAATATCTTTACCTGAGATTAGCGCATAAAGAAAAGCGGATGCGTATGAATCACCAGCACCGAATGTTTTTAATACTTTCGTTAAATAAGCATGGCCTCTGAACGTTTCCCCTGATCTTGTATATGCATAGGAGCCTTCTTCACCATGCTTAATGACCACTAATTCCGGAGAATGTTTGAATAAAGCAGAAATCGTTGCTTCATTGCTGCCAACTTCTACATTTTCCATGACATCGAACTCATCACGTGTACCAACGACAATATCCGCCTGCTGTGCCACCATTGTATAATAGACAGAAGTTTCCTCTTTAGATGTCCATGTATAACCACGGTAGTCTAATTCAAACATAACCTTCACATTATTTTTCTTCGCCAGCTGCACGGCCTTTAGTACCGCTTCACGGGATGGGCTTTTTGCAAGAGCTGTTCCAGAAACTAAAAGGATTTTTGATTGTTTAATGTAGTCTTCATTTACTTCTGAAGGATCTAAGTAAAGGTCTGCGACTTCATCACGGTACATTAAGATGCTGCACTCTTCAGGGCTTTTGATTTCTGTAAAAGCTAAGCCTGTTTTATGCCCTTCTTTGTCTGTTACCATATTGGATGTATCTACGCCGACACCAGCCATATAGTGTTTAATAAAACGGCCATGCTGGTCATCTGCCAGTTTACCGATAAAGCCTGCGTTTAAGCCAAGCTTGGATGATCCAATCGCAATATTAGCCGGAGAACCGCCGACATATTTTTTAAAAGTCATCGTTTCTTCCATTGGACGGTTATATTCTACAGCGTTTAAATCGATGCATGCACGACCAATAGCGATTAGGTCAAATTCTTTTTCAGAATTAAATTCAATCTTCATGTTGTTATAGCACCCCTCATACCTTATTTTCGTTCTAGGATCCATTCGTGTGCAGGTTCGTTGTGGAACTTCCAAATGCGTTTTCGGTCCCGCCATGATGTTTAAATAATAGGATTCATACCCATCAGGAACCGCTACAGGGTGATAGCCTGCCGGAACGAGGACAACATCTCCGTTTTCAACAGCCATCGTTTCATCGATAGAACGGTCATCTGTATACACGCGTTGGAAAACAAAGCCCTGTCTTGGGTTCATTTCATGGTAGTACGTTTCTTCTAAAAATGACTCATGCGGCAAGTTGTCTTGATCATGTTTATGTGGCGGATAACTTGACCAGTTGCCGCTTTCTGTAAAGACCTCTACCACTAGTAAACTATTTGCAGACGGATCCGAGTCAGGCAGAATATTGTGTACCAGTCGTTTATTATTATATTTCCCTCTATGTTCAATGCTGTTATCTTCAGCTTTAATCAGCCTTGTTGGTAATTGTTTTTCAGATGGAGAATAACAAAGTATAATCCGTGCCTCTGTAACTGCTTCTATGGCAAAAGCGCGGCCGTTTGACACATAGACACTATCAGTAGGTTTCTTTTCAAAAACGCTTTCTCGGGTACCGATGTTTCTAAATATTTCTTGTTTGTCTGAAACATTTATTTTCCCTGTTAAGGCAACAATGCAGCATTCTACTTTTTCTAATTCTTCTCGGTAGCTAGCTCCCGGAGCTAAATCTATCACTTTCATAGCAACATATTCTAATGAAGAATTTTCACTTGTTACTTCATGTACGAGCTTAACACCCGGTGATGTTTCTATTACATTTGGTTTTCGGAGTAATTTACTCACGGTTTTCAACTCCTCATTTATGTATAGGATATTATCCCAACTAATAAGAGTTGGGATAATATCATCGAAATCTTATTCAAATGATGGTGCTTTATAGTTTGCTGTTACGACTTTCTTGCGAGTATAGAACTCAACGCCATCTTTTCCGTTTGCAGGCAATGTGCCATAGAATGAAGATTTCCAGCCGGAGAATGGGAAGAAGGCCATTGGCGCTGGAACACCTAAGTTAATTCCTAACATACCTGCATCGATATTTTCACGGAAGTAACGGATAGATGAAGCATTTGACGTATAAATACAGGCCCCATTAGCAAATTCTGATTTATTAGCTGTTTCAACAGCTTCTTTTAAGTTTTTCACACGTACGATTGATAATACGGGAGCAAAGATTTCATCTTTCCAAATCTGCATATCAGTTGTCACACCGTCAAAAATGGTTGGTCCAACAAAGTATCCCTCTTCGGGTTGTCTATCGCGGCCGTCGCAAACCAATTTGGCGCCTTCTTCAATACCCTTTTGGATATAGCCCAATGTTCGTTGGTGATTTTGTTCCCGAATAACCGGACCTAAGAACACCCCTTCATCAAGGCCGTTACCGATTTGTACTTCTTTTGCTTTTTCAATTAGGTTTTCAAGGAATGCATCTGCAACGCCTTCTTCCACTGTTACAACAGAGCAAGCCATGCAGCGTTCGCCAGCAGATCCGAATGCAGAAGCAATTACGTTTGTTGTCGCATGATCCAGATCAGCATCATTTAATACGATGGAGTGGTTTTTTGCACCTGTTAAGGCTTGAACACGTTTTAGGTTCTCGCTTCCTCGTTTGTATACATATTCACCGACCGGCTGTGAACCAACAAATGAAATAGCTTTCACTTGTGGATGATCAAGAAGTCCGTTTACCACATCGTGTGCACCGTGGACAATATTGAATACACCTTTAGGAAGACCGGCTTCCTCTAATAGTTCTGCTAATCTTTGCGCTAACAACGGTGTTCTTTCAGATGGTTTCAGGACAAATGTATTACCTACGGCAATCGCCATTGGGAACATCCAGCAAGGGACCATCATCGGGAAGTTAAATGGTGTGATACCGCCGACAACCCCAATTGGATAACGGTAGTTTGTTACTTCTACGTCCTTTGCGATAGTTGTCAATGAATCACCCATCATGAGTGTAGGAGCACCTGCCGCAAACTCAACATTCTCAATTCCTCGTCCGACTTCACCTAATGCTTCAGTAAGGTTTTTACCATTTTCAATCGTAATTATCCTTGCTAACTCATCTGTATTTTTTTGTAATAACTGTTGGAAGTTAAATAGAATTCTAGCCCGTTTTTGAACAGGGACGTTTCTCCACTCTTCAAATGCCTTTGCTGCGACAATTACCGCATAATCAAGATCTTCTTTTGTCGAGATCGGAACTTGAGCAATAACCTCTTTTGTCGCTGGGTTATATACATCTTCGTATTGAGTAGTTTTGCTTTCTACCCACTCACCATTTATATAGTTTTTTAGTTTTCTAACTTGTACCATTACTTCAGACATATCTTGTTCCTCCTTAATCGTGGTTCTTTTTAATAGGTTTTGGACTATTCTAGTTTGAAGTGTATTTCATGATGCACTTTTAGATCGATAACCCTACGGAATTTATGCTTTAATTAAATCTTTTTATCATGTTTTGGTTATCTCTTGGTAACCTTTGATTACATCTTAATACTAAAAACGCTTTCAGTCAACTTTTTTTCATTTCCTTTCTTTTTATTATCCATACGAACTAAGAAACGACGTGAGGAAGTGTGATCGGTATAAAAACAAAAGGGGCCAGCCTCCCGCTGCATAACAGCAGCGAGAGGCTGGCCCCTTCGGTTTTTGACGGAATAATGAAGCAGCGGAAATGTTCCTGCGCTTCACCCTCTATTTCTAATGGCTTCAACTGTTTGGAGATACATCGCTTCTCGTTCTTTATCTGAAAGAAAATGTAAACTGATTCTGTCAATCAGGTAGAGGGTACTCATGTCAAGCCCCGTTAATAGAAAGTTGTTTCTCAGCGGGTGCACTGTCCACAATACCTCATCGGAAATTTTAGTCAGCGGGGTTTGCCCAAAAGCGGTAAAGGCAATCAGTTTTGCCCCTTTGCTCGTTCCCAGTCTGACTGATTGCAGTAAATCGGCCGTTTGACCGGACCGTGAAAAGGCTAAAATCAAATCTCCCGGCTTTAGCAGCGTACTTCTGATAATCATCAGATGCGGATCCGTAACTGCCTCTGAAATAAATCCCATCCGGCTGAGGCGATAATTCAATTCCTGCGCGGCCAAACCCGAGCTGCCTAAGCCGTAAATGAAAATTCGTTTGGCTTCTTTCATATCCTTTAGCGCCCTAGAAAATGGCTCCGGATCGATTAACGACTGAACATCTGCCAGCATCTCATGGTAGGAAGCGAACAAGGTTTGTTCAATCCCTTCCGTTTCCTTTGCTTCAGTACCCCCCGCAAGCTTCACCTTCATCTCTACGAAATTTCGGCAGGAAACCTTTTTGGCAA
The DNA here is from genome assembly GCF_049463095.1 of Neobacillus sp. 19. Classification (NCBI taxonomy): domain Bacteria; kingdom Bacillati; phylum Bacillota; class Bacilli; order Caryophanales; family Bacillaceae; genus Neobacillus; species Neobacillus sp. 19. The sequence continues at coordinate 48,147 of NZ_JBMPZU010000070.1, read as the reverse complement.
AACGGGTGATCGTACTGAGGGAGACGCCTGTCGCATCCGCAAGCTCTTGGATATGACTGTGGGAAACCTCTTCCGGGTTGGCTAGAATATAGTTTGCAATATTTCTTTCTTTATCAGATAAGGAAGAGTAAATACTTTGGATCTCATTCAACACCGAAGACATGATAAAACATCCTTTTTACTTTGGAATTTGCGCGGCAAATCGGGCTGTAATTTGCTGCGGACGCGTAATCGCACCGCCAACAACTACAGAATATACCCCAATTTCAAACGCCCGTTTCATCATTTCAGGGGTCATAATATTTCCTTCCGCGATGACAGGAATGCTTACTGCTTTAACGACATTTTTTAAAAAAGCAAAGTCATTCTCATATAGTTTACTACCATTTGATTCATTTGTATAACCGTAAAGGGTCGTACCGACACAATCAAATCCTAACTTTTCCGCATGGATGGCTTCCTCAACGGATGACGTATCGGCCATTAGCTGGACAGCTGGATTTTTTTCACGGGCAAAGGAAACAAGTTCTTCAAGTGATAAACCATTCGGTCTGCTTCTTAACGTTGCATCCATAGCGATCATTTCGCAGCCGCTTTCGATTAATTCCTCTATTTCCTTTTTCGTAGCGGTAATGAAGACTTCACTATCCTCGTAATCCCGCTTCACGATGCCAATCACCGGCAGCGTAACCTCTTGTTTAATCGCGATAATATCCTCTTTAGAGTTCGCACGGATTCCGACAGCACCGCCTTCTTTCGCTGCAAGGGCCATTTTGGACATGATATAAGAGCTGTGAAGCGGCTCCTGATCCAATGCCTGACAGGAAACAACAAGACCATGTTTAATTCTTTCAAGCATGTTACTCACCCACCAATTCTTCAACTTCATTTTTAATAATTGTCACTTCTGGTCCATAAATAACTTGGACGCCATTGCCTTTTTTCACGACACCTCTTGCGCCAGTTTTTTTCAAAATATCATCATTGACTCGTTCCACATCTGTAACTGTCACACGTAATCGGGTAGCACAACAGTCAACATCTTGCAGATTTTCTTTTCCGCCAAGACCATCAACAATCGCTTGAGCCCGTTCACTTTTATTCGTTACATTCACAACTGCCTCGCCTTCTTCTTCGCGGCCTGGTGTCTTGAATTTGAATTTCTTAATCATGAACTTAAATGAGAAATAGTAGACAAAGAACCATGGAATTCCAATCACAGGTACCATTAGCCAATTCGTTTTTGCCTGACCTTGTAAGATACCGAATAAAACGAAATCAATAAATCCGCCAGAGAACGTTTGACCAATCGTGATTTGGAAAATATGGGCAAGCATAAATGCCAAACCATCTAAGAACGCATGCAAGACATAAAGAGCTGGAGCAACAAATAAGAATGAAAATTCAATTGGTTCTGTGATACCTGTTAAGAATGAAGTAAGCGCGGCTGACGCAAGCAGGCCGGCAACTTTCTTTTTATTTTCTGGTTTAGCTGTATGGTACATGGCCAAGCAGGCACCGACTAAACCAAACATCATCGTAATAAAACGGCCGGACATAAACCGTGCTGTACCGATATAGAACTTATGTGTCTCAGGATCAGCCAGCTGGGCGAAGAAAATCCGCTGTGTTCCTTCGATAAGTTTGCCATCGATAGTTAGCGCTCCTCCAAGACTGGTTGTCCAAAATGGCATATAGAAGATATGGTGCAGACCGAAGGGTCCAAGCATTCTAAGAACAAATCCATAAATAAATGTTCCAATGTAGCCGGTTGCTTCAACCAAGCCGCCCATTTGAAAGATTCCCTTTTGAATAAATGGCCACACAAAGAATACTACTACACCAAGGAAAATCGCCGCAAATGAAGCAATAATCGGCACAAACCGTGAACCGCTGAAAAACCCGAGAAACTGTGGTAATTGTTTTTTGTTATAGCGATTATGGAGCCATGAAGTCAAAATCCCGACAACTACACCACCGAAAACACCTGTTTCAAGTGTTTGAATCCCAAGCGTCATCCCTTGACCGACAGCCGCCGGATTCTCGACGTTCATTTTGCCGGTAATTGTTAATAAAGATGAAATCGTTGCGTTCATAACTAGGAATGCTAGGACACCAGCAAGTCCTGCTGTTCCTTTATCTGATTTCGCAAGGCCGACGGAAATACCAACGGCAAACAATAGTGCCAAGTTAGCAAACACGACAGCGCCCGCACTTGACATGATTGCGAAAATATTTTGAAGCCAAGAAATATCTAAAAACGGATACGCCTTCACCGTATTCGGATTGGACAATGCACCGCCAATTCCGAGCAGCAATCCCGCTGCTGGGAGGACTGCAATTGGAAGCATGAACGACTTACCAAACTGTTGCGCCTTCTCGAAGAAACTATTCATCAAATTAACCTCCAATATGAAAATTATTTTCATGTGCTAGTATAAAATATTATTTTTCAAAATGCAAGAAAGGGTTTGCAGAAAATCAGTGGAAATATGTGGTACATTCAGAAGCGAATAAAAAAAGCCCGGCAAGAGTATCTTTTACCTTGCCGGGCATAAATATTAATTCTCTTCGATTTCTCGACGATTTTTCTTAAATATTTTTGATAAGATTTCATAAACAATCGGTACGATGATCAATGTTAATAACGTTGAGCTTGTCAGACCGCCGATAACAGTAATCGCAAGACCTTTGGAGATTAAACCGCCTCCGCCGCCTGCGCCAAGTGCCAACGGAATTAATGCACCAATTGTGGCGATGGCCGTCATCAGGATTGGCCGCAAACGTGTGGCACCTGCCTCTAATACGGCATCGCGCATTTTCAGCCCGTCACGTTCCATATGAATGATCCGGTCTACGAGAACGATGGCATTCGTAACGACAATTCCAATCAACATCAACAGTCCCATCATAACCGAAACCGATATCGTTTCGCCGGCGATTAACAGGCCGACAAATGACCCAATAACCGCAAACGGTAACGAGAACAGAATCGCAAACGGCGCGACACCTTCACGGAAGGTAACCACTAGAATGAAGTACACAATTGCAACTGCTGCAGCCATCGCAATGCCAAGCTGCGTAAAGGTTTCTGTCATATCTGCCTGTACCCCGGCAACGCTGACAGTTACCCCTTTCGGTAAATCCAATTTATCTACTTCTTTACCTACCTTAGCTGTTACTTTAGAAATATCTTCTGCTTTAATTTTTCCGGAAACGGTGGCGAAGTACTCGCCTTTACTGCGTGCCAGTGTATTTAATGTTGTCCCTTTCTTAACGGTGACAAGTTCAGAAAGCGGCATAGTTGTCCCGAGTGCTGTCAGCACCTGTTTCGCTAACAATTCATCGATAGACTCCGGCTGGGCGGCCTGTTCCTGCTGCACGATCACCTCTAAGGAGTCACCGTCTTTTTCAACCGTTGTTAACACATCTTTTGTTTTTTGCGGGCTTAACATCATCACAAGCTGGCCGGTAGTTAACCCGTATTGCAGCAAGTTCGCTTGATCCACCCTGAAGGTATACTCGACGAAAGCATCCTCTGCACTTGAAGTGACATCCTTTAAGTCATCATGTTTCTTCAGTACAGCTTCAACCTTTTTAACCGATTGATTCAGCTTGTTAATGTCTTCACTGTAAAGGGAGTAGCTGATTTCATTTTGCGCCCCTGACATTGAAGAGAAGTTCTGGCTTTTCCATTTGCCTGATTGATCAAGGCCGGTGACATATTTTTCAACTTTTTCTTTTACTTCCGGGAAGTTCTTCATATCCGGGTCGAAGATGAGGTACATTAAGGCACCGCCTCCGCCTCCGCCCATCATCGCAGCCATTTGGTCGCCTTCTTCAGTTACGGACACTTGAACAATATCAATATCATCTCGTTTCAGCATCTTCTCTTCGACTGCTCGAACGTTTTCTACTGTTTCGTCTTTAAGCTCGCCTGCTTTTGGCGTATAGGTTAAATACATGACTTTATCTTCTTCACTGCCCATGAAGCTAAAGCCGATTAATGGTGTTAACGCCAAACTTCCGGCTAATAAAACAACCGCTAAGATTGAGGCAATCACTTTATGGTTAAGGGTCTTTTCAAGGAACCATTTATACCATTGGGCAAGTTCGCCAGCTTCTTTATGACGTTTGGTGGTTTTTTCACTATATAATTTTTTCCGAAATAGGAAGTGTGACAGTGCCGGAACAATGGTAATCGCTACAAGTAACGATGCACCAAGGGCAAATGCCATTGTTAAAGCGAACGGTGCGAACAGCTCGCCGACCATTCCGCCAACAAAAATCAGCGGCGCAAATACCGCAACAGTGACCAAAGTCGAGGACATAATCGGTTTGAACATTTCGATTGTCGCTTCACGAATAAGGGCGCGGCCCGTTAATTTTTCTTCTTTCAAATGCAGTCTTCGGTAAATATTCTCCACGACGACAATCGAGTCATCGATGACCCGCCCGATGGCAACGGTAATCGCCCCAAGCGTCATGATATTCAGTGTGATATCCATCCAGTGTAAGAGCAATAATGCCATGAAGATGGAAACGGGAATCGATATGATTGAAATAATCGTCGATTTAAAATCCCGTAGAAAAAGAAGAATGATTAACACGGCAATGAGTCCGCCAAACACTGCTTTTTCAATCATCGTCGCCACCGATTCTTCAATCGGTTTCCCTTGGTCAAGTGTCACATCAATAACAAGACCATCGACCTTTTTCTTTTCCTCTTTAATTAACTTTTTCACTTTATTTACTACATCAACCGTGTTTGCCTGCTGGCCTTTGACAATTTGGATGGCAATCGCGTCTTTTCCGTTTGTTCGGGAGATCGATTGTACTTTACCAACTGTATCAATGGTTGCAATGTCGCTAAGCTTCACAAATGGGGATGGATTTGTTGCTGATGGTGTAACAGGAATCAGCATATTCTTTAATTCATCCGCGGTCATGAACTTGCCGTCAATCGCAACGGCCTGCTCCCCTGCTTTAAACTCGTAAAGTCCTAACGAAACTGCCATGTTGCTGGCTTGAATCATCTGCTTGACTTTATCTTCTGTTAAGCCAAACTCCACCATTTTTGCTTTATTATACGTCAGGTCCACTTCTTCAATATGCTGGCCGGTAATCGTTGCCGACGCTACACCTTCGATTTTTTCGATTTTTGGAAGTAAGCTTTCCTCAACTGTTGAGGTTAATTCAACAATATCCTCTTTTGAACTGCTGACACTTAAGGCAACAACCGGCATCATGTTCATGCTGATAGCTGTTGTTGTCGGCTTCTGTGCTCCTTCCGGCAATTTCAAGGAATCTAATGCCGATTTTAATTCGCGCTTCGCCTCATCCATATCGATGCCGTATTCGTATTCAACTTGAATACTAGACATGTTCGCATAGGAATTGGAATAAACGGCCTTCACATGATCAAGACCTTCGACCGCTTTTTCAATCGGCATCGAGACATCTTCCATCACCTTTTCAGGTGTGGCTCCGGGATAGACGTCCATGACCATTAAGTATGGTATCGAGATATTCGGAATCGTCTCCATATTCATCCGTGTACCAGAATAAATACCCGATACGGTTATAATAATCGTAAGCAGCCATACCGCTAACTTATTTTTCAACACAAAATTGACTAACCCTTTCACTATTACACCTACCCTAAATTGACTTATCACACTCAATTTCTTATAATAATGACCAATTAGTCATTTGTCAATCAAAGACCATAGGAGCGATTAAGTAAAATGGTGAAAAAACAATTAATTATGGAGAAGGCGCTGGAGCTGTTTGCAAAGCAGGGATTCGAAGCCACATCCGTCCAGCAAATAACTGAGCATTGCGGTATTTCTAAAGGGGCATTTTACTTATCCTTCAAATCAAAGGACGAATTAATTATTGCATTAATTGACCACTTTATGATGCAAATCACCTCTGATATTGACTACATAGTCAAAAACACGAAGGACGAGCAGCTTTTATATGAATTTTATTATGCCATCTACCATGGTTTTCAGAAGCATTCCGATTTCGCTAAAGTTCTCATGAAAGAGCAGTCGCAAACCTTTAATAAAGAGCTTATTGTCAAAATGCAATACTACGATAAATTAATCGAGGACATCATCTTAACGATGATTGAGCGCTTATACGGCGACGAAGTGAATGAGAAAAAATATGATTTAATCTATAGCATTAAAGGCTTTATGAATATGTATTCACAGTTATTTGTCTTTTATAACGTTCCGTTAGATTTGAAGTTGCTGTCGGAGTCACTCGTAGAAAAAACATCTGTCCTCGCTCGGTATACGACTATACCGTTTGTTACCCAAGGACTTTCTCAATTGTTAAAGCAGCCGATGAAAGAGGAGGTGACAAGGGAACAGCTTCTCGACATCATCAAACAAAAAATAGCGGAAATGGAAGAATCGATTGAAAAGGAATCATTAATCCTGCTGCGCGAAGAACTGCTAGAACCGAAACAGCCGCCAGCAGTTGTAAAAGGATTGCTCGGAAATATTCGCAATCACCCGCATTGTAAATGGATTTCCTATTTATTGCGGCAGTATTTTAATAATAGGTCGTAATTGGAGGGAAGGGCAACGTAGAATAATTCTACATCGGGAGTTGGGCTGAATAATAATTCACGAAACACCTACGTAGACGGCTTCTACATCGGGATTTGAGCTTAAAAACTCGCCAAACACCTAGGTAGACCTTCTCTACATCGGGATTTGGACTAAAAATTCACTCAAACGTCCAAATAGACGGGTTCTACTTCGATGTTAATGCCCAAAATCCCCTCAAAACTCCAAGTAGGGTAATTCTAGATTCTTCTTTTACGTCGCACTCGGCCAAAAATACGCATAAACGATTTCTCCCCCAACTATTCCACACATTCTGCTTCTGTGTACCCTGTGTATTCAGAACAGTATTTTAGAAATTTCTCTTGTATAATCTTTAAGAATTAAAAAAAGGCGTGTCGAGCTGTTGCCAGCTCACACGCCTTTTTTATTTGCACCGTTAAAACCGTTAGGACGGTTTCAATACTTCTTATTTAATCCATGCTCCATCATTACCGACCTTGTATCCTTGGACTGTTGTGCTTACTGCCATGGTGCCGTCGTTTTTGAGGTAGTACCATTTGTTTTTGTATTGCACCCAGTTATTTTCAAGCATCTTGCCTTCTTTGCCTAAGTAGTACCATGCATTTTTGTACTGTACCCAGCCATTTTCAAGCATCTTGCCTTCTTTGCCTAAGTAGTACCATGCATTTTTGTACTGCACCCAGCCATTTTCAAGCATTTTGCCTTCTTTACCTAAGTAGTACCATACATTTTTGTACTGCACCCAGCCATTTTCAAGCATTTTGCCTTCTTTGCCTAAGTAGTACCATACATTTTTGTACTGCACCCAGCCATTTTCAAGCATTTTACCTGATTTGCCCAAGTAGTACCAAGTATTTTTGTACAATACCCAGTTATTTTCAAGCATTTTGCCATCAGTACCAAGGTAATACCAGTTTTCTTTATCTTTTAACCAGCCAGTTTGAGCAGCGCCATCTTTATAGAAATACCAATGGCCGTCTTCGATTTGCCAGCCTTCCTTCACCGGTTGTTCTTCATCGGCACTAGAAACTAATTGATAGGTTTGGCTGCCCCCGTTTTCTTCACCAAGCGTTTTAATGTTTGGCACTAAGTCCAGATATTGATTTGCAGCCGCGGAAGCTGTAAATGTCATCGTTACATTTCCATCAACCGGTGCAATCGACCAGTTGTGATCCGCCTTCAGGTCAATGACTTTTCTATCTCTAATATAATCCATCAAAATATCACGAATCTCATCAGTAGAATCAAGCACTAGCTCAGCAGTTCCGTCAACTAGGCCCGGAAACTGCCCGCCTCCGCCGGCACGGTAGTTATTGGTGACAACGATAAACTCTTGATCATCCTTAATCGGCGTACCATCCATCATCTTAAAATTGATGATTCTGTGTGAATCCGCATTCTCAAGGACACCCTTGCTCCAGTCATATCTTCTAGGCTTGGTGACATCCACTTGGTATTTCACACCATCAATTACATCATATAAGTAGCCAGGGAAAGAGTTATCAAGTAAATTTTGTGGTTCCTCTTTAGCTGGATCAATCTGTTTAAAAGATGAAGCCGAAAATTCAAGCCACTCTCTCACTTGAGCCCCGGTCATTTTTACCGCTTTGATCGTATTGTCAAAGTTGTACAAATCTGTTGCACTTTTGATTGAAAGATCGCCAACCGCAACGTTTGTATTATTTTTAAAAGGTGCCATCGCCGAAACAACTGGAATACCCTTTAATTCCGGCTTATTTACTGGAATCCATTTTTCTGCATAATCGATTTGCGCCAGGTTCACAAGGTGTAAACTGGCATCGTCTGCTACTCTAGAGAAAAAGCTGAACAGCGGCTGCTTCGTTTCGCCAATTTTTTCATTCACATAACGAATGGTTGCCTCGTGCATGTCTTTAACTCCAGCGACAATTTCTTGATCCAATGGAGTATCCACGGAAACCGGGCGGTTCTTTGAATTTGAAGCTTGCTTATCGACAGTCCACTTACCATTTTCATCTTGAACAAGTTTTAAATCCATGACGCCTAAGTTGTCGCCCCATTTTCCTGCTTCAACTGCAGGAACGCCATGAATATGTCCCGTTTTATTATCAATTCCTTCTTTACCGTCAAAGCCTTTTGCTCCTGGGAAGGTTGAGTGTGCATGTCCGAATAACATGACATCGATCCCCGGAACCTTCGTTAATTCATAAACAGCGTTCTCGGCTTCTTCTTGGTCTTCCTCTTGAATGTCACAGCCGGAGTGGGCAATCGCAACAATAATGTCGGCGCCTTCCGCTTTCATTTGAGGGATGAATTTTCTTGCAGACTTCGTAATCCCTTCTACCGTCACTTTTCCATCCAGATGGAACTTATCCCAATTCAATATTTGTGGCGGTACAAAACCAATGACGCCAACTTTAATCGTAGATTCCTTGCCGGCATCGTCGATAATGGTTTTTTCTTTAATAACAAATGGCTTAAAATAGTTTTCTCCATTGTCAGCACGATAAACGTTCGCGTTTATCACATCGAAGTTCACACCTTTTAAGACACGATCGAGAAACGGCAGGCCATAATTAAACTCATGGTTCCCGACAATCGCTGCATCATAGTCAAGGGTGTTCATTGCTTTAAACAATGGATGGACTTCGCCTTCCTTCAGATTCTTGGCCGCATACGTTGCCAATGGATTCCCTTGAATCGAATCTCCGGCATCAAAGAGCATAGTGTTTGTCTTTTCCGCTCTAGCCCCCTTGATAAGCGTTGCGGTCTTAGCCAAACCATATTTAATTCCTTGATCTGTACCTTGATAATAATCATACGGCATAACATTTGAATGAAGATCCGTAGTTTCTAAGATACGTAGCTCTGCCGTATTCCCTGTACCAGCTTCACTAGCTGCTTTTACCCCAGCAGGAAAGAAACCTTGCACTGATCCAGCAACAAGAAAAGCTATTAAAATAGCAGTCAGAAAAACTTTCACTATTAAACCACCTTCGACAAAATATTTAGTATTCCCCGAAAAATTATACATTGACTCGAGAGCGTTTACAAGTTTTCGAAATTGATGGAAAAAGAGATGTATTTTACGTCTGAATTTTATCATAATAAAAAACTGTAGAGTGTTTTCTACAGTTTTTTCATTCGTATATTTCTAATTGATTCCTAAGCCCGCTTTTTATACGGGTCTTCCCGATAGTCCGCTTTTCGTTTATAAATAACTTTTCCTGATTCTTCTTTTCCGTGAATGGAGGTAATAAGCGCTCTTACACCCTTAACAGTTTCTCCAAGTTTATACGATTTTTTGTCTACTTTTGATACCACTGCTCTATTCATAAAGATGCACCTCCAAAGATATTATTAATCGTGCTTAACAGGTTGTAATTAGCAAGAAAGATATGGTCAATCTCTTCTTGACTTAATGTCTTTCTTCCCGTTATTTCCACCGTCAAAACCAATTGGTTCCCTATAGGATAGCATAAAACATACGTATTATCAAAGGCTGTACTACTCTTTTGAAAAACCAGCTCGTTGCTTTGCAAAAAACAATCCATCACGATGATTCTATCTGATTTTCGCCTGTTTTCATTCACGTCAAACGGGTAAAACTTTCCTTGGCCATCGTTTCCGGCTACTTGTTTCAGACCTTCAATCCCCTCCGCTTGCCAAACCCCGATTCCTTCCACGTAATAAGAATAGGGCGCTTGATAAGCATTCCTGACCGCTTCTTGGAGATATTCAAACTTCTTAGCCGGGTCTGCCAAGAGTCGTTTTGATAAGGTTCGGAGTATGCGAATGAGGGCATAGTCCTTGTCCATGTTTGCTTGTGCTTCAGCTAAACGCTTTGCCGGATCCTGAAAGACGCCCAACTCTCTAATTTTTCTTTTTATCGCCCTGCAAGCTAAATTTACAGCCGCATCGTGATTATGATCTCCACGCATTTCATACCTTAATACGGTAAGTCCGTCTAAATCGGAAGGTAAACGAAAACCTTTGGCTTCCTCACTTTCAGGCGTGACACTGGGAATGATATAAAATACTCGTCCTCTTCTTAACCTTCCCCAGAATAGCCCCATTTCAAACAGAGTATTGTCTCTTGTTGTAAATGTAATGGTACCTCGTATATTTACAACATCATCCGGTGAGAATACAAATACAGCAAAATCATTTTCATCTAATTGTCGTTCCAGACTTTCCATATTATATTCGAGTGGGCGAAATGCACCTGCTGTCCAAGGAGTCACCTCAGCAACATGTGTAAGTGCTTCATGAATGGCATCAACATAGTCAGCTGATTCTCTGGCAGAACCAATAAATAATCTTGGCTTGATTTGGGTCATTTCTCCTCCAAAAAAGTGTTATTTCACAATGTATTTACTCTTATTATATCACCCTTATTTGGGATATTTAACCACAGAAATCAATATTTATAAACAAACGCCATTGTAATTACGATAATAACAATTATTGGAAGATAAAATAGGCCCAATGTATTAGAAAGACAAATCCGCATCCATGAGCTTATTTCGGGTGCGAAAGGTTTCACATTCATGGAAAAATCGATAACCTCTCCTTCAGCTTTTATTCTAACGTGATCATAAAGTTTTCTGAACAGCTTTTCCTGCCAAAGAAAATAGCCATCTAAAAGCCAAAAGAAAATAGTCGGTATTAATGCAATTGAAATAAATCGATAGTCCATCTCTTGGATATTCGCAAAAACAAAAAGTCCAGCAACAAGAGTAACTGTCCACCCCTTCAATAAAAAGGAATTTTGCCCCATTCGATTGATGACTCCCTGAATAAATTCGAGATGTTTCAGCTTATTTTCATTCATATTATACCCCCAAATGCTATTTATTATAGTATTCAAGTGAAAGCGAAGAATTCCTTTTTTATTATTTGGAGGGGAACATAATTTTTTGTAACTGACGATGTGGACATTTTGAGAAAAATGCGATATTGGGGGAAATGTACCAATTGCTATGTACCTGTAGGAGAGATTCCCTAATTTTTCATCGAAAAGAAGGGAAGGAAAATAAAAAGGACGAGGTTCCAGTCCCCTCGTCCCTTAGAAGATTACTTTCCAATTATTATTACAGTTTGCTGATATTGTTTTTCTCTTTAAAATATAGTTGACTATTAGTTCGGTCATGTCTGTCTGAATTTCTTTCGTTACTGGTTTACCTTTGAACATTTCGTAGTCTCCTCCGCCTCCGGCCCGATAGTTATTCATCACGACATCGTATTGATTTGAGTGGTTGATCGGCTTCCCATGATAGTTAAGTTTTGTGACGCGAGCTCCGATTGGCTTTGAGATATTTAATTCGTATTCAATTCCTTCCCACATATCATAATTGTAGTGTTGGGGCTTCGGCTCAACAAACGCAGGATTTACTTTTATTTCATGATTTTCATCCACTATGAAATAAGTGGCGCATTTTTCCAAAGCATCCTTAATATCCTGCCCGGAAATACGGACTACCTTTAAGGTATTAGGATAAATATAATTCGAGACGATATCTCTCATTGTGACATGTTGAGCGAACCCCGGCGATTCGTTGTGAAACAGAGCAGTGCTTGATATATCCACACCTGCTGCATCCATCTGGACCTTATTCATGAATTCAATTAATGGATGATCCTTTAACCTTACTTCAAAGGCATCATCAACCGTCATATCTCCTTCAATTTCCCCAATTGGCTGATCAAGCCATTTCTGTGTAAGTCTTTCAAATTCTTCAGCCAGCTCTAAGATATTTTTTTCAGGTTCAGTTGTATCGTCTACAGATACGATCTCAGCAAATTTTTCTATAACCTTCCACTTACCATCCTGATATTGAAATTGGATCACAGCCTTACCTAATGCCTGCCCATTAAATCCCGGCTGAATGACGGTTACGCCATTGACATTTCCCGTAAGCCGCCGATGCTGATGGCCTGTTAACAAAACATCAATACCTTTTACTTCATGGCACAGCCGATATCCTTGGTTTTCACCGGTTAACGGCTCGGTTGACTCTCCTGATGACAAATCGCGTTCAAAACCTCCATGATAGGAAACAATTAGCAGATCATATGTCTCATGTTCTTGCAAATACTGGACCCATTTCCTTGTTGTCTCCAGCACATCTTCAAAACGTAATTCTTCAATATGGCTTGGATTCTCCCAATTTGGAATGTAATGGGTTGTTACACCCAGAACAGCCACCTCAAGTCCATTATCAAATTCCTTGATCAAATAAGGCCTTCCCAAAAAAGGCTGGTTCGTTTCTTTACTAAAAATATTGGCGGAAAGCCAGGGAAAATTGGATTCCCTTACTGCTTTTTTTAACAACCCCATCCCATAGTTAAACTCATGGTTTCCAATAATTGCAGCATCATAATCCAAGCTATTTAGAATGCTGATCATTGGATTTTTTTTGTCATGAAGGAATTTGGCATACTGATAGGTTAAGGGTGTACCTTGAATAACATCACCATTATCAATCAGTACATTGTAATCATACTTTTGTTTCTCCACTTTAATTAGATGGGCAAGCTTAGCGATTCCTGCGTTTGTTTCTTGATTATTCCCATAGTTAATCGGGAGAACATTTCCATGAATATCACTCGTTTCGATAATCACCAATTCACACCGTTTTTTTCGAGTCGGCATCTTCTAACTTCCCTTCAGCTAAAATCATCATCATTATACTGATAAAAGGAAATGAATAAACAATAATTCACAAAATTACTAACCCTAAAAAAACAACGGAGATATGGAGAAGGGCATCAATTGTCCCTCTCCCCCGTCGGCCATTGGTGATATTTCTACACAAGCTTCAGCTGTATCAATATCCATCCCCAAAAATGTTGTATTTCTATCAAATAGTTTGAGAGAAAGAGCCACTAGAACCGTCCCCTCGGTCTCGCTTCGCCTCTTAAGCGACTATTTCACGTTCATTTTTATATTTTTCGTATTGCTTTTCGGTAATAATCTTTTTAAGAATTTGAACGACTTCCCAAACTTCCTTGTAGGACGTATAAAGGGCAACTGGTGCGAGACGAATGATGTTAGGTGCGCGGAAATCCGGAATAATTCCGTTCTCCTTCAATGCCTTACAAATTCGGGCTGCTTCACTATGCTCTAAGCTCAGATGCCCGCCGCGCCGTGCATCCTCTCTTGGTGTCCCAATGAAAAATCCCATATCGGCTAATTCATGCTCAATTAAATTTATTAAATATTGATTGATTTTAAGAGATTTGTTCCGGATATTTTCAATACCTGCTTCTGTAAAAATTTCTAACGAACCGATTAATGGTGCCATGCTTAGCACATGTGGTGTACCAATTTGGAACGCTCCTGCAGAATCTGCCGGTGTCAGTATGTGCTCCATATCAAATTGTTTCTCTTTCTTCGAACTAAACCAACCGGCAAGACCAGGCATTTTTCCAAAATGCTTGCGGTTCACAAATAAACCGCCTACTCCGCCAGGCCCGCCGTTTAAATGTTTATAATTGCACCAGAACGCAAAATCGACATCCCATTCACTGAAGGAATGTGGAATCGAACCAACAGAGTGGCACCCGTCAAAACCGATTAAAATCCCCCGTTTATGTGCCTCATCCGTTAATCGTTTCATATCTAATAGTTGGCCGCTCCGATAGAGAACAGTCGGTAAGACAATTAATGCAATTTCTTCGTTCATCGCGTCAATCATATCCTCTTCTTCTAAAAAACGGCCATCGCGGCTTTTCACACTTATGAGATGTGTGCCGGGATCATAACCATGATTTCTAAGCTGGCATTGCAGCGCATAAATATCGGAAGGAAACGTTAGTTCATCCGCTAAAATTTTGGTACGTGTTCCTTCTGGTTTATAAAACGTTGAGACAAGCTGATGCAGATTAACGGTAGTAGAACCCGTTACGATGACTTCTTCAGCAGCAGCTCCTACTAACGGCGCAAGCTGTTCTCCCAGTTTTTCGGCCATAAAGAACCATGGGTTATTCCCCATTGTCCAGCCATCTATACCATATTGTTTCCAATCGTCCAAGGATTCTAAGAGAGTCCTTTCCGCCCTTTTCGAAAGAAGTCCTAATGAGTTTCCATCCATATAAATAGAACCTGGCTTTAAATAAAACTCTTCGCGAAAACGTGAAAGAGTATCTTCCTTATCTAATTGTTTTGCAAAATCTACTGATGGTAAGAAATTCGAAATCATTTTAATCCTCTCCCCTTCGAGGTGAAATCGCTTACAAGCGAATCATAACAAACAATATGACACGGTACCAATAGTATATTCCTGAAAATCCCAATTAAAAAAAAACAACCACATTCTAACTTTTACCTATCACTTTCATTTTGAAAAAATACTTATCCGAAAGTGGATTGGAAGCCCCTCGCTTACGATCCTAAATTGTGCTAAAATACGGACGATACTGGATGAAGGAGGATACACTTGAATGGACAACCTCTTTAATCGTTTTCAGCCCAAATCTGTTTCGGATCAAGAGTTCCTTTCCGATTTCTATAACATTTTATGGGACAGACTTAAATTTATTTCTTATATGTTAATTTTCACCTATCCTTGTTTTATCGTTGTCGATTTCATTTTTTTAAAAAAACTGGAACATCTTGCATTTAGGACCGGGCTTATCAGCATTCACCTTATTTGCCTAGTCATCTCTCTAATATTTATCATTATTTATCGATGCCGGGACAATCGCTCCAAAGTATCGATTGTTAATACCTATATCCTGCTCTACCTATTGATTGGCGCGGCCTCTTCGCTGAACAGCCAATTGTATACGGGAAATATGTATGTGTATATCATCATTTTATTAGCAGCGGCTATGGTCTTCCCTGCACATCCAAGAACGATGTTTGTTTTGTACCTTGGTATACAGATTATTTTTATTACTGGTCTATATTTGTTGGATCGGCATTATTACTCCTTTATTCTCAAGCTGATTAATTCCACTGGGGCGGCCGCGATTTCATTTACCCTTACGCTGGCTTTTTATTCGTTTCAGAAAAATGATTTTTTAAATAAAAGGAAACTTCGCAAAAATGAGGAGAGTTTTCGAAGCTTATTCAATATGAGCCCTAACCCCCTCATTCTGGTTAGACTGGAAGATGAAGAGATTGTCCTGATGAATAAACAAGCAGCTGAATACTATCACCTGGATGGAAGGAAACTGGAGGAGCTGGATCTCCACTTCCTTTTTCCGAATGTACAGGAAAAACAAGAGATCATCGACAGATTAACAGAACTGCAAAGTATTAAGAACTATGTGATGGAGACACCAGTGTTAAAAAGATGGGTGCTGCTGCATTTTGAACTGGTTGATTACTTGGATCACCCATGCATGTTAATGGGCATCACCGATATTACCGATTTGAAGCAGAAAGAAGCTGAGCTTTTGCACCATGCTTCCATTGATGCACTTACAGGGGCGTTCAATCGAAGAAGAGGGCTCGAGCTTATCCGTGAGCATTTACAAACCGGGCCCAATGCTAAACCGTTTATTCTCTGCTATATCGATATTAACAATCTTAAAATAGTGAATGATCAATTCGGCCATGCCACAGGTGATGACCTGATTAAGACCATCTGCGAGACGATTCACCACCAAATTGATGACAGTGATGTGCTGATTCGGCTGGGCGGGGACGAGTTTATCGTGCTTTTTTTCCAAAAACCACTGATTGCAGTGGAACAGGTGTGGGCCAATCTCGAAACGGCATTCAAAACCATCAATGAGCGGCGCGAAAAACCCTATCACCTTTCTGCCAGCCATGGATGGATTCTATGACTATCGCCCTGAAACACCGGTTACACTCGAAGAAATTCTTGAAATCGCTGATCAGGAAATGTATAAGAATAAATGTTCAAGAGCAAGCCACAGACTGGATCCATCCATTAAGAAATGAGCAAAAACGAGGACGGAATTCTTCCATTCTCGTTTTTTTATACGAAATATCCTCAATTTTAGACCAGTATCCAATCAATCGGGGATTCTTTTCATAGAATAAAAAATAGAATAAATAAATGGAGGAGATTCTATGAAACTTTATTTAGATCCCGGCCACGGCGGCACGGATACCGGTGCATCTGGCAATGGTCTTAAGGAAAAAGATCTGACAGTAGATATTGCCCTGAAAATCAATTCCCTATTGAATCAACGCTATGAAAATATTGAAGTAAAAATGAGCCGGACAGGTGATACAACAAAGAGTTTAAGCCAACGGACAAATGAAGCAAATGCGTGGGGCGCCGATTATTATATGGCGATTCATATTAATGCTGGAGGAGGAACAGGCTACGAGGACTATATATACAGCGGCTTATCCGATTCTTCCGCCACTGCAACCTATCGGGCCATCATTCATGCGGAAGTCATAAAATCCAATCAGCTGCTCGACCGCGGGATGAAAAAAGCGAATTTTCATGTTCTGCGTGAATCCGCCATGCCTGCCTTCTTGTCGGAAAACGGCTTTATCGACCGGGCGGAGGATGCGGCCTTGATGAAACAGGCTTCATGGCGCCAGCGTGTGGCGGAAGGACATGTAAACGGGCTTGCCAAGGCATTTGGCCTTAAAACGAAAGAAGCAGCACCCGCTCCTGGCATACTTTACAAGGTGTACGCCGGATCGTTTCAATCAAGACAAAATGCAGACGATTGTGTAGCCCAATTGAAAGCAAAAGGAATCGATTCATTCGTTGTTTCGACCAGCATCTCTGGTGTAACCTGGTACCGTGTTCAAGTCGGCGCCTTTGCCAAACGCGAAAATGCAGAGCAAAGATTGACTGAGCTAAAAAATGCAGGCTTTCCCGATGCCTTTATCGTGGCTGAGAATTCAAGTGAAATCACACCTGCGAATTCAGGTGAAAGCGTCAGTTCACCAGGGGGAAAAGACAATGCACCTCCTGTCACTTCCTCAACCGGAATATCCATTTTAGGTCCAACCTTCCTTTCCCCTGAACAGATGCGCCGCTTTGTGAAAAAAGTCAATCCGAACGCCGTAGATGTAGCAAACTACTATCTCACCTTTGGAGAGTATTATGGCATTAGAGGTGATGTCGCTTTTGCACAAGCGATACATGAAACGGACTATTTCCGTTTTACCGGAATCGTCAAACCAGAGCAAAATAACTTTGCTGGAGTGGGTGCAACTGGCCCAGGGAATTCAGGAGCCAGCTTTAAAACGCCTGAGGAAGGTGTCCTTGCCCACCTTCAGCATTTATACGCATACGCTGCAGTTGACCCGCTGCCAACAAAATATCCTTTAGTCGATCCTCGCTTTCAGCTCGTAACAAGAGGGTCTGCCCCCACCTGGACTGCCTTAAACGGAAAATGGGCTGTTCCTGGGAACAACTATGGGCAATTAATCTTAGATCTTTATGGAAGAATGATTGATACCGCTGTTCAAAATCTCCAGGATATTCGGAAAAGTATTTAAAAAGAAGCAAGGGAACCATGTCCCCCTGCTTCAAAAAGGATTATAAAATCGATTCCCGTCATGGAAGGTCACGACTAACGATACTACTAGAATAACAACAAATAAGCTGATTGTAATGATGTCAATCGTTTGAAAGGGGCGCGCCCGGTACCAGGTGCGCTTTTTGTTTTTTCCAAAACCGCGCAGCTCCATTGCATTGCTAATAATCTCAATCTTATCGAGACTGGACAGGATGAGCGGGATGATGATCGATGCAGCATTCTTGATCCGCTTCGGCAGCTTTTCTTTGCGCGACATATCAATCCCGCGCGCTTGCTGGGAGAGTGAGATCGTCCGAAAATCGCGTTGAACATCGGGAATGTAGCGCAGCGCCAGCGCGACAGCGTACGAAATGCGGTAGCTGATCCCAATCCGGTTTAATGATGCGGCAAATTCACTCGGGTTAGTTGTGACGATAAACAGCAGCGCCGCCGGAATGACCGTGAAATACTTTAGGGTCACATTCAATTGATAGAACAGCTGCTCAAGCGTCAGCGAATAGCGCCCGCTGTCAAGATCAAGCAGCACATGGCTTGTCCCATAAATTTCCACACCCTCTTGCGGCGAAAAAGCATAGATTGCAAGATTATTAATGAGCAAAAAAAACAAAATAAATAGCAGGACAAAGGCTACTTCCTTCAGCTTAACCTTCGAAATGATAAATACATAGATACTAAATAAGAAAAGAAAAAACAACACGCGCGTATCATACGTCAGCATCGCGATGGACGACCAGATCATAAAGCAAACCAGCTTAGTGACACCTGTCAGCCGGTGGACCGGTGACTCCCGCTGAATATAAGAAAGCATTTCTACTGCCACCTTTGTCTCACCTCGCGATCATAAGCAATAAACCGATTGACAAACTGCTTCGGGTCACTAAATCCCGCCCGTTCGGCCAAAGCAAATAAGGAGGTTTCCTTTAAGTTTGCCTCGCTAATGACTCGGGAATCCGCGAGCACATTGACCGCCGTGTTATCAGCGATTTTCCGCCCGCCGGCAATGACAATCGCCCGCGGCGTGTATTCGAGCATGAGGTGCATATCATGGGTAATCATGATAATCGTTACCCCTTGGCGGTTCAGCTCCACCAAAAACTCCATAATTTCGGTATAGTGGCGGAAATCCTGGCCCGCGGTCGGCTCATCAAGAATGATGACCTCTGGCTCCAGTAGTAAAATCGACGCAATCGTCACCCGTTTTTTCTGCCCAAAACTTAACGCCGAAATCGGCCAGTTGCGGAATGGGTACAAACCGCAAATTTTCAATGTCTTTAAGACGCGCTCCTTAATCTCCGGTTCAGGCACACCGCGGATCACCAAACCAAGGGCCACTTCGTCATAAATCATCTGCTTTGAAATCATTTGGTTCGGGTTTTGCATCACCATGCCAATTCTCCCGGCACGCTCTTTAATCGTATCACCGCTTATATCCTGACCGTGATAATAGATGGTGCCGGAGTCCGGTTTCTCAAAACCGCAAATTAATTTAGACAGCGTCGACTTGCCGGCGCCATTTTTGCCAACAATGCTGACCATTTCCCCTTTTTCAATCGAAAAAGAAATATCCTGGATTGTTCGCTGCCCCGGAGTGTAACCAAAATGAATCGCTTTTAACTCCAAAATCGGTTCTGTCTTCTCCCTCGGCTTCTGGAGCTCGACATTCGTAAACCAGTTGATGAACTGGTCATTGCAGCTTTCGACTCGGAAAGTATCAGGATGAGCCGGCCGCATTTCCGGTGTAATCGTACAGCCGGCATATTTGGCGGCTTTCACATAAAGCGGCTCACGGATGGAGCATTGCTCTAAAATAGGCGAAGCTAAAAGTTCATCCGGAGTCATGTCACTGATGATTCTGCCGTCATCCACAACAATGATGCGGTCAACAGGGCGATGCAGGACATCCTCCAAGCGGTGCTCGATGATAACGACCGTTTTGTTCGTTTCCTCGTGGATCCGGTCGATCAGCTCAATGGCATATTTTCCTGTGGCCGGATCAAGGTTGGCCAGCGGTTCATCAAACAAAAGGATCTCCACATCGTCGACCATAACACCAGCGAGTGAGACCCGCTGCTTTTGCCCCCCGGAAAGATGGTGCAGCGAGGAGTCTAAATATCCTTCCATTCCGACCATTTTTGAGACTTCCGCCACTTTATCAATCATCTGTGTTTGCGGGGCGGCATCGTTTTCGAGGGCAAATGCGATATCCTCGGCAACCGTTAACCCGATAAATTGTCCATCGGGATCCTGGAGGACGGTACCAACTTTTTTGGACAGCGAGAAAATGTCCAACTTCTGCACATTTTCGTCGCAGATGTTCAACTTCTGCACATTTTCGTCGCAGATGTTCAACGTACCTGACACCTTCCCTTTATAAGAAAAGGGAACAAGGCCATTGAGACAATGGCCTAGTGTACTTTTCCCCGAACCAGAGGGACCCACGATGAGAACCTTTTCCCCTTCATAGATCGTAAGAGTGATCTCATGTAACGTCGGTTCCGTCTGGCTTCGGTACTGAAAGCTGTAGTTTTCAAATTGAATAACCGGCTTTTTCATATCATTTCTCCTAGTAAAACAGTGCTCTTCTTTTTAAGAAAAAACTTCTCCTTCTCATTAAACATCCTTCGTCAAACTGCCGCTTTGGCTCCGGCTTTTTGCATAGATGCTGAGTAGCAAGGTGCCAAGAATTGCGACGGTTGCCATGTTTAACCCGCCGGCGACAAGACCTTGCAGATAAACCTTATTCACTGGCTCGGCATAAATGAGGACATCCAAGCTTGGCGCAATCGCGAACCAGCCGATTGCCTGAACGATGATTTGCGTTACGTTAAACAAAATGATTTTTTTCGCTGTAAATACGCCTGATTCGATATCGATTTTCTTGGAAACAAGGCCGATTAAAAACCCGACGATTCCGGAGACGACCACCCAGCTCCACCACGGCGAGCCGTAGAAAATGAAATCCTTTAAGGCATGGCCGATTAAGCCAATCAAGCCGCCGGCAACAGGTCCGAAAATCACAGCCATTAATGCTAAAAAGCCGTACGACGTGTCAAAATTCGTATTGGGCACCCCTGTTGGAATAACCGCGAATCTCCCTAAAATGACAAATACAGCTGATCCAATCCCAATCGCCACGATGGTTTTAATAGATAACTGATTTCCTTTCACTTCCTCAACCCCCAAAAGATGTATTTTATTAAATCAATTGTAAACAATTTTTGGTATTTTGCGAATAGATATTTTCCAGGAAGCCCCTGTTTCAATATGGTACGCCTTAGCAAAAGAACCTTGGTTAATGGCCACGCCAATTTTATCGAGCGAATTCACATATAACAGCGGCTCGCCTAAATGAATATCAGCAAATGTCCGGCCATAGGTCATAATATTTTTATAAACCTGGCGGGTATCATTTTCAATCGTCACTTCAAAGGAATCGCCATATTCTGCCGAGAAATCTTTAAACAACACGCGGTCAATATTTGTCCATAGATTCCCGAAGCGAATATCAAGGATGTCGATATGGCCTGTGAGTATTTGGTTGGTAATACTCGGCTCCGCCTTTGGCAGCTCGATAAGGGAATCCACCGGCACCTCCGGACCCACTTGTTCAAACGTAATGTGGTTGGATGCGAGCCTTGCCCCAGTATAGGCATAGACATCACGGCCATGGAATGTATAGGATTCTCCGGAATGCGGCAGGCGGTTGACCGTCTCATCAATAATTCTCGCCTCTTGAATGCCAATGCAGTTTTTAATATGGGTCAGCGTCCCATTATCCGGAGTAATAATATATTGACCTAAAGCCGTTTTCACGGCAATACTTCTGCGCTCCGAACCAACACCCGGATCGACAACGGAAACAAACACCGTTCCTTCCGGCCAGTAAGAAACCGTCTGATATAAGCGGTAGGACCCTTCCCAAATATGATACTGGGGAATGTCATGAGTTAAATCGAAAATCCGGATCGCCGGATTAACGGAAATCGCCACACCGTACATCGCACTAACAGCACCATCACTTGTACCAAAATCAGTTTGCAACACGAGATTGTTATTCATTATATTTTCCTCCAGTCTTTTAAATGTTTGCTTGGGTTCCATTTGGAAAAAATAAAAAAACCACGCCCTTATCTATTATTAGAAAAAATAGATAAGGACGTGGTTTAGATCCACGTGGTACCACCTTAATTTACTGTTTGCTCACACAAAACAGCCTCTGCAAGTACGCGAGCATGAATGCTGCTCTATATACTGTGGTATGGATAACGAGTACCAAATCTCGTCGGAACCTACTCCAATCGGACCGGATTGTTTCAGCACGCAGCTCTGAGGCCATTGTTCGGATTCGTATTTTTGCTTCTTTTCAGCAACCGAAGCTCTCTTTAAAAAATAACTGAATCGTACTTTCCCTCTTCAACGCTTTTAGTTTGAAAATTTACTAAATTATAGTCGGTATTTTTGAAATAGTCAAGCATAAGAAAAACGACTCTACTTTTCGGACACGGTAAAGTTAATATGGCCGGATTGTTTAACAACGATACGGTATAATATCGATACAGAAAAAAGATTTAAGGAGTGTTTTCAATTATTAAAGCAATTGTTTTATTTATACTTGCAGGAATAGCCGAAATTGGCGGCGGCTATCTCATTTGGTTATGGCTAAGAGAAGGAAAGCCATCTTATTGGGGTCTCTTTGGAGGATTAACATTAGCATTATACGGTGTTATTGCTACATTCCAAGCGTTTCCATCATTCGGCAGAGTTTATGCCGCCTATGGAGGGGTATTTATCTTTCTATCTGTCTTATGGGGCTGGGGAATAGATAAAAAAACTCCAGATTTATATGATTGGGTCGGTGCAGGGATCTGTTTAGTCGGTGTGACAGTGATGTTATTCGCACCGCGTCACTAAGGGAGCTAGGATTTTTCACCGGAGAAGGTTGTTTTCGCTATGGGGAACAATTTCCCCTTTTTCAGATAAACCAATAGAACCAAAGTTAGCCCATGGTTCTATTGGTTTAATATTATGAAGACAGCTTTATCGGCAGCCCCGTGATTAAGTTACTTCCACCTTATGCTCTTTCCTCCGTGAGGCGGGCTGCTTCGACCCTAGCAAGTTGACAACAATGACTCCGGCAATCGCAATCGCGCCGCCATTAATTGAAAGTAGTGTTGGCCATTCATTTAGCCAAATTCCGGCTGCTAAAATGGCAAATACCGGTTCGATATATAACATGCTCGTAACAGAGCTTGCCTTTCCGGAGGAGAGTGCCAGCGCCCATGTTACATAGCCGATGGCCGTTGGAAAAATACCAATATACAGGGCAGATAAATTGGCCTCCATGGTCGCATGTTGGATATCTGAAATGAGCCCCGGTGAAAAAATAAAAAATGGCAGCATTCCGACCCACGTGAAATAGGCTGTTAATTCAATCGATGAATAGCGGCTCAAAAGCGGTTTTTGATAAGCAAACAAAACCGATGTGGCCACAGCGGACATGAGCACTAAGAATGCCCCTTTCGATAATTGTAAGGACGGGCCTGCTGATCCGATTGTAATAATGGCAATACCGATAAACCCTAACGCTAATCCAATCCAACCAAACAAACCCATTCGTTCTTTTAAAATAAATACGGAAATAAGGGCGGTAAAAATAGGTGCAGATGATACAAGCATCCCGGCCGTCGCCGCCGACACGGTTTGTTCACCGAACGTTACCCCAATATGATAGATGCTGATGCCGACCCAGCCAAGAATGGATATGCGCAGCAGGTCCTCTTTTTTCGGCAGTCGAAATTTCACGCCCGGCCATAACGCATACACAGCAAAAATAGCCGATGCAATCAAATAACGGCTGAGAATTAAGTGACCCGCGGAATAGCCTCCTTGTAAGCCTACCCGGATTGCGGCAAAGGTGGATCCCCAAATGATAACAGTGATGGATGCCATGATAAAAGTCTTGCTGTTCAATTCCCCTCACCTCAATCAAAATAATACCGCAACAAGGTTATCACGGAATTCAAAATATTACAATACTAAAAAAAAAGCAGTCCCCCCCCATCCATTTTCACAACATATCAGAGTCACACGGACAAATACTGGTCAAAGAAACATTAAAGGGCCTGTCCTTTTTATCAACTTTTATCTATATAGAAGGTGAAAGGTGGTGAGAGACATGGCACAGGCATTATTAGAAGAAACGAAGCTCCGCTTGGTATTTAAGGCCGGGAATGACGAAGAAGGAAACCCGATCTTCAAAGCAAAAACATTTAGCAACGTCACAAAATCTGCGACCCCAGATCAATTGTCGCAGGTAGCACTAGCAGTTGTTGCACTATGCAAAGACGAACTAAGCAAAATAGAGCGCAACGACAGCTCCGAAATCCTAGCTTAACCATCAAGTAAAACCAGAAGTGTCCGCCCCACATGGACAGTGTCCACGAATGGTGCCTGACACCCTTAGCAACACCTGAATAGGACAATCTAAAACGAGGAGGTGATTGGTATGGCTAAGGCGTTGGAATTGCAATTTGGTACGGAGTTTGGGAAGACTGCTCGTATTTCTCTGGAGAATCCGAAAGAGCCGATTGATGAAGCTCTTGTGAAGCTATCAATGGAGCAGATTATTGCATCTGACATTTTCACATCGGCAAGTGGCCGGTTTGTTGCACCCAAAGGGGTTCGAGTGATTGAACGTAATGTAACAGATTACGAGCTTGCGTAATAAGTGAGAGAGGCCGGGTTCCCTATGAAACCGGCCTCTTTTAAAAAAAACGGGAAAGGAGGTGAAAAGTGTGGAACAGCTCATTCCCATCATTAGTCAGGTAGGATTCCCGATTGTTGTAACTCTTTATTTGCTTTACCGTATTGAATCGAAGCTGGATTTAGTGGTTCAATCAATCCAGACTCTTCCGGAACGGATGAAGGAGCGAACATGAGAAAATGAAGCCCGCTTGGAAGAAATGGATATCCAAGCGGGTTTCATCGCGTTAGCACACTAAAAATCTTTCAAACAGGCTTATTTCCCCGTCACGCTCCTCATTTTTCTCGCCACCTTAACTCCCCCTTGTCCCTAAAATCAACAAAGCCAGGCATAATGCCCATGCCTGGCTCGAATTCCCTTAGACTTTTCTTCGCGCAACTGGCGCCGCAAAATCATTATTTGTTTTTAAATCATCAATCTTAATATCCGATAAACTTGCCTCATCGATGGTCAGGTGGCCGGTTTCAGGCGCCCAGAGGAAAGATACGATAGCACCTATTAAACAAACTCCGGCACCAAATAGCATCGTTGGCCCCATCCCAATATTGGCAATTCCAATCGGCAACAAGAAGGTTCCGATTGCGGCACCGACACGGCTGCCGCCGCTTGCAAAGCCCATTGCGGTGGCTCGAATCTCGGTTGGAAACATTTCTGGAGGATACACTGATTGCAAGATACTCGAAATCGAGTAGGCGATTGCATAGACACTGAACCAAAGGATGACTAGCGTACTATTCATATTCGGGAAAAATCCCAACATTAGAAAAGGAATAATCGCTATCACAAATGGAATGATCACCAATTTCCGTCTCGTTACTTTATTTATAATCAAACAGCCAAGAATCGCTCCCCCTAATACAAGGAAGTTTAATACTATTTCACCAATAAGTGGATCCTTAATTTTTAACCCTTCAAGAACGGTTGGGGCAAAGCTAAAAATCGCAAAATATGGGGCCACTTGACACGCCCAAAAAATCGCTGCAAACGCCGTTCTCTTTCGGTAATTTTTATTAAAAATAGTGCTATATTTCGTTTTCGGTACTTCCATATTAATTTTTGAAACATCTAAATGTTCATCTAAATAGTCTGCCATAATTTTCTTTTCTTCTTCTATTCGCCCTTTACTTATGAGCCATCTAGGCGATTCTGGCATACCAAGTCGCATAATAAAAATCAGCAGCGCTGGGACAGCACTTGAAATCAACATATATCTCCATGCGTCAGCACCAAGGTTCACCATAAACATACTGACAACGACAGCACCTAAATAACCAATATAAAATGAGGTTAAAACAGAAGCTAACATAGGACCGCGGTTCTTTTTACTAGCAAACTCAGCTACCAATGGGGAGGCAATCGCATAATCTGCTCCAATCGCAATCCCCATTAAAAAGCGAAGAATAATTAATTGTTCCGCACTACTTACAAAAAATTGAAGCACGGATATGGTAATAAAAGCGATTAAATCTAACACCATCAACTTATGACGACCTACCAAATCGGTTACATATCCGAATACCATTGCCCCCAATAGAATTCCGACCAAAATCGAACTTGCCAGCAAACCATTATCTACCGCTGTTAAGGTAAATTCTTTATTCATTAAGCCCAATACAGGTCCAATGATCCCTAATATATAGCCATCTAGGATATAACCACCTGAGGCTATCGCTGTAACGCGCCACTGAAATCGATCTACCTTTGACATTTTCCCCATCATCATTCCTCCTTTTTCATGAACATGTTCATATAATTAACATATTCCTATAATAGTGGAAAACGCTTTCTTTGTAAATGGGATAATTTAAAATTTTATGAAAATTAAATACATTTATTGTCTTCTTGATTTTTGTATGTTATGTTTTACCTATGAACATGTTCACTTAATGAACATAATAACCACTTGGAGGTTTTATCTATGAAAGATGCAATTATTATTGGTGCCGGCATTGCCGGATTGTCTGCTGCCTGGCGCTTGCGTGAACAAAATATCCTTGTATTAGAATCCAACGATCGTGTTGGCGGTCGGATTCGTTCGGAAAAACGCGGACCTTATTGGCTTAATTGGGGCGGCCATGTGTACGCTGGCCCAAGCTCCGCAACAGGCAGATTATTAAAGGATGTCGAAGTAGCAGCAGAGCCTGTACCAGGAACATTAACAGGTTTAGCGATGAATGGAAAGCTGCTATTAAAAGGACGCGTGGAAACCTACCCATTCCGTGTTCCGATGTCCTGGAATTCTCGCTTCGCATTAATGAAGGCAGGCATAAAAGTCATGAGTGCTGTTGGTAAATATGGCGAAATGGTCACTCGTAAGCCAAATGAAGATTATTGGACATTGCAGCAGCGTGTCTATGATTTCATGAATGATCAAAGCTTCACTGATTTTGTCGGCAATTTACCAGATGACGCAGATGCCCTTTTCAGACCAACCGTTAGTCGTTCCGCCGGCGACCCCGAAGATGTTTCGGCGGGTGCGGGTGTCGGCTACTTTAATCTTGTATGGAGTAAAGGAGATTCTGAAGGCCTGTCCCGAAATATTATCGGCGGCCCTTCTGTACTAGCAGAAAAAATCACCGAACTACTAAACGGGCGCGTATCCCTTGGGACTAAAGTAGAAACAGTCTACCATAAGAAGGATTCTGTTGTTGTCATTTATTCAAAAGACGGAAAGACCTTCGAGGAAGAAGCAAGATATGTGGTGATTACAACCCCTGCCCCAATCACAAAGAAGATTGCTGTCGATATTGATGACGAAATGAAAGAAGCTTTGGGTAAAATCGTCTATGGTCCATATGTAAGCGCTGCATTCCTTACAAATGAGACAGGAAAGCAAGTATGGGATGATGCATACGCGATTGCCACTCCAAAACGGTCATTTAATGTCGCCTTTAATATGTCCAATATCGTGAGGAGCAAAGAGACACAGAGAAAACAAGGCAGCAGTTTCATGACCTTTTCACCGGCCACATTGGCAAAAAAGTTAATTAATAAATCCGAGGAAGAAATCAAAAATATATATTTACGAGATTTAGATGAAATCTTCCCTAACTTTAGTAAACATGTCGTGGAAGCACATATACAAAAATGGCCATTGGGCTTAGCTTATTGCTTCCCTGGAAGAGGTAAAGTGCAGCAGCATCTTACTCGTCCATCAGGAAGGGTCTATTTAGCGGGGGATTTTTTAGGAACTTTCTATACAGATACAGCAATTGAAACGGGTGAAATTGCCGCAAACCGTATCTTAAAAGAACTTGGTAATCATGCAACGGAAAATGCAGATAATAGGAGAATCGTATGAGCGCAGAAACAACAGTAAACAAACCAGTCTATTTTCCGCTTGACGGAGATGCCCCATTTCCTTATAGCCAAGCTGTTAAATATAATAACCTGATCTGGACCTGCGGCCAATTAGGAACGGATCAAGATGGAAATCTCGGTCATTCGTTTAAAGAACAAGTACGTTTAGCATTTGATAACCTTGAAAAAGCGCTAAAAACCGCTGGAGGCAGTTTACATTCGATTATTAAACTATCTGCTTTTGTACGTGACATTAATCAATTGGATGAATTCAATGAAGTCTATCTAACACGAATCAATCATCAAGCTAAACCCGTTCGAACAACTGTCCAAATAGGCGCCTTCCAAGAAGATATATTAGTAGAGGTAGATGCTGTAGCCTATGATGAAGGACAGTAAGGAATAATCAGGCGGCCCCATTACTGAATCAACCGTAGAAATCTATCACCAGAGTGGGAGTTTATTTACAAATAGACTCCTGTTCTTGTTATACTTACAAGAGAGAATAGGTTAAGCTGGAACGGAGTGGGTACGTGTGAGTAGCAGAAAAGAAATGCAAACGATCAGAATGTATAATTTTTTTATAGATGCAACTGCGAGCATTATTGAAAATGAAGGAATAGAGAAGGTTACCGCCAGGAAAATTGGAGACATTGCAGGCTATACAAGTTCAACCATCTACAATTATTTTGATGAACTGTCACACTTGATATTCTTTGCCTCAATGCGCTTTCTCAATGATTATAATGAGGATTTGTCCAACGTGATGCATGCGTCAAAAAATGCTGTGGAACGCTATATCAATACGTGGGAATGCTTTTGTAAGCACTCTTTTAAAAATCCACAAATCTTTCATGCCATCTTTATCTCTGATTTAGGAACAGATCCGAACCTTTTAATTGATCGATATTATGACCTCTACCATAACGATTTGGTCAAACTGCCGGAAGAAATCAAAATCATTGTGTTGGAGCATGATTTGTACAAACGTAACTACAAAATTGTCCAAGGCCTAGCAGATGAAGGCTATATTTCTGAAGAAAACATTGATTATTTGTTACGAACCACGATTTTAATGTGGAAAGGCATGCTCATTACCCTGTTTAATAATCGTTCAAAATTTTCACCCGATGAAGCAGTTAAAGAATTTACCTATCTGATTAGTCAATTAATCAAAGTGTATTAAAAAGACATGGGGACGGTTTAAACCGCCCCCACGCTTCATTTATAATGAATGGTATACACGCTTACTTTCTTGCCATCTTCTGATTTGGCGATGATTTTTGCCGTGGATGGAACAGAAACCACTGGCACAACCGTAATGCTTGTATGATCCTTGCCTTTGGCGTTGATTTTCGGCAATTCTTTCGTGTCGTCCACATCAATAGTTAATTCATAGTTATCGCCTTTTTGTTCAAAGTCATTGAGAACATTTTTTCCGCCAACTTTAATATCGCTAACCTTCGGCTCGGTACTTGCCTTAGCCCATTTCGAAAATACCTTAATCTCGGTGATGGCCAAACTTTTGCCGGTTTGGGCCGTCATTACGACTCTTATGGCGGAGGTTTTCACCTTATCAAAGGTATATGCGTTCGCCTGCCCCACAACTGGAGTCGCTGGATCACTTTTTAGGTTAGTGACGTCCTTCCAGCTATCACCGGATTTATATTGGATTTTAAAGTCACTCGGATACGATGTACCATGATCGGCGAACCAATGAATCTCCATGTTATCGACATCATATTCCGTAGGTTCAAAGTCTCCAAAGGTAATAGAAACCCAGTCACCTGAACGTGGCACTGGCTGCCAATTCGTCCAGCGATTATGCGGCACCGCATCGTACGAAATAACATCATCATTGATGGCTTCAATTCTGTCACTCGACCCCGGACCATTATTCGTGAAGGAAGCCTCTGCTTTCGGATATTCGTAGCCGTTTTTCGCCCGGCTGATATTCTGCTCGCCCCCGACTTCATCGGTGACCCTAATCGTAGCAGTTGCTTTCAACTTCACACCCTTCACAGAGCCTTTAACCTTAAATTCACCGACACTTTCAAGTTCATCTGCCGGGATTTCCTCCCACTTCACTGCTGCCAGTTCTTCCGTACCATCACTGTAATAAACCGTAACTTTTGCCGGAAGTTCAGGTGTTTGCTTTGGCAATACAGCCATCGTTATATTCTCAATCGCAACGGCACCCTTCACTACAACCGTTGCCTGCGCTTTGATGTCTGTCCCTTCTACACTGCCAGAAACGGTAAACTCACCAAGCTTTTGATAAAGAGACGGATTGATTCGATCCCACTTCACCTTAACATCCCGCGGAATCCCCCTGTTATAATGGGCCACAACCGTTGCAGGAAGTTTAGGAGATTCTCCTTTTTCTACGGTCACCTTGACCGGATCGAGGCGCTCAATGTATTTGGGTGCTGGATTTTTGGCGATGGAAATCGTCATTTCAGGCGTCGTAACGGTCACATCTTTATAATTCACCAACGCTTTCACCTTAACCTGACCAGTCTCAAGAGCGTACAGCTTGTTCCCTTCAATTTTAATATTCTGATTGTCAAATTCGTAAGTCGGCTCACTGTCGGTCAAATCAATCACTTTCCCGCTTTCAAGCGTGCCCTCTACCTTGAGGTCGATGATATCGTCCTCGACAATCTTTGTTTGATTCACCGATAGTTTCGCCGCTACCAGTTTCGGCTCTTCCATTGATACTTGAATACTGTATTCTGAAGTGACCTTCCCATCTTCTGAGGTCACAAATAATTTAGCCGTTCCCGGATAAGTGAATGCCGGCAAAATTGTAACCGTGGCATTGTCCGCAGCCTCTGCCTCAATTTTCGGTAGATCGCTTCCATACGGCAAGACAAGATCATATGTCTTTTTAGCCGCATCAAAACCTGCTAACGGTTTCCCATTGACGGTAATACTGCTTAGTGAAGCCGTCGAACTCATCACAATCTGGTCTGCATAAATTTCTGCCTCTGTCAGGGCCAGGAATTTTCCTTTTACAGATGGGATCAGATGGAATTTCAACTTGTCTGTCGTCACTGCATCAAATCGGATTTCATTTTTCTCGACAACATATGGCGATGGTTGCGTTAGATTTTCAACATCTTTCCATGCGGTTCCGTCCCAATATTGAACAGTTGCCGTGTCCGGAACGACCGTGCCACTGTCGGTAAAAACAAACAAATCTAAGTTATTGATCACATGCTGCTTGCCAAAATTAACCGTTATCGAGTCACCGGCGTCACGCGGCGTTCTCGTCCAGTTCGTCCAGCGATTGACCGGGCTATTGGTATAACTCTTAATCCCATCGTTCAAATGCTGCAGATTGTCAGCCGGATTGGTAAAAGTGGCTTCCAGCTGCGGATAAGTTGAACCCTGTGCCGGAAGCATTATATTAACCGGCTTACTTTCGTTTGTTACCCTGACAAAGGCATTTGCCTTCAAGTCTGTCTCTTCCACACTGCCCTCGACGACAAAACGGCCTTCTTTCGCGAATTTGTCTGCATGAATCTCTTCCCACGACACATTCACATCCTTGGTCGTTTCATCACTGTAGAGAAGAGTCGCTTTATCCGGGAGCAGCGGACGGACGCCAACCTTTGTTGCCGTAGAAACCGGCTTCACGGCGACAATTCCTTTGACGGTCACAACTGCTTTGGCCTTAAGCGAGGTTCCATCCACACTGCCCTCGACCGTAAATGTCCCGACAGAGTTATAAAGTTTCGGATCAATAGGATCCCATGTCACATTTTTCACATCAACTGTAGCATCACTGTAATAAACCTTAATCTCAGTCGGCAGCTTTGGCTCTTGATCGACATCAATCGTCAAATGGACAGTATCCATCCCAACGACAGTCTTTTTATCGCTATCTGCAGGCGCTACGGTAAATAGGCTCGTGGTATCGCCGGAAAGTCCTGCAACTGAAGCTGTTACGGTGATTTCTCCAGATAACTTGCCCGATTGAATAATCGCTAACGCTTTTCCGCTAAATGCCTTGCGCTTGTTGTCCTTATAGCGTTCCACGCTGGACGCGTTTCCGTTATCAACACCAGCCAATTCCCCTTGCCCTGATACATTGAACTTGATCAAATGATCGGCATTCGGGACGACAATCCCTTTACTGTCAACGATTTCTGCCGTAATAAACGATAGATCGGCCCCGTCTGCCGTGATCACCTTGTGATCAGCCGTTAATTTTACAGCAGCCGGTTCCCCGGCGGTCACCACTTGATCGCGGGCAATTTCTTTGCCGCTTTCGTCCTTGGCCACAGCTTCTAATGTGCCGGCTTTGAATGGTACTGCCCATTCAAGATAGGTTCTTCCATCCTTCGTTTCTTTATATGGAGCACCCCATGAAGTCTTTTTATTCTCATAGCTCCTCACACCTAACGATTCGCCATTTAGAAAAAGTTCCACCTGATAAGCGTTCGTATAGGCTAGGACACGGACCGTTTCCCCTTCAGTCCAGTTCCAATGCGGCAAGAGGTGCACCATTGGTTCCTTTTTCCATTGGCTCTGGTAATAGTAAAAAATATCTTTCGGAAAACCAGCCGTATCAACTGCGCCAAAATAAGAGCTTTTGGCCGGATAGGCATTATAGTAAGGTGTCGGCTCGCCAATATAATCAAAGCCCGTCCAAATAAATTGCCCAGCGATATGCTTTAAGTCGCGGTCGTATTTCCAGGCATCTTCCGCCGTTCTGCCCCAGCCAACATAATCATTATCATAAGAGGATTGCTGCAAATCCGCATACTTGGTGCTCTGATTATACTGATACGGGTGGGTGTAGACTCCACGCGAACGGGTCGCCGAAGACGTCTCTGAGCCATACAGCTTCCAGTTCGGATTCTGCTGATGGTATCCCGCATAATTGTTCTCGCTGTAGTTCAGTCCGACGATATCGACTATATTAAAAATTTCCTTAATATAACTATTAATCGGTGTGACATTCACTTTATCGCCCCGGGTCTTATCCTCGCCAATTGTCGTCGGCCTTGTTGTGTCAATTTCTTTGACCCAGCGGACTAAATTACGCGCCGTTTCCACCCCGGCAGCATTTGTTGTATCATAGATCTCATTTCCGATCGACCACATGATAATCGCAGGCTCGTTCTTGCCTCGGTCAACCATCTCTTTAATGTCATGCTCGGCCCATGTTGTGAAAAACCGGCCATAGTCATAGGTCTTCTTCGACTGGGCCCAGCTGTCAAAAGCCTCTTCCACAATGAATAGCCCTAATTTATTGGCTGCCTCAAGCAGTTCCGGTGACGCCGGATTATGGGTAACTCGGATCGCATTAACACCCATATCCTTCATGATTTGCATTTGCCTTTCCACTCCGCGCGCATTTGTTGCCGCACCTAACGCCCCCAAATCATGGTGCATCGAAACGCCATGCAGTTTCATATACTTCCCATTTAGCGAGAAGCCTTCGTTTTCATCAAATTTAAAATACCTGGCACCAAAGCGTGTTTCATATGTATCAACGCTTTGACCGCGGGCGATTACTTCAGTGACAAGCTTATATCTGTACGGGTTGTCGATATCCCAAAGCTTTGGCTGCTCGATGATTGTGTTATTTTCAAACTGAGTCTCCGCACCCGCTGCTGCTGTTTTTTCCTCAGACTCCACCGTCGCCACGGCTTTCCCAGCTGCGTCATAAATTGTCGACTTCACCTTAACCTGCACGGCTTCACCCGAATCATTGCTGACCTTCGTCTTAATATTTACATCAGCTTTGCCTGCTGCATATGCCGTTTCCAAATTGGGTGTCGTCACAAACGTTCCGTATCTTGCCACATGAACCGGATTTGTCACCGTGAGATACACATTTCGGTAAATCCCGCTCCCCGAATACCAGCGGCTGCTCGGCTGGGTGTTATTGACCTTAACCACAAGGACATTCTCCCTGCCATCACTATAGAGTTTATCGGTAATATCATAAGAAAAGGCATTATAGCCAAACGGATAAGTCCCTAACAATTGCCCATTTAGATAGGTGGTGCTGTTCATGTAAACCCCATCAAAATCAATGGAAATTCGCTTTCCCTTCATCGATTCCGGAACGGTGAATGTTTTTCGGTACCAGCCGATACCGCCGTCCAAGTAACCGCCCTCGTGCGTCGCCAATGAATTTTTATTAAAATCTAATTCGATACCCCAATCATGCGGCAGATTCAATTGCCGCCAGGAGGAATCATCAAAGCCGGGATTCTGTGCTCCGGCGATACTGCCAGTAGTTTCTCGTTGAAAACGCCAATTGCCGTTAAAATTAATCCGTCTCTCCCCCTCATACTTCACACTATTTTCCGTCGTTGCCTTTGTCTTTTCCGCTGCTTGTCCGTAGGTTGGGACTTGAAAGCTTGAAAGTATCAGTGCCATAATTAGAAAAATCCGGCTGATTGTCTTGTTCATTTACACACCTTCCCTTTTAGTAAATTTTTTAGTAATAAAACAGCCAACCCTCCCACTTTCTCACATTTTGGAAACCCCTTCATCTATAGATTATCATGAATATTCAAAAAAATAGTCATATTTACCAGCATTTTTTTGCGATAATCTTCACTTTTTTGCGAAATGAAGCAATCGGACTATCCTCTTGCTACTTTATACCTAACTCGTAAATTCCCTCTAGTAAAATTTTACTGAAAACCCAGAATCGTATTGACGCTGGAAATGTAAGCGATTTACAATCAGGGTATATAATTGGTTTCATGTGACTAGATCATACTAGGCATGGAAAACAGAACGAGAGCATTCTCGGTTGTTTTCCATGCCTTTTTATTTTTCAATAGAGAACCAATTATAGATAACGAGAAAGGAGGATAGAAAAATACCGCCACATCAAATTTTGCAGAAAGAAGGGAAGGTATTGAACACAAAACTTTGGCTTAAACTAGGAATTATTTTTACTATGGTATTTACTACAGTTATTGGGATGATTACACCTACTGCTTCCGCACAAACAAATTCACCAATCGAATATGAAATCTACCCTGTACCACATCATGTCACCTATCATGAAGGGGCACTAAAATTAGACAAACCGCTTCAAGTCATCTACGACGACACCATTGATTCCGTAACAAAGAAAAAAGTAGAAAACACGTTGAAACAAAATGGCTACCCGGCTCCGAACATTGGAACCCAGCCTTCAGCAGACAAAATTAATATTTTAGTAGGTACGAAAGGCTCGAACGGCCCGGTGGATACCTATGCTGCTGCGAACGTAAACAGCGAAGGTATGGATTTTTCAAAAATTGATGCCTATCAATTAGACATTCAAAAAAATGCAGTGACGATTGTTGGAAAAGATACAGATGCCAGCTTCTATGGTGTCGTTACGTTAAATGCCATTCTGGCACAAGCTCCTGACAAAGAAGTCCGGCATTTAACGATTAATGACTATGCCAATACAAAAATCCGAGGATTTATTGAAGGCTACTACGGTATTCCTTGGAGCAATGAGGATCGGATGTCACTGATGCGCTTTGCCGGTCAATTTAAAGCGACCTCTTATGTATTTGCACCAAAAGACGACCCGTATCACCGTGAAAAGTGGGCTGAACTCTATCCACCTGAGAAACTAGCAGAAATTAAAGAAATGGCTCAAGTTGGGAATGAGAATAAAACCCGCTTCGTTTGGACGATTTCGCCACTAGCAGAAGTAGCACGAATCTCGCAAACCGGCGGCGACCCGATGCTGAAACTTCAAGAAAACACCGATAAGATGCTGGCCAAATTCGACCAATTATACGATGTTGGCGTGCGGCAGTTCGGTGTGTTAGGCGATGATGTCGGCAGCCTGCCGCGTAATTATGTAGTCGCCTTGATGCATTCAGTTTCGGAATGGGCAAAGGCAAAGGGCGATGTCTATGATATCTTGTACTGTCCTGCGAGCTACAATTCCAGCTGGGCGTGGAATCCAAACGAATTAAACGACTATGAAAAAGGCTTCGATAAAAACATTCAAATTTTCTGGACGGGCTCGACTACTTGTGCACCAATTGTCCAGTCGACCATTGATACGTTTAAAACTAGAAGCAATGGCGGCGTCGAAAGAAGGGATCCATTATTCTGGCTAAACTGGCCAGTGAATGATGTCGATATGTCACGCGTATTCTTAGGAAAAGGCGAAATGCTCCAGCCTGGCATCAAAAATCTAGCCGGGGCCGTAACAAACCCGATGCAGGAAGCAGAAGCTTCAAAGATTGCTATTTTCGCTGTGGCCGATTATGCGTGGAACACGGAAACGTTCAATGCGCAAAAAAGCTGGGAAGACAGCTTTAACTACATCGAGTCAGATGCAGCGGCAGAGCTTCATACTTTAGCAAAACATATGTCCGATGCTGATCCGAACGGTCTTAAATTGTCCGAAAGTGAAGAGATTAAAAGTTTATTAGATTCCGTCACTGCGAAGGTGAATAACGGGGAATCATTAAAAAATGCTGCACCGGAAGCCATTGCAGAACTGCAAAAAATTGCCGATGCCGCAGATGGATTTTTAGAAAAAACGAAAAACGAAAAGTTAAAAGAAGAATTAGCACCATTTGTTAACGCATTACGAGACATGGTTCTGGCGGATATTGAGTTTATTCAAACAGACTTGGCCATTGAAGCGGGCAATAAAGCAGAAACATGGGATCATTTTGCCAAAGCAACGGCTTTACGCCAGCAAAGCTTAAACTATGACCGTCCGCTCTTAAACGGCACAATGAAAACAAAGCCAGCAAAAAAACGGCTGCAGCCATTTACTACGAACCTAGAGAGCAAAATTTCACCAAAGGTGGCAGCGTTGCTAGACCTTGAGAAACCGGTGACAAAGGCAAGCATTTTTACAAATGTCGACGCTTATAAAAATGTATCATTAAATGAAGAGAAATCTGTGACCTCGATTACCGATGCAGGTAAGTTTACGCTCAAAAAAGGTGAATATTTCGGGGTAAAATTAAGCCGGATTAAAGATGTGACCGAGATTGTGGCGCCTTCTGTCAAGGGTTTAACATTGGAGTCCTCCTTAAACGGTATTAAGTGGAAAAAGGTAGAAAGTGACACCGGCCCAGCGGATGCCAGATATGTAAGGCTTTTGAACAAACAGGCAAAGCCGGTTGAATTTACGTTAGACAGTTTCAAAGTGACTTCGTTTGAGGTTGAAGCAAAATCTGTGAAAGAAACGAATTACACCAGCATGGAGAATCCGCTGGGACTGTTTGATGGCGACCTTACTACACCAGGCTGGTTAAAAAACAGTCAAATAAGCGGGAAATATATGACGTTTGATTTGGGTCAAGAAATCACGCTGAACAGTCTGAAAGCAGTAATTACAGAAGGAGAACATGACTTTCCAAGACATGCCATTCTTGAGGCCTCTTTAGATGGAAACGAGTGGACGTCCGTGATGACTTTCGGAAACCAGGACGGTGCCAACGAGGGCGAAGCGGCGAATGAAGACCAAAGCGATGCGATTTTTGATCAATATGAAGCACCTTATCGTTCAAAAGAAGTCCGTGATTTAGATCAAAAAGCCAAGTATTTGCGCTTTAAGTTAACAAGAACAAAGGTTGGCTCAGATAAGTGGGTTCGCATGCAGGAAATCGTCATCAACGATGGCAAGTACTACCCTGAAAGCAATGATCCTACGATTACCACG
This sequence comes from Neobacillus sp. 19, assembly GCF_049463095.1. Lineage (NCBI taxonomy): Bacteria > Bacillati > Bacillota > Bacilli > Caryophanales > Bacillaceae > Neobacillus > Neobacillus sp. 19. The sequence goes on along the minus strand of NZ_JBMPZU010000070.1, from coordinate 10,343 downwards.
AATGCCGCCGTTAAAATAGGCTTTGTGAAGGATCATCTCATTGATGGTAAACTAAATACGAAGTTCATGCCGGCAGGAACTGAAGCTGGGGAAATTCTCTATCATGTCGGTGAAGCGGGAGCAAGTGTAACAGGAATTACCATTTTAGAAGATCCAACTACCTTATCCGGCAGCAAGGTTTCCGTCAGAACGGTTACGGGCTGGAGACATCTCGGAACCATCGAATCGGGCTATCAATCCTTTGATACCAAACAATTACCGGAGATTTTGGATGTAAAAATTGAATGGCCAGAAGGCAAAACACCGACGATTTCTGAAATTAAAATCGACAAACAGTAAGTTGATACGATCAGAACAAAAGACGCTGGAACCGGATTCAGACAACTAATACCAAGTGATCCATAGGTTCATTTTTTATAAATTTCTTGGTTACCTAAACAATAAATAAAGAGAGTGCTGTTTCGTACAAGCACTCTCTCTTTTCTGCCTTTACAACTCTCGTGAAAGATCGGTTTTCGTTTTATCCTTATAGTTATGATTACGCATGTGAAATTTATCGTAATCTACCTTCCATTAGACACTTGGTTTCTTTTCGCTAGAGATATGAGCAAGGCATGCTTTTGTTTTTCTACCGACAACTAGCTTCTTCCCATCAGTAAATCCTTCTTCCCTTCCCTCAAGCTCCTTTATGAGCCGTTCTCTCCAAAAATGCAAGCGATCTGCACATTCAGCTTTGGCTGAAAGGTTGACCAATTCCTGCGGGTCCTGTTCCAAATGAAACAGCTGTTCTTCTCCTGTCTGAGAGTACCAAATATACTTTTCCTTCCCATTTGTCAGGTAGTGATGAGAGCTTTCTCCCAATGTATGTTCACCGTGAATATATTCACGCCACTCCACTTCCGGCTGCTGCTCCCGGCAAAGGGGTAATACACTCCTGCCTTCCACACTATCTGGAATATCCACCTTTGCAGCATCTAATAAAGTCGGCATAATATCCCTTAGCTCCACTACACGATCCACCTTCTGGTTTTTCTGAAGCTTTAAGAGATTGCCAGGATCCGAGAGAATAAAGGGAACTTTGGCACTTCCTTCATAAGCTAAGGATTTACGAAATAAATGGTGGTCTCCCAGCAATTCCCCGTGATCCGAACAAAAGAGAATAACCGTATTATTGAGCACACCATGCTCCTCCATCGCCATTAAAAACCGGCCAATCTGATAATCGATATGGGTGATTAAGGCATAGTAGGCAGCTTGTGCCCGCTTTAAGCGATTCTTCGGCACAATTCCTTTCGAGGTAACCGGATTGTATCCCTGTTTCCCCGGATCCTCTGTTTCTGCCCAATCGCCTACCGGTGAATCCGGAAGGTCTAGATCCTTATACATATCAAAAAAGGCCTGCGGCGGATCAAACGGCGGATGCGGTCTGACAAAGGACATCTTTAAAAAGAAAGGCTTGGACGGATCCCGTCTTCTTAAGAAATCGATCGATTGCGTGACGACCCAATTCGTGGGATGCATCGACTCAGGCAAATGCCACGGTCTTGCTACCGTAGAGGCATTGCAATCCAATCCTAAGTCATTCAAATCAGCCTGTGCTCCCGCCTGCTGCTTCAGCCACGGAAGGTAATCATCACCGCTGTAATTATAGGACTCTATTTCAAGATTTTGATGTTTAAAACGGTTGTAGTGCAGGTAGCCGTCATGCAAGACTACGTTATGAAAACCGAGTAAATTCCTTGCCGGATAGACATGCATTTTTCCGATCGCTTGTGTATGGTACCCTGCTTTCGTCAACTCTCCTGCCAACGTATGTTCATAATTCCACGGTACTTTATCCTGATAGCCGACACGGCCTGTTCCCGTTTGCGACATTCCCGTTAATACCGATGCCCGCGCCGGAACACAGGAGGGTGTAGCTGTATAAGCCTGTTGAAAAAGAACCCCGTTGCGTGCCAGTTGATCAAGATTGGGCGTATCAACGACAGGATGATCCAGCACACTTAAACAATCTCCGCGCATTTGATCAACCATCAATAATAAGATATTCGGTTTCATCAAATTGTACCAACCTTCCTAATTTTCCAGCATCAAGACTGGCTGCTGACTGTTGCCTTTTGATATCCTTACGGATGGTGTATAACAATGAATCACCACATCCGCCGGCGTCACACCGTCTTCATCAAAAATGACCAGTTCATTCTCTTCAGCGAGCAGGGATGCCGGGATTTTATAATCCTCCTGAGGCCCAATATTCCAATACCTTCCTAAACAATGGCCATTCACCCAGAAGCACCCTTTACTCATGTGGTTAAACCGGACTTTCACTACAGAGCCATTCACTGGATCCCAAGAAAAACGGCTGCGGTACCAGCGTGGTGCAATAGATTCCTTTGGAGGATCATTCTGTTCGTCCCAATCCTTCTGTTCCTCAATTTGGGCAAAGGATTTCATTTTCCAATCAAGTATTTGTTCCTTCTCGTTAAATAAATAAAGGTCAAACCGGCGAATACTCGACACATGTTGAACATCTAAATCCAACAGATTTTCCCCCTGTATAAGGACATCGCTAAGATCCGCAACTCCATAGACCGCACTGCCTCTCGACCAGCCAGTCTGGCTGTCCATCAACATCTTGACTGGTTTTCCATTTACCCTTACAAGAGAAACTCCATCCCCGACAAGAATTGCCCGGTCATACCCAAGATTTTGGAAAGATCGTAAAAAACCAATACGCCCGCCAATGGATGGAATCTGCGATAAATGATGGTGCCGGCCACACCCTTCCACCTGCCAGCCTGCAAGCAATGAAAGATACTTTGCATTTTGGGCAGGTGCATCACTTATGCCTTTTGGCTCACCAAGCGCTTGAGTGAAGTTGAAACGCCCCATATTTTGAACGAGACAGGTTAACTTATTCTTCCCTGCCTTAACGGTAACCTCGATGGCTGCTGCCCCTATCTTACTAAGCTTACCGACATAGGTATCATTACAAAAGACCATCACAGGATCTTCAATCCGCGGAAAGACCATCGTTGTGTTTTTCGCCTCTTGGGCCGTAAACTCACTCTCATACCCTAAATAGCCGCTAAATTGCCCAAAGCTACTGAAATCAAGCGGCTTCTCAGCCATTTTCACATCATCTGCTAAAAAACAAAGAGGCTCATCAGCACATTCCCATTTTAACGGAGAAAGGGGTGCACCCTGCTCCAATTCAGTTACATGTTCTTCCAACGAACATCTTGATACAATGTCAAGCGAATAGGCGGAACCATCCTCAAAGGAAAGCTGAACGGTTTGCGGCTGGTTTCCGTGGTAGAAGGTAAATAGCAAAAGATCATCCTCAACCCATTCATAACGATTGGGCAGTGGACAATGGACACTGATTTTTTGATCTAGCTGTAATAATAAAGTAGAACATTGGCCCTCCTCGTGATAAATTACCGCATTCGTTGACTCAAAACCTGTTGTCTGGCCCGTAAGCGCTTTGATGGTAATGCCATCCCTCACCACTACATTCCGGACAATCGGTAAAATCGCATTTGCTTCAACCGTAAACGGAATTCTCTCATGCTGATGAAAAAGGTGGGATTGGACCCGTTCATTTCGTTTATTCTCGATAAAGAGGACCTCACCGAAGGGACTGACAATCCGCTGGGATGTCAAGTGACCTGGGAGATTCACATCGGTACTCGCTTGTTCCGCATTGGTAAAGAGCGGTTCTAACCAATTAATCAGGGCATGTACTCGTTTTAACACTTCAAATTTTCTCGTTGGCTGCAGATACTCATTGATTGCCACATCATAATCATAGGATGTCGTAGAAAAGGTTTGTTCACCCGACGTCCGGCCGCCCCAATGATCGAAATTAGTACCGCCAAAATACATATAATAATTGATCGCCGAATAACCATTGATTAATAGCTGATAACACTCACGTTCAAGCTGCTCAGGGGTTTTTTGATCTGCTCTATTTCCACCCCATCGTTCAAACCAGCCAATCCAAAACTCCATAACTCCTTTTGGCTGATTTTCAAAACGCTCATCCAACGTTTTGGCTGCATGTTTGGCATTCGACCAGAAATTAAGGAACTCTACAGCCCCATCTACGCCTCCATAACATGTAACAAAAGGAACCTCAATCCCTCTTGCTGTCATTCCGTCCCGTAAATATTCCATATACGCTTTATCCGGTTTTCCATATGCTTGAAATTCATTTTCAATTTGAACCATGATAACGGTACCCTTTTTTGTCAGTTGGTAGTCATCAATGATTGGAATGACCTGATCAAAATACTGATCGACATACTGTAAAAATAGCGGATCCTGAGAACGGTATTGAATATCCGTTTTCGTAGAGAGCCACCAAGGCAGTCCGCCAAAATCCCATTCCGCACAAATATAAGGTCCTGGCCGTGCAATCACATATAATCCTTTGTCAGCGCATAATTGCAGAAAATAGGCTAAATCCTTATCACCCGTGAAATCCCACTCGCCTTCCTTCATTTCATGGAAATTCCATGGAATGTAGGTTTCAATTGTATTACATCCCCCAGCCTTCGCCTTCTCTAACACTTCCTCCCACTCTGCTCTAGGCAGGCGAAAATAGTGGATCGCTGCTGATAGAATAAAGACTCGTTCATTATTAATCTTCCAACTTTTCTTATCATATGTAATCATGATTTCCCTCCAAAATTCTAATGCCCTAAAAAATCTTGGTAACAGTTTATAGCCTAGCAGCAAGCTGAACCTCTGAGAGCATGTTAATTTGTCTGCTTCATAAACCATTGAACAAATTTTATCGCCGTTTCTTCCTTTTTCGTATTGGATAGGATGGCCATCACCTTATTGTCCGAATTAAATCCGGCTTGGCGGAGGAGCGCATGTTCAGTTAAATCAATTGCGTTTTTATTGCTTTTTTTGTCATGGTTAACTTTATTTATAAAATCCAAATCTTTAAATGCCCCTTGTTGTGACAAGACTAGAAAGTCACTTTTATCAAGAACAAGTATATCAATGTCTTTTGCTGCAATTTGGGTAAGCAATTTTTGATATAAATCCATATTATCCTGTGTGGTGGTTAAATTCCCATTTATTCTCCAAAAATTCAACTTAATTTCAGACTTCGAATCTGGCTTTAACATTTGGAAATTAGCTTTCTTCTGAAGGGCCTGCTGTTGCTTATCTTCTATTGTATTACCAACAAACGTAACATTTAATGCTGTGGGCTTTTCATGCTTGTCAAAAAAAGCAAGAGGAACCAATGCAGCTATTATTAGAATTCCAATAAGAATGTGAGTTTTATAATGATACCAAATGTTGTCAAGTTCTTTTATTCGTTGTCGTATATTCATTTTCCTCACCTTTTTATAAAAAAACAATCCTCCGAAGATTCCCAGAGGATCGTATTTTCTTACTTATTATCTAAGCCATTCTCCTTCAATCTTACTTTCATCTAATAGTTTGTTAACATCAGTAATGACTTCTTTTCCGCCTTTGGACATAAACTCATCTACAAATTTATCCCACTCAGAAATTGGTCTTTGACCTGCAATCATCTTAGTTAATTCATTCGCTGCATACTGGTTTAAAGCAGCCATCTTTTCGTTATAAACATCTGAGTGAATACGTCCAACAGGGCTGATATAATAATTAGATTTTGAAAGCATATCATACATTACACTATTAAATTCTTTTGATTCAGGTGCCTTGGATTGTTTTGCATAATCCTCCATGACTTTTTCACCGACAGCAAATCCACCAAGTTTCTCGTTAAACAGTGCCAATGGAGCATATTTACTATAGTCTGCCGACTTTTCCGGCTGCCCATCAACGATCGTATATCCTTTGCCTTCGCCGCCCATTGTCCAATCAAAATATTCATTATCTGGCTTTTGGTCACTTGCAGGTACATACTTGGCCATATAGTCCATCATTTCTAAAATCTTTTCAACCTTTTTCGAATCATTTTTTAATTTTGAACTTAACATCCAAATTCGATAATAACCACTACCGTATACATAACCAGATTTGCCGTCAGGCTGCTCGAAGGCAGGAATAGCTGTAATTTTTGCCTCAGGTGCGTTCTTTCTTAAGGTAGACAAGTCAAGGTTATTAGGTTGTGCACCCTTTTGGGTTCCTGGCTGCTCATACCAAATTCCTACTTTACCGGCATTAAAATCTTTAAAGACTTCATTATATTCTTTAACAGGCCAGTCTTTATCCAGCGCACCTGCTTTAAACAATTCACTTAGAGAAGTAATTTTCTCTTTGTTTTTCCTTCAGAAATTTGCCCTGGAATTAGTTGGCCATCCTTATTTTTATGATACCAGCTATTGCCCCAATATGCACCGAATGCAGGGTCATACACAATTCCTTTAGCAAGTCCTAAACCAATAGTGTCATCTTTGCCATTACCGTCCGGATCCTCTTTTGCAAATGCAATTGCGACTTTCTCTAACTCCTCATAGTTTGTAGGCATTTCTAAACCTAATTTATCAAGCCAATCCTGACGAATGATAGGTTTCTTTCCGCCAGAAGCCGGGAAGAAAAGAGGAATTCCATATATTTTCCCATCTAAACTTACCGCATCCCAAACAGACTGTGGGATATCTTTAAAGTTTTCATACTTCTTTACATAATCATTTAATGGTAAAAATGCACCTTGTTTCGCCCACTTAATATAATTTGTATCTGCGCCTTCTGTCCCGATTACATCCGGGATATCACCGGAGGCCATTTTCACTGTCAGTTTATCATCATAAAGGTCAAACGGGATGTACTGTGGTTTAAAGTCAATATTAAACTTTTTATTTAATGCTTTTGCCGCTTCATTACCTGGTTCTGGAACTGGATTTTCCCAAGTACCATCAAACCAAGTGATGGCCATTTTTTCGTTTTTGTTGGTATTTGATGAAGTTTTTTCACTATCTGGAGAACAAGCTGCAAGTGAACCCGCCAATAAAACAGACGATAATGTAATGGACATAAAACGTTTCATCTAATTTTTCCCCCTTGATATGATACTTAGTTACTACTAATAAGCTGCATAAACGCTACTCCTTCACCGATCCTAGCATCACTCCTTTCGCAAAGTGTTTTTGTAAGAATGGGTAGACGATCAGAATAGGAACGGTCGCAATGAGGATTGCTGCCATTCCAACCGTTTCAGCTGGCGGCGGATTATCCATTCCTGCCTGCATCCCAACATCTAGTAAATCGCCCTTGTTTAGAATGACCAGCTGCCTTAGAACAACCTGCACTGTCCACTTTGCTGGATCACTCAAATAAAGTAATGCTGAAAAATAAGAATTCCATATACCAACTGCATAAAACAAGCCAAAGGCCGCTAATGCTGGCTTCGATAGTGGGAGAATGATTTTTGCGAAAATTTGCAAATCATTTGCTCCATCAATGATGGCAGCCTCTGTCAGGTCTACTGGCAATGCCATAAAAAACTGCCTCATGACAATTAAATTAAACGAGCTTATGGCACCTGGAATAATTAAAGCCCAAAGAGAATCCATTAACCCTGTTGCCTGAACAATCATATAGGTTGGGATCATTCCCGCACCGAATACAAATGTAAATAATACGAGAAATACATAAAATTTTTGACCGATTATATTTCTTGATAAGGAATAGGCCATCATCGCCGTCAACATTAAACTAACTAATGTACCTACTACGGTTACATAAATGGTAACTCCAAGTGACCGGACGAATTCTTTAGAGCCTAAAATATACTCGTATGCATCTAACACCCATGTTTTCGGAAATAGCAATAAATCTGTCTTGACAAATTCTTCGTACGTTGCAAACGATACAACAAACATATAATAAAACGGAAACAACATGGTCAGTGCAATCAGCGCAAGAAGAATGATATTGGTCGTATCTACTATTTTTTCTGATGCTGTTCTACTCTTTAGCACGTATAGCCACTCCTTTCTTAATAGACTCCCCCGTCTCCGAAGCGTTTCGCTAATCGGTTGGCCGCAACGATTAAGATCAGTCCAATTACAGACTTAAACAACCCAACCGCTGTTGCGAAACTAAAATCAGAGTTTTGAATCCCTTTCAGGTAGACAAACGTGTCAAGTACGTTTCCAACTTCCATCGTGAACGGTGTTAACATTAAGTAAATTTGTTCAAAACCAACATCCAACACACTGCCTAGTCGTAAAATTAATAGGATAACAATGGTACTTTTTAGGGCAGGTAATGTAATATGCCATATCTGTTGCCAACGATTGGCACCATCAACAGCGGCAGCCTCATATAAGCTAGGGCTAATCCCAGATAACGCAGCAAGGAAAATAATGGTCCCCCATCCAGATTCCTTCCAAATAACTTCTAGAACCACTAACGGCATAAACCAATGCGGGTCTTGTAAAAAAGGAACTGTGTCCATCCCAAAAACACTTCCAAGTAATTTGTTCAAAATTCCATCTGATTTTAGTAAAATCGTGACAATCCCGATAACAACCACCCATGATAAGAAATGGGGAACATAAACGATGGATTGGATCACTCGTTTATATAAGCTTGATCTCACTTCATTCAGCATGATTGCTAGAATAATAGAGATTGGGAAAGCAAAGACGATTTGAAGAAAAGACAGGTATAAGGTATTCCACAATACTCGAATGACTTCTTGATCCTCAAAAATCGTTTTAAAGTGTTTCAATCCCACCCATTCACTATGAAGAAAACCTTGAAATGCGCTATAATCTTGAAAAGCAATGATATTTCCAGCCATCGGGATATACCGATAGATAATAAAATAAAGGAGTCCCGGCAGTAACAAAAGATAGAGGTATCGCTCTTTCCACAATCTTTTTATCATACTCTTTTTGGGTGTGATGTTTACATCTACTTGTCCCTTTAGATTTCCTGTTATTTCTGTTGTTCCTTGTAAATTTTCCATCTCATTATCACATCCTTCTATGGGCTATTCTTGCTTAAGTACTTGATCCAAAATCGCCTTTATTATTTATAGCAGGGGTTGAATTTCTCTGAAATAATGCATTGAATCTTACCTGTCTTTTGACAGCACCGTCTCCCTCTCTCCCTTCCACACGTTGAAATACCTTCAAAGATACCCACATGGACAAGCAGGAGAACAGCGCTACACTAAAGAATGGAATCATTCCAGGTACAGTAAAAAATAATAGATACAGCACATAATACCCAATGATCAGCAGCAGGGTATGAAATGGGAATGATAGGCCCAGTAATAATGCAATACTAATATATCGAGTGAATGTACCTTCAAAATGGACAAAAACAGGAAAGAGATATAGTAGAATAATTAAAAACAAAATACTTAGCATGAAAACAAAGAGTAATAGAAACCAATACATAAATCCATGAGAGAAACGGATGAGGGAAAAGTTTAAGTAAATCAGAAAGCCCGCAATGGTCAAAATAAGCCCTAAAGCATTTGCCTTCCAAAACTCCTTCCGAAATGCAGTCCAATACAAGCGGACATATGACTGGTTATCTTCATTCCCCACGATCCATTTACGCATCACCGTATAGAGACCAACAGTTGCGGGCATAACCCCCAGCACAATCCCTCCGCAAAATGTTAACCCTATCCAAAGCAATTGGAATTGTGCAATTCTCATGACTTTCTCAGCCAGTTGATAGAATCCCCCAATAAATCCTCTATTTCCCATTTAGTATTCTCCCTTTCTAGATGTCACTCATAACCTTTGTTCTGCTTGGTTTTTTTTTACCTGTCGATGCTCCCATGCGATGGCCGGAAAAGGTCCGCATCTACTAATAGAACGCTGGCTATTATAACTTTTGCTCAAGTATCCATGAGAGTGTTTTCATAATAACATCCAAACGTTTTCCATTCAGCGATAAAAAAAGGACCCTTCATTATTATCCCTGTACAGCGCTAGTTCTACACAGAGAATTCTAACTAATTCGAATATAAAGGCAACGGGATAACCTGTCAACCCATCAACCTATTATATAATCCTTTCCATAAAGAGTTAATAACCCCTGATTACTGCCAAGAAGATAGCTTTCAACCCCGCCGTTTATCCTTTGAAATTTTCTACCAATATTTCATAGTAATCGTCAATATTAATTGATTTTCCCTGCTGAAGCCTTGAATCTTCCGCTGCAAATGCCATGAGATGGCTTCTTACCGATGCAGACGCAGAAGAAACGCCGTGCCCGCTATTTCCAAATTGAATTTCGCGAAGGAACGTTCTCATAATGCCGTTATCGCCGCCGCCATGTCCGCCGACCGGGTTGTCAAATTTAATAATGGTTTCATGTTTTGTGAGAAAGTCAAAGATAGAAATACTATTTTCTTCCATATT